>JAZRVP010000107.1:0-1449 GCA_045599245.1 Myxococcota bacterium
TGCTACTGGCGGTCTCTTTATCATTGTCTCCAATGCGATAAACCTTGGGGTCTGGGGCAAAGCCCCAGAATGCTTGTTCTGATCTGTTAGCTTGCTTGTGTTTCTTATATCGAATACAGCATAAATTCAGGAACTTTTTAGACGATTATCCTTGCAAATAACCACAGCATCTCAGTCGGGGCTCTGCCCCGATTCCTCAGTTCGCAATATGAAATGAACTTCGTTTCCCGAGCCTGTCGGCTCTCCAACTCGTTCATTTCATTTGCTCACCGGGCTCTGTGGTTTTCGCCATTCACAGGATGGCGAAAATCCTCGGCCCCCCGCTTAAGGGCTGAGCCCTTAAGAATCCGCAATATTTTAGGTGGTATAAGCCTTTGAGGCTGCCTAACCATGCTTACTCGCTGGGGCCCCCACCCTGCTCTCTTTAATGCCTGCCTTAAAATATCGTTTTGTTCAAACCATCCTTAGACAGAAACGATTTGTTTAAGCTCAGCAAAATCATCGATAATGAAGTCAGCGTTACAATCGATAAGTTCCTGTCTTGTGCCATTGCCATACGTCACGCCACACGTATGTGTACCCGCGCGACTGCCCATTAATATATCAAATGTCATATCGCCGACGACGAGTGTATGGTCAGCACAAATGCCAGTTTTATCCAATATAAACAAAACGGGATCAGGTGCAGGCTTTGGATTGGCTACATTATCGGAACCGATACATATTTCCATAAATGGTGTCATTTGATATCGCTCGACAAATTTCAGCAAAGAAACCTGAACTCTTGAAGTCGCAATCGCCATTCGAATGCCCTGTTTATGCAAAGCTTCAATGGTTTCCATAACATGCGGGAAAAGAGGCGGAAAGGCGATTTTCTTGTTTTCTTCGAAAATTTGTCGATAAGTTTTAGCACAGATAGCGGCATCCGCCTGAGAAAGCGAAGGCATGAGCTTGATAAAGCATCTTTCGAGAGGAAGTCCGATCGTTGAAGCACAATCTTCATCGGAAGAAACGGAATACCCGAGTGCAGCCTGTGCCATTTGAAGGGTTTTAACGATAATACCTTGTGAATCGCAAAGGGTACCGTCAAAATCAAAGATGACAAGTTGTATATTTTTCATGAAAATTCTCGCAATAAAAGGAAAAAACGTTGTGAAACGACGCGTAAATGTGCCGTATCATGTACATCATGTAAAGTAAAGATTCAGTAATGCACACACCATGACGGACGTTATTATTCAATCAGCCATCATCACGCCAAACGCTTTGACAGCTCCATTTCCATCTTGCGCTCATTCATGCCACAATCAACGGTCATGCATTTTTTACAGCCAGTGCCTTGGCAATCATCGCTTTGTCTTCATCAGAAAGATTGAGCAATTGAGCAGCTCTTTCGAAATCACAACCAATATTTTCCATGAGAGATTTCACATTTCGGATTTTTTCTTC
>JAZRVP010000108.1:0-21171 GCA_045599245.1 Myxococcota bacterium
GCAATCCGTGCCTTCTCCCCAGCTCTTGTTTACGCAGACGTAGGCTTTGCCTCCTTCGCACTTTTTCGTACCCTCACTACACTCACCCGGGACTACGACTTCTTTGCAGACATCGCCTTCACATCCGGCATCGCCGCAATCCGCAACTTCACTCCAGCTCTTGTTTGCGCAGACGTAGGCTTTGCCGCCTTCGCACTTTTTCGCGCCGTCACTACACTCACCCGGGACTACGACTTCTTTGCAGACATCGCCTTCACATCCGGCATCGCCGCAATCCGTGCCTTCTCCCCAGTTCTTGTTTGCGCAGACGTAGGCTTTGCCGCCTTCGCACTTTTTCGCGCCGTCATTGCACTCACCCGGGACTACAACTACTTTGCAGACATCGCCTTCACATCCGGCATCGCCGCAATCCGTGCCTTCCCCCCAGCTCTTGTTTGCGCAGACGTACGCTTTGCCACCTTCGCACTTTTTCGCTCCCTCATTGCACTCACCCGGGACTACGCCTTCTTTGCAGACATCGCCTTCACATCCGGCATCACAAACTTGAACGGCAACCCAACGTTTATCCGTACAAACAAACCGAACACCTGCATCACACACGGAGGCATCTTCGACACAATTAGGTGCATTACTGGGGGTTGGGGCCGCCGCACACTGATTCGTCTTTTCATTGCAGCCGCCATAATCGCCGCAATTCATTGAAACGACTGAATCATTTGAAAAATGCGAGTATTGAACGCCGTCCTTACACTCAAATGTCAGTGAACTTGCTGTTTTCCCCATGTCATCGTTGTCGTCATCATCACAGGCAAGCATCAACGCCGCAAATCCAATTAACAATAACGATATTTTCTTCATATAGCCTCCCTTTGGTTGTTAAAAAATGAGATTTAATTATATCAAACTTAATTTTTGCATAGCAATAATAATTACTTCTTTTGGCAATCAACCGATTACTATTCAACCGGAGCTCTGTCCCGAACCCTGCTGGGGCTTTTCCCCTGTCCTCAGTTCGCAGAAATGAACTTCGTTTCCCGAGCCTGTCGGCTCTCCAACTCGTTCATTTCATTTGCTCACTGGGCTCTGTGGTTTTCGCCATTCACTGGATGGCGAAAATCCTCGGCCCCCCACCAAAGGACCAAGTCCTTTGGAATCCTCAATATTTTAGATGGTATAAGCCATTGGAGCAGCCTAACCATTGTTTCCTCGCCGAAGCCCCCCAGCTTTCCTCATTTGTTGCCTAATGTTTGTTTTATTCAGAGGTTCCTTAAGGGAAAGCCTGACAAACTATGCCCGGAACAATAACTACACAATATCAATATGAATGACATCACTCGGCGGTTCTTTCATAAACGATTTTCCGACGGCTGCAAATTGAAGCGGATCATCCGTGACGAGATACTGCGCTCGCCCATGATGGGTATTTGACGCCAAAAGCTGGCGCTTTTCCAATGCCATTCGCAATGTTTCTGCTGTCGCCTGTGCACAGTCACAAAGCGATACATTGCATCCATAACGCTTTAGTGTTTTCGATATCATGGTTCGCAGTATCGGATAATGTGTACAGCCTAATATCAGCGTATCCATGGAATGACCATCGGTCATTCCCAACAAGTCCTTGAGATACTTTTCAACCACAAGACAGGCGACATCACTTTCCGCCCAGCCTTCTTCCACCAATGGCACAAACAACGGACATGCCAATCCATAGACATGTGCACTGCTGTCGAGATGAAGAATGGCTCGAGAATATGCCTGACTGGATATCGTCGCACGCGTACCAATAATTCCGATACAACGCGTTTGTGATACCTGGACCGCCATTCGAGAGGCCGGCTCGATCACACCATAAACGGGAATATCAAAGGCTTCATTCAGGGCTTCAAGAGCATGTGCACTGGCCGTATTGCAAGCGATCACGATCGCTTTGACGTCGCGTTCAACGAGCTGTTTTGCGCATGACACCGCATACCGGATAATCGTCTGCGGTGTCCTGTTGCCGTATGGAACGCGAGCCGTATCGCCCAAATAAATCAAATCTTCGTGCGGGAGAACCTGCTGTATCGCATCGAGTACAGTCAAGCCTCCCACACCGCTGTCAAATACCCCCACGGGGCGATTGTCATGACGTTGTTCTTCCATGATTGCATCTGGGATACGAAAACATCCTGTTTTCGTCCGCTCTCCATCGTTATTTCAAAATTGTGTCGAGAAACTGCGCCATCTGATAGCTGCCCGCCGGCTGCTCTGCAAGCCAAACCGCGATTTTGCAGGCTCCATGTGCAAAGATTTCCCGGCTTTCGGCCGTATGTTTTATTTCTAAGCGCTCGTTTTCGCCATACCAGATTGCTGTATGCTCGCCGGCTACTGTACCGCCGCGAAGTGACGCAATCCCGATGCTCCGTGGATTTCTTTTTTCATGAAGAGCTGAACGATCGGTCAAAATCACGGGTTCGTCTCCACACGCTCGCTGAGCCTCGGCAATTGTATTGGCCAATGAAAGTGCTGTTCCCGATGGTGCATCCTGCTTGCCATGGTGATGGACTTCCAATATCTCACAGTCCCAACCATGAAGAGCCGCCGCTGCCTGTGCACAAAGCCTCTGCATCAAGGCAATACCAAGAGAAGTATTCGCCGAAATAAACACAGCCTGTTGGGTTGATAGACCTTGAATCAAGTCTTTTTGTTCCTGTGAAAGACCTGTTGTTCCGACAAGCCATGCCGATTTACGTGATTTCATCGTTTCATACGACGACATCGTCGCTGACGGAGCTGAAAAATCAACAAGAACATCAAATTCCGGAGCCTGGTCAAGGGATGTCACGATGGCGGGCTGCAATCCGTCATCCGATGCGATGCAATCTATTCTAGCCGCAATGAATACATCCTGCATCTGACTAAAAAATCGTGCAATGATGCGTCCCATTCGTCCTGATGCCCCAAGAATGGCTACCCGTATCCTGTCTTTCATCATCTGACTGCCTCAATAAAGGATTTCAGTGGTTCACAAAGCCTGTCGGCATCGTCCTTTGGCATTTCAAAAAGCGGTGATCGAAGCGTTCCCGGATAATTCAGCGATGAGCGAGAAAGCATGGCCTTGAGTGGAATCGGCGAGGTATCGCTAAACAGTGCAGAAAACAAAGGAAGCATTTTTTCATGCAGAACGCGAGCTTCCTCATATCGATTCGAGCGCGCAAGTGAAATAATTGTATGCATCAGTGAGGGTGCAACGTCAGCAACAACGCTGATGGCCCCAACGCCGCCAACCGCAACAAAAGGAAGGGTCGTTCCATCATCACCGGAAAACATCAAAAATGGGCGTTCCGGATTATTCTTCTGCGCTTCAATGCGCGTCTGACTGGCAACAACCATATCAGCCGTTGCATCCTTTACGCCGACAATATTCGGATGCCGTGACAGACGCCCAAGCGTCCTGGGCAAACACCTCGTACCCGTTCGACTTGGAACATTGTACAAAATCTGCGGCAAGTCCACGGCATCAGCGACTGTCATAAAGTGACGATACTGACCTTCCTGATTTGGTTTGTTATAAAACGGCGTCACAACCAGAAGTCCATCGACGCCGCTGGACAAGGCAACCTCGGCGTTGTGAATGGTCGTTTTCGTATCGTTTGTGCCAACGCCTGCGATCACAGGAACGCGGCCTTTTACGCGATCAAGAACGATCCTGAGAACCGACTCTTTTTCGGCGTCGTTCATTGTCGCCCCTTCACCCGTTGTCGCATTGGCAACTATCCCATCGATTTCATGCGCACATAAAAAATCAATATGACGTGAAAGTGCACATAAATCCAATTCACCATCCGCCTTAAACGGCGTCGGTATCGCGGCCCAAGCTCCGCCCCACTCTTTTACATCCATCTTTATTCCCGTTCATCGGATGTCACGTAGCAAACTCCCGGACATCGAACCACACACGACAACGCTTCCGATGTCACGGTGCCGCGTACTGTCGATCCTGACAGCTGTTCTATGTCTGCCAGACCGGCATTTTCAAGATTATGTATCACATCGGTGACCGATTCCATATCGTTAATACGAACCGTCACTGACCTCTTCTGACTCGAGTCGACCGTCCGCATCCACTGCAATAAAGATACAGAAAGACCATCCTGAAGCCGTGTGGGCATCATCTTGTTTTCCTCCAAAATGCCTGTTCTTTTGCATGAAAGCCTATCCCATGCCTCTCATTTCCTTCCTTTTTATCACACATTTTTCATACCATACAAGCAACAAACCTCCTCATCAATCCACGACAAAACGGCAGGCTTTCTTTCCGTCTCCCTCGTTTTTATTGACATGACGGCCATCCTTGTCTTCGACAATCTCTTCTTCAAAATAATGTGTCTCGACTTTGCCATTGACCACAGACTCGGTCTCATAAAGATGGTACTCGCGAACTCGCGTAACCGCGCCTCCAACATGCACTTCCGGACGATGCCCCGGAACGCCTCCTCGGTACCCAGCCCCCTGCCTGTCTGTCGTCGAAACTCCCACTCCTGACAACTGATAGCCACCCTGATTCGGAACACTCTGATAACCATTCCCTGCCATGATCGCATTTTCGCCAAAACAGCTGCGCATGTCTTTCTGGCCATTCTTCCACGACTCACGCCACGAATGATCACAGCTGTACTGCAAAAATCCACTCTCCGGATACCGATATACGCGCCCTGTGCTATCCAGAACTTCATAAAAATACGGCGTACAATGCCGACCCATCTGAATCTGCATCGTCCCAAAACTGCCGTTTTCCTCACTCCCTCTAAACGACTGCAAATCATAACAACGATCATTGAAATACAATCGCGCCTGTTTGAGCGGCTTGCCTGGATTATAATAGTGAAGTCTGAACCACGTCTTGCCATTACCGGCCGCTGAATAGTCCGGAAAACTGCTCTCTTCCTTGAAATCACTGCCGGACGTTATCGGATATCCCTGTTCCTGTTCAGTGCCAAAATCTCCAACGCTCCATCCCTGCGCAAATCCAACACCAACCCGATTCACATCTTTCGACAAGATCTCCGCCCGATGTCCTTTCGTCTGCTTCCCGTTCTCGTACAGATAACTGTAAAAGATCGAAAATGGCGAATAATCCGTGCTCACACCGATAATTTCGCCATGGGCATGCGGATAAAACATCTGCACTCGGCGTTCAAACGGCGTTCCCTTCGAACCGCATTTGCCCTTCTTGTCAACACAGGCACACCAGGCTTCCCCCTTACAATCCGCACCAATCGACGCCGGATCAAGATGACAGGGCGAAGCATGGCTCAGACACAGGTTCATGTTTGACTTGTTCGGATCCATGTAGCTCATCGACACGGCATGAAACTGCGCTGCACGATATAGCTGAGGATGCCACCACACCGGCTTGAGCTGGTATCCATATACGCCAATGCCTTCTGAACAATTCTTTCCACATTTTGACAAAGCCGCCGGAACATCCGTCCTCGCTTCATTCATCAAATAATGAATAACGCGCGCTTCATACGGAACATCGCCCTCGCCATAACTCCAACCGGTCATCGGAACCAACATTCCCAACACGCCCAACCAACTCAATGATGCTTTCATGACGAGTTTCCTTCTTTTTTCTCTTCGGGGTTGTCTGATGATGGTGTTTGCTGCCGTCTCAGTTTGCTATTTTTTCTCTTCGGGCTTGTCCGCCGATGGCGCCTGCTGACTGCCGTCTGCCCTTTCCAGCTTTTTCTCCAGGCTGTCGATATCGATATCGTTCACATCGATCTTTTCAACCTGCTCAATACCGTCCTTAAATATATCGAGATTGATATCCGACGATTTGAATACACTGCTCAGGGCCGCACCAAACACAAACGCGCATACCACCCCGCCTATCATACACAAAACCAGCCACAATATCAGGGCCCTGCAGTAACTTCTTTTGCTCGGATTGTTGGTCGAACTCACAGCCCCAGCTATGATGACAATGATATTGACCAGCGGTATGGCAAGAAGAATAAAAAAGCCTATCCAGCTGCCAACGGATACCGGCTCCTGATTGGAATTGTTTGACATTATGCGCTCCTGAAATCTCCAAGACACCCCAAAAAACACCGCCTCAGATTGCCACAACTGCCGCCAAACAACAAAACAAAAAAGCCCTTGCGTATTCGTCAGAATAGCAAGGACCCCAAAAGGCGCGTATCGGCCGCTCGCGGCCGATAGCGACACTCCCACATCATTTCAGTCGATTTTTTCACGCATCGCCTGCTTGAGAATGGAGTGCTCACCTTCGTCCCTGGCGGCAATATCGCTCCCGCTCCCGGTTGAAAACACGCCATCGACGCCCTCGCGGCGAATGCGGTAAAACCAGTTCACTGTCCCCGCCGCCGTCATACCGTATCCATCTGCCACAGGACGCGAATCGTGAACCACAAAAACACCGGGCTTTTCCGTCTCCACACCCGCCAGTTCCAGAACCGACCCCGATATCTCATCCGCCGTAACCACTTCTCGTCTTTTGACGCCGCCTGAAAGCCCCGCGCGATAGAAAATATACGGCATGTACAGCTCCCACGGCGTCAGTCCCTGCTCATACCCGAGCGTCGATTCCCCAAGCGAACACCCGTGCGTCCCGTACAACACAACATCCGTATTCTCCGGCAGCCCCTTGATAAATGCCCCGATCGCGGCATCCACGCGCGCCAGCTCGGCATCGTAGTACGCTTCAAACTGCATCGAATCCTGCGGCGTCGGATCCCGAAGAACCGCAATATTGTTCATCGCCGCCTCATTCACGCCGCCGCTGTACCCGGGAAGCGACCACGCCGAAAACGTCTCACTGTCATACCGATGCGGCAGCCTCAGCTCCGAAAGATGGACATAAAAAAACGACTTTTCCGGCGACGACGCAATATCCGACGACACTTCGTGAAGTGCCAACGAACTGTCCGTCAGGTTTTCCTTGTTCAGCGTCCGTATCGTATCAAAACCCTGCGCGTAGCCATGCGAATCATCGATGATGCCCGATGTCGAATAAAAATAATTCTTCCACCCGTTCGGCGAAAGCTTCTCGGCTATCGTCGTGAGCGACGTCCGGACATGCGTCCCAGGTTCGCGAACGCCATGCTCTGACGCCCTTACCCCCGTCAAAAACGACGTTTCCATCGTCACAAACGAACGCCCATCGCCCATAACGACTCCCAAAACGCCCTCATCCGCCACGCGCGACAAATTCGGAACCGCACGCTGCTTGTTCTCTTTCCAAAGCCTGTCCGCACGCAAATTATCCACTGCCAGAACGACGATTCGCGACGGATTTTTCAGACCTTCGCGAGCCTTTTCAAGCCCCCCGTCTTCCACCCGAACTTCCGGCGACGACAGATATACGTCGGCTCGATATTCCCTGGGCGGTGCAAACGCCTCCTCCTTCTCCTTCGGCTCAAAAGACATCACGATCCGAACCGCCATGCCTTCATACGCCGAAAGGTCGATATCCTGAAGCTCCCAACAGGCTCCGGGCTTGATTCCTATCTCCGAAACGCGTTTCTTTTCGCTCTGCGTCATCACCTCCAGAACGAGGCTTCCTTCCGTCTCAAGCCACGCCCCCGGAGCTGAATAAAACCGAAGCCGGGCCTTTTCCGGAACGACCATAAACCTTTCGAGCCGTTGCCCGGCTCTCAGCCCCCACCCGTCCAGGGATGCATCGAGAACCCGATTGCCACCCGTCCGGCCCTTGACATCCTTCTTCTCAAGCTTGAATTTCCCCGTCGGCTCGTCCGATGCCCCAACTCCGATGTGCACAAACTTCGCCGCAACACGGTTCTCTCCCTCAAAAAATGTCCCCGGAAACGACACGCGCATGAGCTGCATCCCGTCCTTGGACAAATACTCCCGGGGAACATTCCAACGATACCCGTGCCATCCCGGCGTCAAATCCGTCGTCAGAGGTTCCGACCAGACGCGCCCGCCATTGCCGTCCGGACGATAAAACCTCACTGCCATCGAGGCATTCATCTTCGGACGTAGCCCGACTTCGACCTGAACGTTTCCCTCCCAGTCCTCGGGATAGAACGGAAAATGAAACGTGCCGCTCGCGGCTCCAAGCCAGCGAAGATAACGTTCTGATGCCCAGTCCAGATTGTCCGCCGACGCTTTTTCCGCATCAACATAGTCCGCATCAAGCCAGGGCGACGCCCCCTTTCGCTCCATGTACCGGCTCGACAACGGCTCCCCGACATCAAACGAAAGTCCTCCATAATACGCATGAACAAGACCGCTCTCCGGGCTCCAGCGTTCATACGGTGGGCTCGAAAGCATTTCCGGGGCTTCGCACTTTACCGCCTGCGAGACTTCCTGTTCCTGCACCGCCGGACACGACTTCGGCTCACATCCGGCACTCAAAACAAGGCTCATTCCCGCAAAAATGCTCGCCGATACCCACTCTTTCTTTCTCAATTCCGACATCGCCCGCTTCTCTCGAACTTCAAAGATTCACCCCGCCCTCACTTACCAAGTTTCAGGACAGTCGTCGAATTTTCTCCCTCATTGGCCGTCCACAAATATCCGTCGCCCGCATTCACGCCCTCGGGATACACAATCGATCCGTCCTTGCTACACCCCTTCACATCCTCTTCGCCAACCGGCTCGATGCGCACAAACTCCGGCACCCCCGGCTCTGTGACATCATATATGATGACCGCACCGGCAAATCGAAGCGTCGCCGCAATATAAACCTTTTCCCCGTCCCTGAACGACGTTATCGAATCGGGGCTGTAGCGCGGCGATTCGTTGTCATCCACACACGGATATTCCGTCGGAACCTCCCTTTCCGTAACATGAATATTCGCCACGGTTTCTCCCGATTTGTCGACAATAATCAGTGTGTCATTCCATTCCCCGGCGATTGCAAAATAAATGTTTCCGCCGGCATCAAACGCCGTCACGCCGTCAGGCCACGGGTTGTCACCGGCCGGATTGGCAGGAAGCTGACGTATCGTCACCGCCGTTTCATCAAGTGTGTCTCCGTCCATCGACAGCACTTTTTTCAGACTGAAAATCGCAATTTCATGCGAATCCTGAAGCGTCACACAGACCGTGTCACTGTCACTCGCAATGGCAACATATTCAGGCTCTCGCGGCCCCAAAAGACTCTTGGTAAACTTTATCTGTTTGGCAACATGCGCCGTTTCATATCCGCCCGTCAGATCGATGATGCTGATGCCCTGCTTATCGGCGGAATTAACCGGACACTTTCCCCATGTGGCCGTCGAATCTAGCTCGTCCGCAGTGATAATATATTTGCGATCCGGAGACACCGCCACGGCATCCGGCATCGGCCCGACCTCAACCCGGTGCGTCCTGCACCCCGCTCCATCGTAAATGATGATTTCCCCCCGGCAGCCCACAATGGGCGATGTCGCCGACGCGCCACTCCTCAGTATCATCGTGTGTGTAACCACAAAATCCGTGCTGCTGATGGCCGCCGAATTCGTCAGTTCGTCATCAGCTCCGGCACCGCTCAGAGACAGAATGCGCTGCGAGCTGATCTTGTCCCCGTTGAGTGACGCGCGATACACGGTCTTCGCCTTTGAGGCCACAACAATCGCCTCTCCCCCCGTCCCCGGAAGAACCCGAACCGACTCGATGTTGTCCGTGTCCGAAAACTTCTGCGTAATCTTGTCGGATTTCATCGAAACGACTTCCCCCGCAGCCGGACACGACTGCTCAATCAGCGCCTGTTTCCATTCGTTCTGCACGTCTTCTCCATTCCCTGACGTCTCCGAACAACCCGCCAATGCGGCCGCAATTACCCCAAATATCATCGTCTTTTTCATGTTTTGTTTCCTTTGTTCTCCCGATTGCTATGCCGAAACCGGCATACGCAAACGCTTCGCGGCTATTGCCGCATAAATGCGGCAATACGCCGCTCTTTCGGCGCTTCTGGGCGTACGCGCCGAATACTTTTTCGTATCATTTCCCGTCAGTACCGGGCTTCCAGCTGTATCAGCAGCTCGTTGTCGTCGTACGGTTCATCCTTGATGCCGAGCTTCTTCATCCCGTTTTTTTCCAAAAAGAAGCTGTATTCACATCTCAGAATGAGAATATCCCGGATGAGATTGATCCTCGCTGCCATCGTAACTATCTGATGATCCCACGAGATCGCATTGTTCACTTCCGGCGTCCTGAACGTATGCATTTCATCAAGTTTGTCCCCGGCATTGAAAAGCCACGTCCGCTCGTATCGAACAAGAAATTCAAACGTATTGAAGTAATCTATCGCCCACTTATGGGTATAGGACGCCTGAAGATACATGCCGGTTCGCTCAATGAGCTGTTCCCGGGAAGCAATGGCTTCGGCCAAAACGTGAATGCCGTATCCGTCGTATCCAATACGGCCTCCGGCCCACCAGGACGTTGCTTCTGTTTCCGTATCCTCATATCCGGGCAGACTTCGATAGTACGGATAATCCGACAAAAGCGTATTGAGCCCGTATTTCGTCGATATCCTGCCGACATAGCCAAAGCCTTCGGCAACAAGCCCGTGTGTTTTCAACCGGATGAGTCCGGTTCCGGCCACCGAGTTGCCCGAAAATGCCTTCGCCGATCCATACGAAAGTGTCTTGAGCGACCCCGCATACGTCGCCGATCCGTGTATCGGTTCCGATTTGAGAGGACGTGTCATTGAAATCGACGCATACAGTGAAACCGATGTCTCAGGTGACACATCAAAGTGGGCACCATACACCGCATGATACTCGGGATTCTTCCAATACTCCGTTGCAATCAGCGGATATCGAACGGTATGGCGATCGGTGGCGGCAATCGAATTCTGGTAGCCGACTTCCGCACCATGACTGTACCAGGATTCAAGCAACTGATAGTATTCAAAATAAATGGCCGAGAGCGACGTATTGTCCGTCAAAAACGCAACGTTGGCATTGATCCAAAAAAACTCGCGCCAGTTAAGGCGAAAAGCCAGTTCAAAGCTGTCAAGTTCGACAAACGGAGATCGGGTTCCGATGGTTGCCGTGTCCGTGGGACTGTCGTATTCAGGACCGCCTTTGCCCTGCAAATCGTGAAAACCAAGACGCGCCCTGCCTTTGATTTCAAACGTCAAATCATTGTAATTCAGCGTAAAGCGAGCTGGCGCATGAACCGTGTCAAATTCGTCAAAAGCAAAGGCATTTCCGGAAAATAAACACATCCAAATGGGCAGCAGGCCCATGATTAATCCGGAAACGATTATTCGATGTAATTTCATGACCTTCTCTTTCCGAACGCAGGCCATTCATCGAAGCTGAATCCCTACGCCGGCATTATCCGTACAGGTTCAACGGGTTCTCATCTCAGGTGCCCTGACTGGCACCACCCCGTCAGCTGCCGCCGCATTTATCACTTTTTTTTAACATCGAAAAGAGTTCTATGCATCATCCCCGCACACTTTGTTACAGCTCACCGGAGCTCTGCCCAGTTACATCTCAGACAGGGGGTAGTTCACAAATCTTCTGAAATATAAGCAGATTATTTCGCACTTATAAGGCAGAAAATGATGAGCGCCGGGAGTGGGGCCCAGGAGGGGTAATAATGGCTAAGCTGCCCAAAAGGCTTATACCATCTAAAAATATTGAGGATTCCAAAGGACTCAGTCTGAATAGTAACCACTTCCCCCGCACACTTTGGTGCGGGAAAGTCTTTTCTATTCTTTTACAACCGCAGAAATAATCGTTCTCTGGGCTTCATCAACCGTCAGACAAAATCTACGGAATTCCGGATAATTCTCAAGACTGACGCGCTGCGGCTTAATCTCGATCATTTCCGACACTTCCAAAGCCGCGCCGTCAAGTTTTGTGTGGCGGCTGAACTTGCCGTACGGGGTCGCGATATCCAAATCATGAAGGGTCGACAAGTTCCACGAATAGCCTGCCGGTGCACGAAACGTCAGTTTTCGTTTCGATATCATGTCTGACATGACCACAACCGGGTATTTTCTTTCCGAGTGGGGAAGCGGTGCGAACTGATTGACAAGATTGTACGCAAAGATTCGCGATATCACGTTCAATTTATTGTCCTGCTTGTCGGCAAAATTCGCGATATCGAAGTGATAATGAAGCGTCAGAGGCTTGTTGTTATTCTGGAGATTTTCATGTTCGAGATGTGTCAGCGCGATGCGGCCATAGCTGTTGGCGAGGCTGTTTTGAATGACCTGTTCGGATTTGTCCGTATCGTTTTTAACGGTATTGAGGAAATTGCGCATGACGAGAGCGCGGCTTCCTCGCATGACTTCGGTCGCCTTAGCCTGAGCCGCGCCATCCGGACCGATGACGTAATCGATATCGATTTCACCCCGAAGCTGTTCGGTGTCATCCACTCGTGATGTGAAGATGTCCCTAGTCATATCAAGCGGAATGACCGTCTGATTCTGGAAATCGAGACCGAGATAATCGAACGGAATAAAATCTTCGGACGGCTGCACATAAGCAGGCCCCTTTTCCGTATCGACGACGAGTATCGTCGCAAACGAGTTGTTATAAAGTGCCGGCAGTTTGTCACTATTTTCGGGAGATGCCACCGATTTGACGAGCGCAAAATAACTCGGAATGCCCGCCACATCGTACAGAGCCTTAAGAGCCAGACTTCTGGCACCGATCCCCTGGGTTATCGTATTGGTTGCACTGTCATCGTGACCGGACTGGATCGATTCACTTTCATCAATGCTCGCAATGACCTGATCATATATAGCCCGGGCATGGGTCCAGACCGAATCGCCCTCGGGAACACCGATTTTCTTATAAAACTGCTCAATATACGGCGTCTGTCGCGTCTGTTTTTCGATCGTTTCCTGAAGACTGCGCCGAACCGTGTTCCAGTCAAACTGATGATAAAATGCGACGCTCGGAATGAGATCAAGACTTGATGCGGTATTCGGTTCTCCGATAAACACAGGAATGTTTTCACGTTTTGCTGTGCAGCGAACATAGGCATCCACCGGATGACATTCCATATTTATCTGATTTTTCGGCCCCGATTCGATGATATCAACAGCCCAGTCCTGGGGATATTCGACCACGTATTCAGAGCGAACGAGCGGACTCTGTTCCGAACCATAAAAGAAAATATCGGTGACAGCGCGAGAATCATTTGCCGTCGCATGATCAAATGTCAGATATTCAACCTCGACGTAATCACCGACCTCAAGATTTGGTGCAGAAACTGACTGTTTGTAAGCAATCGTTTCGGGCTCCACTATCTCAAATGTTCCATCCTTTATCGTCCTGATTTTCAGCACTGACGCAGCATCCGGCAGATTGATCTCGCCAATTTCGTACTTGCCTTCTTTGCTCAAAACACGCGAAATTTGATGCGTCAAACCGAGTTTCGACCCATCGGGTGCAATTCTCGTGGCTGCATAGTCCAGAATCATGACAGAGCTTCCGGCATCCTCTCGTTCCTGTGCCAGATAGTCTTTTATCACCTGCATGCCATCGATGCGCAAATCTGCAAATGGACGTTCCTGTTTCAGATACCATTCAAGATTTCTGATGATTTCTGAAACCGGATAACTTTCGATAATTTTATCGATAACGCGAAGCGCAACCGAATCCTTTCCCGAAGCTCTCAAGCGATCGATGAGTTCCAGTGTCTTATCCGCAGAAATATTCGTGTAGTACCCCGTCGATGTGTCGGTCAGAAGCTGAATGAAATCCGCTGCCGCTCCCTCGGGATCATCCTGTGCACGTAGATTGAGTGCCTCAAGACGAAGCGACGTGTCATTCGGATATTTGGATGCAAGTTCACGCATGGCTTGAAGCCAGCGATCTTTGCCCACATTTTTCACGGCTCCGTCACTCATGACTTTTTCAGGACTGTCATTACCCTCCAATGATGCATAAAACTGAATAATCTGAGGGCATGAACGAAGCGTCTCTGAAAGAGCGTCATACGACGTATACGCATGTTTTCGTGCCTCCAGCTTGAGTGCAGCAGCCATCTGCCTGCACGAATCCGGAGCTTTGGACGCCGCTTTTTCGATATAATCTTCTGCAATCTCAGTCCAGCCAATGTTCTGAGCCAATTCTTTGGCAAGGACATAAAAATCGGCATTGTCTGGCATATAATCCTTGCGCTCGAGCCATATATCAAGTGCCGGTTTGGGCTGTCCCTGGCGCAAAAATTCGGCCATAAGTATCTCAAGAGCAGCCACCATCTGTGGCGCTGCAGCGCCGACTTCACGTATCGTTCGAATCACATGTTCGCTTCGAACTGCCGGATCCAGGTCTGCATCGTTTCGATACCGAAGCGCCTGCCAGAACTTTGCAATTTGATCGTCCGGATTCTTTTTCAATGCCGCATTGAGTGCGACATCCGCCAGCTGCGCATTGCCATCCGCCACAGCCATGGCCCCTGACGTCCATGCCTGAAATGCATTGCTCGGTAAAAATGACGTCTCCGTTCCCAAAACACTCTTGATATCAATGCGCTCGACATTCTTGACGTTCTTTTTGCTGCCAATTTCTCCGGATACTTCATCCAGCTCAAGCAAGCCCGTATCCGCCATATTGCCATCCAGCGGTGAAATCCACGCAAGTAAATGACGCACCGAATTGCCCGACACATTCAAGCCTAGACGAAGACGAATATTGTGTTCTCCCTCCGTCAGAGTAAACGCTGAAGCAAGAATGGAATTTCGGCCTACATCCTTCTCATCGCGCGTAAGAACCTTTTTACCATCGATATAAACCGAATAAAACTGAGACCCTTGAACCGTCAGCAACAGTTCTGTCGTTTTATCCAATCGAATCCGTGTTTCTGCAGCATAGATACCCGATTTGCCTGCCGCCATGGTCATGACATTCTCTATCGGATATTGAAACTGCTCGATTTTTCGGCCTTCATACTCGTATTTGCCGGCTAAAACATCGTCCCCATCAAACGGCTGGATATCGTTAAATCCTGTATAATAGTACGACGAAAAAGGACCAACCCAATGCCATTTGACGAGTGGCATGGCACTCGGATGACTCAATGAAGGCGCATTGGGGGCTCCTCGCATGGCCTTATTTTGAAGGACAATGAGTCGGGCCTGCGCATACGGCTCCTGAACGCGAAGCGATGAAATTTTCTCCCAGTTCAGCCGCTCGACCGTATTCTGACTGATATTCACCATGCGGGACAAAGCCGCCGTAACCAGATCATTATCGGGATACAATGCCACGAAGTCGGCAAATCGATCGAGTGATACCCCATATTCCCCTCTTATAAACGCGACTTCTGCTCTCAAATAGTCTGCGGAAGGATCCGATTTTCCCGCCATTCGTGTCAGTTCCTGCTCGGCCTGAACGATCTCTCCGGCCGCCATCATATTGACAACCTCATTGAGTTTAGGCGACATCTCACTGTCCGTACCCCACGTTTGCCATACGTCATGCGAATGATTGACGGAAGTCGTCGCACAGCCTGATGTCAAGGCTGCAATCGATATTGCCACGATAATCGCTATTTTTTTCATCATAAGGCTTATTTTAATTTTGAGCAGATGCCGGAAAATTTCTATCCGGTTATCTGCGCCTGTTTTACGAAACCGATTCTATTCCTCTGCACCCACATTTCGCGACTAATCACCACGATTCAGGTGATATTGAGTATTAAGACGTCTGTCAAAACGCTGGAGGAAATCGAGATATGCCTCATAATCAGACGGAGAAATCTTCGTCTGCGTCAATGTCAGGATCACATGCGTCGTTAACTCGTTGCCTTTCTTTTGAACCGTCACGGAATACTCGCCAAACGGACTCGTTTCCGACACATCCTCTGGAAGTTCAACGGTCACATTTTTGGGAAGAATCAAGGTCACAGTCTTATCAAACGAAAGCGGAACGCTCTGAACGAGCGGCGTCCGGCGTTTGGCCGACGGCGCAAACGACTGCACCATCTTGCTTGCACTCACCATCGGAAGAACAAGCCACGAATTGCCATCATTCTTTACAACATCCTTAAATGACGTCTCCGCCGTCAGTTTCATCGATACGTCTTTCTCAAGATCCATCAAATCCGAGAACGAATATTCGACAATCTTGGACCCCGGGATGGAATACGCTATCTCCGATTCAAGGCGTTCTCTCTGAAGCGTCTCGATCTGATAGCGACTGCGGTAACTCGGCGCCATAAACCCTGAATATTCGGCCTCCTGAGAGTACATCACGCTGTCCATATTGGACAAGTCAAACACCCATGTCTGTTTCGAGAGATTGTCTGATGCCGGATTGACGGGGATTTTTCTCAACGTATAGCTGGCATCATCCCTTATGATCATGACCTGGGCATCCTGATCCATCGCAGGGAGTTCTCTCGTGCCGCTGAATTCAGCCGTTCCATCGAGGAACAAATCAAATTCCGGAACATACAAAATCGCATGATCAAAAAAGTAGGGCGCAGGAAGAGCCAGCGTAATGGCTCCATTCTGACGAGTTCTGGCCAGTACAAATTCTGACTCAATCCCCGCCTCTTTGAGCATCACTTTGAGAAGACTTGCTTTGTCCTTGCAGTCACCAAAACGGCGATCAAATATCTGAGACACAGGGTATGGCTTGTGACCATGAATACCGAATTCAAGCGCAACATACCGAGTCGACTTCACCACAAAATTGTGAATTCGCTTGAGCTTTTCCATCGGATCCGTCACGCCCTCAATCAACTCCTTGACTTTGGCTCGTATGGCATCATCCGGCTTCCACTGTTCTGCCGCCAGATCAATGTACCAGTTCGCCAATTCCTGCCAGTTCTTAAACGTCGAGATGAGGAGAAAAGGCATAACCTCTGTCGCCCCCGGCATATTGTCTTCAGGCAGAAAACGAGGTGTGGTTTTCTCTTCATACGTCGTGATCTGCTTTCCATTTTCCTTTCGCGTTTCGCCCACAAAAATCGGCTCCGCCCCCGGAATGTGCCGCAAAAATCGCACATCCATTTCTTCCGGCATGATGATGGTATATCGAGACCACTGCCGGTTAAACCATGTCTGAAGCTGATACAGATCGCTGTAATACAGAACACTGCTTGCATCGCGGCGAAGCTGCGTGCGTTTGAACTGAAATTCAATCCGATCGCCAACGGCCAAATCCGGAACTTCGATCACAATTTGTCTCTGATCGTAATACATACGAACGGATTCATCCGCCAGATTGTATTCGGAGGTCTTGTAAAGACGCTTCACAGTCCCGTTCTTCTTCGTCGTCGTCACCGAAATGATTTCGATTTTCTCTTCAAACGGTGAATAATTTATCGGCGTAGCCCGAACAGCTTTGAGACCCTGTTCGTCCAGAATTTCAAAGGCAATCTGATTATAGGTCGAAGACAGGCCGCTTGGAAGAATGCGCACAATGCGATTGTCCAAAAGAGAAACAAGCCCCGAGGCCTGACTGTCCGTATTTCCCGGTATGTCCTGAATGATATACGGCGTCTCAAAACTCGACTCTTCTCTGACACCGATTTCCGTCGAATGATTATACAGTTTCCTCATCATCTCCGCTCGAAGCGCCAGATGATCGTTCTGAGGCTCCAGTTTGGACGCCATTTCATACGCCGAAATCACTTCTGCCTGCTGACCAAGTTTCAAACAATGCTCTGCATACAGCATCCAGCGCTTCGGATCGTTGATCCGCTGAGACAAATACAACATATACCAGGTATCGGCATCCGCAGTAAATCCGGCCTTTTCCAGGGCCGCTTTCAATGCATCATCCGATGCCACGCGCCGCGAATCCACTCCGTATTCACTCAAAACGCGAAGCCAGAATTCCCATAATTGATCGTCATACGGATGAATTTTAAAAAACGAATCCGCTGTTTCGGCAATCAGAACAAGAACTTTCGCCAATACATCCGGCTGATTGGCGGATACCGCTTCCCGAAGCTGGTGCGAAAGAATGTCCGTCAAATACGCCGAAGCATTTTTCTGATGGGCATACAAAACATTTAGCGCATGACGATATTCCGATACCAAGCGGCGATCCGTCAAAGCACCGATGACAAGCGGCGTGAGGTAGTTTTCACATGTCGAACAACCACTTGGGTCCGAGAGATACTTTTTCGTCACAGTCAGTGCCTGCTGACTGTTGAGTTCCGGCAGCGAGAGCAGCTTTTCCTGGAGCGGACGATAGGATATGCCGTGAATAACAGGAGGTTTAACAGATGATATCTTTTGGTAGATTTCCGGCCAGTCATCGACAAAGCGGACACCTGAATCTCCCTGTTCCTCCGAAGTCAAAATCATCTGCCGCGCATACAAAAGCTGAAGCCGTGCATCTTTCGGATATTTTGCAACCGCACTTTTCAAAATCTGAAGACTCTTGGCCGGATCATTGAGCGCAAGAACGGCCAGCTCGATTTCATCCGGTTCAAGAGACGCCGTTTTCTCAACGCTCGTCAAAAGCATATCGTGAATACGCCTGCCGGCATCATTCTCGGAAAGAAGCGTTCTGGCAACCAGTGCACGAAGTGCCAGTGAATCCGCCTCGTCTTTGAGCGCAATCGACAGGGCTGACGGAAGTGGAACTTCCGGTTTTGCATCCACAAGCGGCCCCGATTCAATCCGTTCCCCTAACTCAACACTGAAATCAAGCGGCCGCCCCGTCCTGCGATCGGTCAAAAACACGTAGAAGGCAGGCATCGTCTCAAGTGCCGCAACCTTGATCGTCAGAATGTTTTCACCCGGTTTGAGCACAACCGGCCACCGTTCTCCGTACAGCGGAACTGGAACTGCCCCTTTCTCGATAAATTCAAGGGATTTCCTGCCATTCATCCATGCCACAACCGGCGTCGAGGACGGTATCTCCAAAAAGGCCTGAACCTCTTTTTTGCCCCTGTACATGATGCGCGTCGTCAGGTACATCGCCGCATATCCCGGATTGTCCACGCGTTCCTGCGGAAGCACAACGCTGTTGTTGCCTGTCGATTCGTATTTCATCCACCCCATGGTCGGATACAGCGCGCCAAGCGGCGCCAGCGTCGTGTCATACCCCCGTTCCGGCGAAAACGGACGGTCAAATTCAAACATCGACGTCACCGTAAACGGAAATGAGACAAAAAACTCGGTTACCGCCCCCGGAAGCGGCTTTATCGCGCCCGCAGGCTCGCCCTTCATAATGGCATCATACTGACGATTCCAGTCGATAAATCTCTGGACTGTCGGATATTTCGTGCTCTGTCTGAGAATTTCGGCTCGCGAATATTCCTCTGCCCCAAGCGACTCGGCTATCGCCGCATTGCCCAGGGTCATCGTCAGTTCCCGCGTTTCATCCAGCGAAATCGTCTGGGCCCATGCCGTGTGACTCAGTCCCGCAAATGCCGCAGCCAGAAAACATATCTCTCGTATCGTATGCATCGTTATTTTCCACATGAATATCAAATTACCAGCTCAAATCCACAGGCACTATCATCAGTCCCTGTTCACCCTTGACCGTGACGGGAACTGACATCGTATGGCCGGACTCATCCGCTATCACAAACATCAGCTTCGCCCCCGCCTCCTGCTGGCGATAATTGTAGGGAAGACTCCCAAGCTTCATCAGCGATCCGTCATCCAGAGAAACAAGATAAAGACTCGTGTCCGGCGGCAGCGTCCTGGGGGAAATCACAACATCGATCCCTCCAGGCGCCGTTGGAACCAGTTCCGGTATCGCAAACAAGTCCACCGGCTCGGAATACTGTGCAAAATGCCATGTCAGAAATACGGCCAAAAACAGCAAAACAGCTACACCGACTCCCCAAATGACCCGGGGATGCCTGATCGAACCAAAGGTTCTTGCCTTTTTATTCCTCGTAAATTCTGTCGGCCCGGGTGCAATCCAATTTTTGTCCGCTTCTCGCACCTTCTCCCTGACCTGTTCCGAACAGCACGACGCAAATTGCTTTAAAAACTCAGCCTCGGCATCTTTTCGCGGCTCCCGAAGCAGCCCCATCACGAGTTCGTTGAGTGCATCGTCAATTTCTATGCGCCTGCTCAGCTCAACCGGATTTGCCTGAACAATCAGCAGCGCCGAATCGCACAGATCGCGCTCATCGTTAAAATAGGGATGCTGCCCGCAGAATGCCTCATAAATCAGTGCCGAAAGATTGTACATGTCCGGACAAAGTCCTTCGGGCGCGCTCACTTCTATTTTCTCCGGCTCCCGAACCTCTTCAACAATCGATGCACTCGATATATCAAGCTCCTGAATGCTCTCGTCACGTCCCGTCAGCGAACTCTCGTCCCCTTCAAGCAGCCCGGATACCGCCTTGCTCTCCTCGGCGAGAACCTGGCTCGAAAGAACGGGATCATCCCATTCAAGAGACTCATCCACACCCAATTTCGCGCTTTCACTTCCCTTCGAGCTTTCGCTTTCGTCGGACTTTTCTATTTTTTCAGACTTAACTGTCTGTTCTTTCTTATTTTTTTTGTTCTCTTCCTGATACTCCCAGGGCGGAATATGGCGCATCAGCCCCGGTGAAAGCGACACATTCCTGAGCCCAAGTATCTCGCTGCGGTGAAATCCTATCCCCAGCGGCCCCGTCACAATTTCAAACCGTTCCTCCGACGTGATAAAAATATTGTCACTCGTCAGACACAGCCCGCGAAAATCCGCCTTATGCGCCGCCGTAATAATCCCCGTGAGCTGCTCCAAAAGCCGAAGTATCTGCCAGTTGCTCAGTGCACCATGCGCAATCATCCACGACTTGAGCGAAACCGCATCCACCGCATCCGTCACGACAAAACTGCACCCCGCACTCGTCCCGTAATCCAGCACCTTGAGCGCATGAGGATCCGTCACCGCACGATTCTTCAGCAGCGCCTCATCCAGCCTCTGCGCCGTCTCGGCTGACACTTCAATTGAATCGTTCCATGCCGCCATCCACACCGCCATTCGATGACCAAACGGCTGATCATTCGCCTGATATACCGTCAGCAGCGGAAGCCGCCTCGACGTTCCCACGATATCGTAATAATGCTGCAGTGCGAGTGTTGTGCCTTCAAATGAATGTGCCATCTTTGAGCGCGATGCCTGTATTAAGAGGTAATAAGTCAAAATCCCCACTTTCGAACCGTCATGTCTTATCATACCCGACAAAAAAGCGTGAATTTATAAACGTCCGATCCTTTCTTTTTTTGTCACTATTCAGCCGAGGTTAATTCACAAATCTTCTGAAATATGA
>JAZRVP010000109.1:0-16480 GCA_045599245.1 Myxococcota bacterium
ACTCGTTCATTTCATTTGCTCACTGGGCTCTGCGATGCCAGCCGTCCACCGGACGCCTGCCTTCTCGGCCCCCCCGGCTCTCATCAATTTCTGCCTGAAAATTGCGAAATACGCCATATTCAATAGATATATGAATTAACCTTGGCTGAGATGTAACAGTAACGCTCCAAAAAGAGAAAACATAAATTGCCATTTGAATAGAATTGATGTAGGTGTAGGTATGCGAATCTTGTCTTTTGGCGAAAAAAGACGCGGATGTACGCAACAGGGACAAAGCAGGCCTAAAATAATGATAGTAAATCCGATATCAGACGTGGTTCCGGTATGTGAACTGCAGAGATTAAATACCATGGAACAGATTGAAAAAGCGGAAGAAAATTTATCGCGCGATGCTTTTCTTTCCTTGTATGCGCAAGGGGAAAGAGACTTTCATGATGTTCATCTCGACGGGATGGATTTGAGTGGGAGAGTGCTGAGCGGGATCAATTTGAGCGGTGCGAGCCTGGTAGGAGTGAACTTTAGCGGTTCAGATTTGCGGGAAGCGAATCTGAGCCGTGCGGACATGACGCAGGCTGTGCTTTCACGAGCAAATCTGGAGGGCAGCGACCTGAGCTGGGCGAAACTTTCGCGAGCAGACATGTCCGGCGTCAATTTTCACCGGATACAAGCGCGAGCGGCTAATTTTTCAAAGGGTTTGCTGATACGGGCACGGCTGAATGATTCAGACTGTCTTGGCGCAAATTTCAGCGGTGTGAATGCGACAGCAGCACAGTTTGAGTCGGCAAATCTGGAATGTGCCGATTTGAGCCGTGCAACCCTGATGAATTCGAATCTATGCGGTATCAACGGTTCCTGGGCAAATTTCAGCGATGCCAGACTGAACTGGGCGATACTCTCATGGTGTCTTCTCGAAGCGGCGGATATGGAAAATGCGAACCTGACGGGCGCAAACCTTCAGGGCGCGAATTTAAGCTTTGCGAATATGAATGAAGTGATTCTGACGGGATCGGATATGTATTTTACTACGGTTTCGGGGACACTTCTACCGAGGGAACAGCTTCCTGCACGGGTCTCATCTGCACGGCTCTCAAGTCAGACGTATATTCGATCAGGCTGGAGCCGTTATTTTTTGCGTGAATGGCAGCGAAAAGGCGCCATTATAGTAGATTTCGAAGCTCTGAGTCGGGAAGTTCAGGCCTTTATACGGGAAGGTGACTGCAATCTTCGCATTTTCTTCAGTATTCCCGTTGAAGAACAGGATCGTCTTGGGATTGAAGCCCTGATAAATCACGTCATGCATGGCGGCAATTCGCTTCGTATCCTGTCGGTTGCAAATGAAAAGAAAGGCGGCCAGATAGCATTCTATTCGAACAATCCGAGTGATATCGAACAATTTGTCACGGCCTTGAGAGAGCATTGCTGGCAGACGGAAGCCGAAGCATTTGATAAAAATTATGAAGCGTATCAGACGACGACGCATTCAGCGATGCAGGATGTCGCAAGCGTTCTCAATCGTCTGGCGGATAATATTTTTCATATTCAGGCTCTCATCCCCGTGGATGAAAACGACAAGACGTCGAGATTTCATGCGCGACTTGCACCTGAAGAGAAAAAGTGTGCGCAGAAGACGCCCGTTTCATGGTCAAGCATTTCGCTGCCCTGCGTCAAACCAAATTTGTGACGTTTTTGAGCTTGTCATGGCAGCGTTGAATGGTTTATGAAAGCGCGCACGGCTATGCGGTAAAAAGCCGAAATTTGTTTCAGTCATGAGGGAAGACAAGTGAAAAAGACCATCGCTCAGAGTTTCGTATTTGCAGCCATTTTGAGTGCGTTATACATGGCAGGTTGTGGCCTGGATTCGGAGGTTTCAAGAGTTTCGAACAATAACATCTTGAAAGCGGAGAATACGATCATCACGTGTACCGACGGCAAGGATAATGATGGTGATGGTTTGACAGACTGTGATGATCCCGACTGCAAAGCCATGGGAACGACCGAAATTCCCGGTCCCGGTGCAACGGTCTGTCCCGAAATTGAAAATACGGTTTATGCCTGCTCTGATGGCATTGACAATGATGGCAATGGCTACACAGACTGCAAAGATAACAACTGCAAAAAAACAACGGCCTGCTGCGTTCCAACCGGTCCGGAAAATACCCTGGAAGCCTGCTCTGACGGCATCGATAACGACTGCAACGGTTATTTAGACTGCAATGATAACAGCTGCAAAAAACTGGCTGTCTGCTGCGTCCCGACCGGTCCGGAAACCTCTCTCGACGCCTGCTCCGATGGCGTTGACAACGACTGTGACGGCTATATCGACTGCAAGGACCGTTCGTGTTCCGGTGACGGAAAAAGTTATGACGGCGACCCGGATGAAGAAGCTAAAGCCTACTGCTCCGGCTCTTACAGCGTCTCTGAAGAACCCGAAAATACAGAAACTGCTTGCCAGGACAAAGCCGATAACAACCTCAATGGTCTCATCGACTGCGATGATCCCGACTGCAAAACCTTTGCTTTCTGCCAGAATCTCACGCGTGAGCCTCCTGAACGCCCCGGCGCATTTACCAGCCTGCCGGAAAATGAAAAAATGGGCTACATCGTCCAGGAATATACATACTGCACGGATGGCATTGATAATGACAAAAATGGCCGTACAGACTGCGACGAATATCGTTGCCATATCCTGAGCATCCAGTCCCGGAAATTCAAAGGCACCATCTTTGAACCTTATATGTTCGCCTGCGATGAAGATGGAACTGACACAGTTCAATAATTGATTAAGACGCGGTTCAAATTTGAGCCGCGTTTTTTTTGCCCGTCAGCAATTTGAAACGGATTTTTCTGTCATGACAACGCCATCACTTAATGTGACCCTTCCTGGGTTTCAGCGTTTTCAAAATTACCTCATTCATGCAGCTGTTTACCCCGGTGTCAATCTCAAAGGATATCGTCTTGCCCTAATCCATGGCATCGGCGCAAGCGCGGCAACATGGATGCCTCTCATCGCTCGACTTTATGATGTGATGCGCGATTTTCTCGTCATGGATATGCCCGGACATGGACTCTCACCGGACCCTGCCCTGCCCTTTTCATGCATGGATGCTTATCACTGCGTCCGGGACTGTCTCCTGCACCATCTCGATCCCGATGACAAAAACATCATTCTTGGCAATTCTCTTGGCGGTGCATTCGCCATGCGCTTCGCGATGGAATATCCTGACTATGCGCATAAATGCATCTTTATCTCTCCCGCAGGTGCACCGTTCCCTACGTCGGCTCATGATATTATTGATCCCTTCACACTTGAATCGCTCTCCGAAGCCCGACAAATCATTCACCGCATCCTTGGCGAAAAGTCGCCCTTATCCTACGTATTCGCTCCGGCTCTGCTCTACACAGCCAGACTACCCGGTTTTCGCGACATGATGAAATCAATAACCGAAATTGACGACAATCCGGATGCTCTGCTCGCAAAACTTCTCTTTTCGCCTGAAGAACTCCAAAACTTTTCAACGCCATCGCTTTTTATCTGGGGAGCCAAAGATGCCATTCTCCCGTCATCCATGCGCAATTATTTCGACACCAATCTTCCCCCTTCGACAACTCGCCTGTTTCCCAAAAACTACGGACATTGTCCGCAGTTCAACCAATCCCGCGCTCTTTCACAGGACATCATTCAGTGGCTCAATGCCTCTGCATAAAAGATAAGTTTTCACAATCCATTTGACAATCTGTGCTCTTATCAGCACAATCTACTGACTTCATCCAGAAGGATATTCACCATAAAGGCTTCATTCATGACAGTACCCAAAATTGTAGGCATCGCAGGCGGAACTGGTTCAGGCAAAACAACGCTGGCTCGAAAAATTCGAGAAGGCTTGGGTGAGGCAAGCAACCTGATACAGTTCGACTGGTACTACAGAGATCTTTCCTATCTGCCGCTTAAAGATCGCGAGGAAGTCAATTTTGACCACCCGTCAAGCCTCGAGAGCGAGCTTTTGGTTGAACATCTCAGAGCTTTAAAAAGTGGGCATTCCATTGATGTTCCGCTCTATGATTTCAAAACGCATTCGCGTGTTTTGAACGAAACAATTCATATCGATCCGCTGCCTGTTATCGTCGTTGAAGGCATCCTTTTGTTCTGTTTTGAACCGCTTCGTGAAATGCTGGATATCAAAATTTTCGTCGACACCGACGCCGATATTCGCGTTTTCCGTCGTATCCGCCGCGATATGCGCGAGCGTGGCAGAGACTTCAATTCTATTCGTAAGCAGTATTACAAAACAGTTCGTCCGATGCATCTCGAATTTGTTGAACCGTCAAAACGCTATGCCGACGTCATCATTCCTGAGGGCGGCAATAATTTGATCGCTCTTGATCTCATTATTGAAAGGTTGAAACAGTTCGCCCAATGAGCTGGATTTCACGAGCCATCCTGCGCGGTTTTTTCATGCTGAGTCTTGGATGGCTCTCAGTTTATCCGGGGATTGTCGCAGAGACTTCCGCTCTCTATTTCGCAGCCTGCGCCCTGTGTGCACTATGCGCTGTGGCAGCCTGTTTTACCCCTGAACCCTTTGTTCGGCTTCGGTTCGGGCTTCATGTCGGTTATTTCGCCAGCCTCATCGGAATATTCTGGCTTACGCAGGGACTTTGGCTTTTTCCGCCGGCTCTCTCTGGCGGTCTTGTCGCAGTTCTGGCAATTGTTGTTCATGTTTTGAGCCGCCCCGCAGCACAGTTTCCCAAAGACGTCACACCTCTTCAAAAAACATGGCTTCCAAATGGCATCACGCGCCTTGTCATCAGTGCCTGCGTCTGGCTTGCCGGTCTTCTCATCTTGATGCTCTACTCGTCCCAATGGACTGCCATTCTGCTCATGGCCTGGTCCTGCCTAATGCTCATTCTGTCCCGGGGAATTTGGAATTTCCTCGTCATTCCTGAATGGATTGGTTACAGCGAACGACAGCAAATATTCGTGTCTTCAAAAGAATGGCGCCGAAGATTTGTGAATTTCGGCATTTGGGGCGTTGCATGGATAATTTCATGCATTCTATTTATATATTTTAATCAGTCGAAATGATTGGGGCCTGCCTATGCAGCTTCGCCGCATACGTCAGGCGGTCCGTGCTATTGCCTGGCGGCAATACACACGGACAATTCATATTTGCTCAATCCCAACTTCGGTATTCTGCAAAGTCCAAAAACAAAACAGCCGCGCTTTTGGCGCGGCTGTTTGACTTAGTTCTCAACAAATGGTTTGAGTTGTTTTGAACGTGTTGGATGACGAAGTTTCCGCAGAGCTTTGGCTTCAATCTGACGAATTCGCTCTCTGGTGACATCGAAATCCTGACCGACTTCTTCAAGCGTATGATCGCTCTTTTCGCCGATACCAAATCTCATGCGAAGAACTTTTTCTTCACGCGGGGTAAGCGTTGCAAGAACTTTTCTCGTCTGTTCGGCAAGGTTGTTCGAAATAACAGCATCTGAAGGAGAAACAACGGTTTTATCCTCGATGAAATCGCCAAGATGGCTGTCTTCCTCTTCACCGATTGGGGTTTCAAGGCTGATAGGCTCTTTGCCGATTTTGAGAACTTTTCTGACTTTTTCGACAGGCAGTTCCATTTCGACTGCAATCTCTTCCGGTGTCGGTTCACGGCCTAACTGCTGAACGAGATATCGGCTTGTGCGAATGAGTTTGTTGATGGTTTCGATCATGTGCACCGGAATGCGGATTGTGCGTGCCTGATCGGCGATTGCTCTCGTAATTGCCTGACGAATCCACCATGTTGCATAAGTC
The DNA here is from genome assembly GCA_045599245.1 of Myxococcota bacterium. Lineage (GTDB taxonomy): Bacteria > Myxococcota_A > Bradymonadia > UBA4248 > UBA4248 > UBA4248. The sequence continues at coordinate 5,798 of JAZRVP010000109.1, forward strand.
GAGAATTTGTAGCCGCGTTTATATTCAAATTTATCGACGGCTTTCATCAAACCGATGTTGCCTTCCTGAATCAGATCGAGGAACTGGAGACCACGGTTGGTGTATTTTTTAGCGATTGAAACGACAAGTCGAAGATTGGCTTCAATGAGCTCACTCTTGGCTCGTTCTGCTATGCGCTGACCGAACTGAACTCGCTCGTATGTCGAACGAAGTGCATCTGCGGATATGCGGGTATCGCGCTCAATTGAATCCATATCGCGATTAAATTTGACGATTGTATCGTACAGAATAAAGAGTTTGGATTCGTTGAAACGACGCCCTTCAAGGATTTCTTCAGAACGCTTGGGATCAGCCGAAATTTCTTTACAGATCCGAATGATTTCGGAAGACGGTTCACCACCCTCACGTTCACAGCGGCGAATTTCCCGATTGGCCAGATCGAGCTTTTCAATCATGGATTTGAGTTTCAAAACGAGACGTTCGCTCAATTTTTTGGAAAGACGGATCTGAACCATGAGGGCATACATGGCTTTTCTGTTTCTTTCCAGGCTGGCTCTTGTTCGTTCCAGATAGATTTCTGATACGGCATGAGCATTTTTAAGACGTTCCGTTTGACGGATCATTGTGCGGTTAAGCGCACGAATTTCATCCACGTGTTCGAGAAATTCATTTTTAATCTGTTCTGGTGTGCGATCGCTGTAATCAGTTTCAAAGTCCCTCAGGACGTCGTTCATTTTCAGTTTGTCATCGCGAACACGCTGTGCAATGGCAATGACTTCACGCACACCAAACGGACTTTGTAAAAGAACGTTGAGAACGTTTTCCTCACCACGTTCAATTTTCATGGCGATGGCAACTTCACCTTCTCTTGTCAGAAGATTGATATTGCCCATGCGGCCCAAATACATGCGAACCGGGTCGGAATTTTTGTCGTGTTCTTTGGATGGCTCATCTTCCATCTCAATCATGGAGCCATTATCATCTGTCTGAACAGAGCTTTCGGCCCCCTCATCTTCCTCGCCATCCTCACTTTCGGAGTCGTCTTTTGGGGTATCAAAAAAGTCATCTAAACCGGTATCGACACTTCCATCCGGTTCATCCTCAAATTTTGCGTTGACGTCATAGAGCTGATCACTCGTGTAATCATCATCCATTTCGTCATCGTCTGGCTCAAGAAGTTCAAGATCGGCCCCCTGTTTGTCCTCATCCTCGAAATTGGGATTGATGGGGAGGGCTGAATTATCGCTTCCAAGCTGTCCTTCGGCAAGGGTTGCAGCAAGATCGGCTTCTTTATCGAGATCGATATGTTTTTTAACTTTTTGCTCTTCAGGCTTGTTTTCCTGTGCAACAGCTTTTTCTGCTTCAGAGGATTTTGTCTTCGATTTCTTTTCCGGAGCATCTGAGCTGTCTTTTTTCTTTGACGATTTTACTTCAGACGATTCAGATTTGCTGGATGATTTCGAATCGCCGTTTTCATTGGTTTTTTCTGATTTCTTGGATTTGGAAGGTTTGTTTTCCTTGGCGACTTCCTTTGCCTCAGAAGATGCTTGCTTTTTGGATTTTTTGGGGGCATCAGCCACCACTGCATCTTCCTTTGAAGCCTGCGCGTCTTTTGAGGAAGCTTTTTTCTTCTTTGAAGGTTTCGTTTCCTGTGCCGCATCCGCAGTCGCATCTTCTGATACGGCATTCTCTGACTGAGATTTGGATTTTGAGGACTTGGCTTTAACGGGCACTATGGCTTCAGCATTATCTTCAAGGCTGTCAGAAGCTTTTTCAGCGGCTTTTTTAGCTGATTTTTTAGAAGATTTTTTGGGTGCTTGAGCAACTTCCGTGCTGTCTTCAGTCGTTTGGGCTTCAACCGCTGCATCTTCGGCTTCAGCCTGCGCAACGGCATTATCAGCCTTTGACTCGGCATCAGACTTTGCAGCTTTCTTGGATGATTTTTTCTTTTTGCTTTCTGCTTTGGCTTCGACTTCTACAGGCGCTATCCCTGCTTCATCGGCGACATTCATATCTTCACCTGCGGACATGACGGCCTCGGCATCATTTGCATCATTTTCTGCCTCTGACTTGGCCAAAGCTTTTTTAGTCTTTTTGCCATCCTCGACCTGCTCTTTATCAGCAGCCGCTTTTTTGGACGATTTCTTTGCCGGTTTAGCTGCATCAGCAACCGTTTCGTCGGCTTTCGTTTCGGCCGTTACGGCGTCATCGGTTCCGGCTTTTTTGGACGTTTTTTTTGCAGGTTTGGCAGCTTCCACAGCCGCTTCGTCGGTTTTGGCTTCGGTCGTTACGGCGTCATCGATTTCGACTTTTTTGGATGATTTCTTTGCCGGTTTAGCAGCTTCGACAACCGTTTCGTCGACTTTCGTCTCGACTTTAACCGTGTCCTCGACTACGGCTTTTTTGGATGATTTCTTTGCAGGTTTGGCTGCTTCGGCTACGACTTCTTCTGTATTGGCTTCGGGCTTGACGCTTACATCAGCATCCATTTTTTTCGTGGATTTTTTGGAAGCTTTTACAGTTTCGGCTGCGGCTTCTGACGCATCAATGTTGACTGTTTCATTGTTGACTGTTTCGGCTTTACTCGTTTTCTTGGTTTTTTTAGACTCAGTCTTGGTCTCGACGGTGGCTGAATCCGAGGCTGCTTTTTTACTTTTAGATGAATCTGAGACGTTTTCTGACTCATCTGCCGATTTGGTTGTCGTTTTCTTCTTATCGGAAGTCGGTTTTTTCTTATCGGAAGCCGGCTTTTTAACATCCTTAGCTGGAGCTTCATTCGATTTCATGCTCACATCAGATGTCTTCGTTATGGGCTTCTCATCGATCACGATAGGCTGAAATCCCGGTCGTTCCTTGGCTTTATCAGCTGAGATAACTTCAATGCCCATGGCGTCAAGGTTGTCATAAATTTCATCGACATTATCACCTTGAAGAACATCCTGTGGGAGATATTCGTTAAACTCATCGTAAGTGATATAGCCGCGTTTGGCAGCTTCTTTCAGGAATTTTAAAAATCTTTCCTTTGTGGCGTCTGACATTCAAATCTCCGAGTAATATTTAACACGATACGTGTCACAATTCTTTTTACTGCTGACAGGAACTAATCATTCCGTTGCCAACAATACTGACGTTCTTTTTCGGTTTCTTTCATGAGCTTGATGAGGTTGTTGTCTTTTTCAATAAGCTGAGAAATGATTTCCAAATCATTCCGTTTAACAGCCTGTGCGATATCAAACCCAACCTGTTGATGTTCTCTTGCAGCCCAGCTGCGAATCAGTCCAGCCAAAGCTGCACTGTACCATTTGTCCAAATCTGTTTCCGAAACATCGGGCGGAGAACAGATTACCTTATTGTATAATTTTCGCGAATTTTCGCTTAAAGCAGGGATAATCTCCCAAGTATTTTCCATGCTTTCAAGCTGATTGTATTCAGAGATGAGGTTTCGGATGCCCGGATCCTGAATGAGTTCGATGCCGCATTGATGCATAAAGCTTTCGAATCTTTCTTTGGAAGAAAGGATGAGATAGGCGACATTCCATTCAATGGGATCACAGGACGTAACCGGTTCAACAACACTATTCTGTGCATCCGGTTGTTTGGTATTAAAGGAATGAGTGTCGAGATTTATTCCGAGTTCAATGGCGAGCTTTCGATCATCAATGCCGAGAAATCGAGCGGCTTCTTCAAGATAGTGGCGCTGAGCAAGTTTGTCAGGGAAACCATGAATGAGCTCGCTTAGTTCACCAAAAGCAGATTTACGAAGTTCCGGGGCCAGAGCCGTAATGTCCGTACATTTTTTCTGAACGCACCACATGCCCAGTGGTTTGGCATTTTCGAGAAGTGCATTCATGCCATCGGCTCCGTAAGTTCTCAAGAAACTGTCGGGATCGGCATCTTTGGGAAGTTCGACCGCATATAATCCTTCAAAAGACTGTTCCAAAAGGATGCTCAGAGCGCGGCACATGGCTTTGCGCCCTGCCCCATCGCCGTCATACATCAGATACACACGTTTGGTGTGACGGGCAAGAAGGGCCGCCTGTTTCGGGGTCAGCGCTGTTCCCATCGATGCAACGGTATGACAGAACCCAAACCCATGCATCATCACAACATCGACATTGCCTTCAACCAATATGGCACAATGCTCTCTCGTGATGTGCATCTTTGCCTGATAAAGACCGTAAAGATGCTCACCTTTGGTATAAATGGGGCTTTCCGGACTGTTGATGTATTTGGCCGTTTCTGATTTTTCGAGGATTCGCCCACCAAAAGCTATGATCTCGCCTTTGACATTGTGAACAGGAAACATCAGACGGCCTCGAAAACGTGCGTAATATCCGCCTGTTTCTCGAGAAGCAACAAGCCCCAGTTCACGACTGTCTTCCAATGACAGCTTTTTCTTCTTCAAGTGCTCAACAATGCCGTCCCAGCTGTCCGGAGAAAACCCGAGACCGAACGACTGTATCATGGCTTCTGAAATACCACGGCCGGCTGCATAATTTCGACAAATTTCACCTTCCGAGGCCTTGAGTGAGGCAACAAAATACTGCTCTGCCTCTCGCATAATCTCAAGAAATGATTTTTCCCGGGTTTTGGCTGTAACTCTTTGATTGCTGTATGCTTTTTCTGTATGAACGACTTCTATCCCCAGACGTTCCGCAAGACGCTCGATTGCTTCCGGAAATGTCAGATTTTCGAGTTTCATCAGAAAATCTATGGCACTTCCGCCTTCATGACAACCGAAACAATAAAAGGCTCCACGCTCCGGATTGACTGAAAAACTTGGCGTCTTTTCCCGATGAAACGGACACAGTCCAAGCAGCCGGCCGCCTTTTTTCTTGAGCTGGACATACTCGCTGATTAGACGAACAATGTCCGTCCTTTCCATGACTGTTCTAATCACAGACTCTTCTATCATCCGATGCCCATTCTCCAAACTTCTATTCCGGATAGAAAACCAGAAAATACGCCGCAGTCTAGTTTCGTTTTCAGAATTGTCAATGGTTTGACATCAAAATAACGACATTTTGATCATACCTTTGTGTCAAACCAAACTGAAAAATGATGAGCAATTACGATTTTGAATTTATTCGGCGCCAAATGCTCCATCCCGCCAATATCATGAACAGAAATACAATCGGAACAGAATGTTTCGGTGAATGCGGAATGCCTCGACAGGCTGAATCGGATGAAGAATCCGACGTCAGATTATCCTCTTGGCTCGGTTCCGGCGGGATGCCCGGTTCGAACCCTGACGGATTGGGCTCTGTACCCGGATTGGATTCTGTGCCGGGCTCGGGCTCTGTACCCGGCTCGGGCTCTGTACCCGGATCAGGTTCAGTTCCTGGATCGGGTTCTGTGCCGGGATCAGGCTCTGTACCCGGAACAGGTTCAGTTCCTGGATCGGGTTCTGTGCCGGGATCGGGCTCTGTACCCGGATCAGGTTCAGTCCCTGGCTCGGGTTCTGTGCCGGGATCGGGCTCTGTACCTGGATCAGGTTCAGTCCCTGGCTCGGGTTCTGTGCCGGGATCGGGCTCTGTACCTGGCTCGGGCTCTGTACCCGGATCAGGTTCAGTCCCTGGCTCGGGTTCTGTACTGGCGTATGGAACACAAGTATAAAGATTCATGCTTGCTGCGCCAGTCGACCCAAGGGGTGGCTTTTCACCTGCTGTGATGAACGATTTTCCGTCAAAATCATAACCCACGGACTCTCCCTGAAGCTCCGTGGAAATAAATCTCGTCTCAGGATGGACAAATGCTTCTGCAATATCGGGATATTCCGTCAAATCATATTCGTAAATTTCAGCATAAGTTCTGACGGCAAAATGAGTCCCATCCGGGGCAAAATCGGCACCTGTCACAGCATTATACAGCTCAATGAGTGATCCCATTGTGCTGGTAAATGTATAAGATGCCAATTTTTCCAAAAGGCCGTTATTTTTCTTTGTTCGATTGAGATGATAGAGGGACTGTTCGCCGCCTTTTGACTGTTTGGAAACGACATAAACCTCGGCCGTTTTGGGATGAACCATCAGGCTTTCACAGTCGGGATTGATGAATTTCTGGTCGACGGAACTATCGGTGATTTTGGGATACCGAACGGGAAGCTTAGACAGAACAGTGAGATGTTCGGGCTCTTCATTCAGCGTCATGCCGTCGTGCAGAACCGGCTCTTCGACGAGATATATGACTTTGTCTGTCCGCTTAAATAGATTGTCTCCAATATCGCCGATATAGATACAGGAACGTGTGTCGGTCGCTGAACAGGGCCCAATGGCCATATCTTCCCAGTCGACGAGTTTTGCGCCGTCAACGATATAGGTGTGAACGTGATGCCCGGCATGATCGAGGACAAAAATTTTGGGCTCACCGTCAGAATCGACATGGGCAAAAAAGTAATCGGCATGCGTTCGACTTTGGGCAATGCCGCTGATTTCATTAAGTTCAACCGGAAGAATGATGCTGGATGCCGATGTGGGATGTTCGAAGCTTTCACAGGGAAGTTCTGCTTGTGAAATGGCAGGAAACAGGCACAAAACAACAGCAAACGGCAAAAAATATTTCATACTGACCTCAATCAATTATTCCAGACAAGGAATCAAAATCAGAGCATCATAGCACAACTTACACAGAATGATTAGTCCCCGAACTGTATCGAATTTTCTCAAGCATAAAAAACGCCGCGTATGCCCATCGAGCATAGCGGCGTTCCGTCGGCCGTATCGCTTTGCGATAGGCCGACCACTCGCTCAGAATAATTATTTCTCGACGGCCCATTTGCCGGGGTTGACGAGGTTGAGAACTTTTGTATCGGCGTCTGCAATCGTTCGCTGATCAAAACAAACTTTGGCCACGGTGCCATCGGCATCGGGAGCGGTTTCCATGCATTTGAGCTGGGACGGAAGATTGGTTTCGGGATCGACCACGCCATAGCCATGGCAGTCCGTATCCTCCTTGCATCCAGGGAAACAGCCGCGAACATCGAGTTTTGCGGCGCGGCCCAGTGCAGCAAGATGAATGTTCATAACGAAATCGAGGAGAACTTCATCGCCGGGGCACGACGTAAATGAATCAACCTGGTCGTAATCGCCAAATTTTGCAAAACCGCAGATCGTCTTCTCGTTGCGCTTTTTGGCAATTTCCGGAGTACACGTCACATCCGTGTCAAAACCATCATAGCATTGTTCGCTCGGCGTGCATTTGCTCATGACGAGTGCGCATGTGCCATAAGGAAAGTAAATGGCCGGCTTGATATTTTTTACGTCGGAAGTTCTAAAACAGCCTCGAATGGCACCGTTGTGATTTTCAGGAACGCCGTTGCAGCCGAAAATCTTGGCTGCCTGAACCTTTGCTCCGTTGCGCGTAACCATTTCTGTCTGAAGCTCAGGACGCTCATACCCTGCATAGTCACACTGTGGACCATAGCAGAAGCATGCGTTGCCAATCCCCTGCTCTGCATCAGTTTGCTTGGTAAATTTATCCTCCTGAAAATATCCATCAAGTTTGCCACGCCCCACGAGGTAGTCGGTAATCTCCTTCTGATCGGTATATGTCCAGTTCGTTAATTCATCTCCCGCCTTTTCTTCTTCTTCATCATCCTCGCATGCTGTTGCCATGCAGGCTGCCAAAGAAAGTGCGGATAAAAGAGTCAGAACGCGTCGGAACGAAAAATCCATTTTTTAGTGCTCCTGTAAAAACAAAAAAGAATGAAGAGAATAATTTCTCCCATGAAAAAACAGCCGCCTTCAACGTTTCAAAACGTTTTTTTATTCATTTACTGGCAATTTTTCTTTTTTTCGTTCAAATCAAGCACAAAGCATTTGAGCGTTTTGTCCCAGTACAGCATCATGCAGCAGTCAAGTGCGAGCTGTCTGGCCGTTGAAAGACCAAGACCGGTCCCGGCAGGCTTGGTCGTATAAAAAGGCTCGAAAACCTTTTCCGCGACTTCATCGCTCAGGCCGCTGCCGCTGTCAGAAAAACACAGCGCATTGAGCTCCGGCTCTGACCAAACCGACAGTTTTCCGTGCCCGTCCGTCGCTTCGCTTGAGTTTCGCCAGAGCGTCATGACAATCTGACAGAAAGCGTTTTCATCCGTCACAAGAGTCATTTCATTCGGAACATCAAGCTCGATCGAGAGCTCGTGATTCATGCAGTCGCTCAGAAAAATGTCGCGCTGAAGTTCCAGTGTTCTCGCGACTTGAAACTGACTCATCGACAGTTTGGGACACCGTGAAAAGACGAGAATGTCGTTGAGCAGATTGTTGAGACGATCGATTTCATGTCCCATCATCTCCGTCATTTGAGAGAGCTCTTCGTCTTTGATTTCGCTCTGGAGCATTTCATTGCAGCCGCTGATGCACGTCAGGGGATTGCGAATTTCATGGGCAATTTTGGCCGAAAACTGGCCGAGCACTTCGAGACGCTGGCGGCGGTTCTGCTCCATCTGCTTCTTTTCCTGATGTGTGACATCGGAAAGATAATATCCCGTCAGTACCCTCTGCGGCAGGATCGAAACCTCAAATTTTGAAATCCGAAGAAACTGTTCGTGAAACGGACTGATCCAGGTCAAATCCAGGGAACCGTCATGGGCAATTTCTTCGGGCGGTGTCAGGATTTTTTCAATTTCATCCGGCTCTCCCGCGTCAATGATGAGCTTTTTGGCCGCAGGATTGGAATAGAGATGCGCTCCCGACGCGGGATTGGTAATGATGACGCCAACAGGAATGGCATTGAGAAGATGTTCGTAAACACCGCGTAAATGCGCAAATTCGCGATCATTTGTGAACAAATTGATTTGCGCCTTGTGGTAGAACCAGGCGAGCTGTCCCGTCAGTATGCCAACGCCAAAACAAGCCAGTCCGAGAGAGATGAACCGACCGGCAACTTCATGCGTGGGCGTAACCATGGATGAAAAGGCAATTCGTACCGCGCTTGGAGCCAGATAGATGAGGCCTCCCGCAAAAAAATACAGGCAGGTCAGAACAAGAGAAACGAGAACAGCCCCGACAACCCCGCCCCGTTTCTGAAGAGAAATGCCGCCATAGAGCGGAATAATCAAAAAAAGGTATAAAAACGGGCTCGCGTAATACCCCGTAAACATGACGAAAAATGCGGCGAGTGCAGCATCGTGAAACATGCCCACGTAGGATACGGTCCGGATAAGGACGTTTCGCAAAAGAGCTACGCAGGAAATCGCCGTAAACGCAAAAACTTCGACGACGCAGCCCAAAAACAGCGACGACATCGGGTCGTTGGAACCGTTCCAGACAGGATATATCCAGAGTGTGCTGTAGAGCAGAACGAGAAGCGCGTAAACGCATCTCACGAGGGTTACGAATTTCAGGGACGAGTGAATAGTCTTCGGCGAGAGCTCTGTTTCCCTGTTTGATGCAATGAAATTCCGAACGCCCAGGCTGAAGCCGGTCAGTGAATAAGTGCGTCCGGTTTGAGTTCCAGTGGTCTGCGTCATACAAAAAAGGCGCCCGAAGGCGCCGTGAATTGTTATTCAACCTGCATGGCCTTGTGGACAGCGTTTCTGGCGTTGTCAATGGCCATGGTCAGCTCATAGTTGTCGGACAGGGACGAATAATTCTTTGCGCGTTCAAAATAGTGAATAGCCAGGTCGTACATCTTCATGTTGAACAGTGCGTATCCGACTTCATAATATAGAACGCCGTCCTGCTTGTCCTTATCATCGACGTGTTCGTCATATCCCTCGACATGGAAGGGAGTATTCATCATTTGATCGATATATCTCTGCCCCTGACTGACGAGTTCGTCCGCCTTTTCAAGCTCAGCTTTGGCATCAAGGCGCATTGCCCTGCCCTCATTATAATGCTTTGCCGCACACAGGGCGAGTCCCTCGTCGTCCATTGCTTTGGCCTTCTCTCGCACGGGAATGCTCATCGCGATGTAAATGAGACCGCGCACGCGCAGTGCGACCAGCGTCTCGTCCTGAAAACGTTTTTCAAAAGCGTCCAGATTTTCAAGAGCGGCGTCGTAGCTGCGAGTTTCGAGATTGTCGGAAATAAGCTCAAGATAGAGGTCTTCCATGCAAAGTTCCGGTGTGGTTTTCTTACTCTTTACAAGGCCCATCGTAATTTTCTGAAACATCTCGTGCATGCCATTTTTGGCGCAGGCGCGAGCAACCATCCATTTCTGGAAGTTTGAGAGGCGATCATATTTATAAGTCTCAAGTTCGTCATTGGTCATGGCCATGAGTGACTGAAAACGGGTTGTTTCAGCCTCTGCAACGGTTGACCAGTCGAAAAGCGGGTTAAAGCCGACTTCTTCATCGAAGTGGAACTCGGCAAGTGCCTGTTCGCGGTCTTTATCCTCCAACCGTCTTAATGTAACGATATCAGACTCGTCCTCGGCATATACGTCCTCAGACTCGCTCTCATCCCCATCCTCATCTTCTTCCATCGGCTCTTCTTCAGGAACGGATGTGTCGGAATCGAGCTGAAAATCATCATTAAAATCGTTATCCTGACGTTTTTTCTTTGCCATAACCGGTACTCTGCATAGGAAAAGTAAAAAATAAAAAGCGCCAATCATTTCGGGCGCAATAACGAGCCGTACAATCTAATGAAACGATGAATTTGTGTCAACAAAGATGGCTATATTTTTTAGCGGGGGGAAGCGTCCCCCCGCGCGTCTATGGCGTGCGCCATACGCCGCTCCCCC
>JAZRVP010000110.1:0-1997 GCA_045599245.1 Myxococcota bacterium
CAAGGTATCCCTACGGGAACGTGGGGATGGATCACCTCCTTTAACGGATCATTCAATGATTTCGTGGTCATACGCACTTCTCGCTGCGTAGCTTGCTGCGCAGTTACGAATTTCTCTCTCGGGTTTTCTATGGGCTTGTAGCTCAGCAGGTTAGAGCGCACGCCTGATAAGCGTGAGGTCGTTAGTCCGAGTCTAACCAGGCCCATTATAGTCGGCAGCCATTGGTTGTCGGCTTTTTTTTTGTCTTTGAAACAGCTTTGCTGCCTGTTGTCGTCAGACCAAAATGCCTTTTCGGTTTATTTTTGATTTTGTGCTGTGCATTGGCCTTGATACTACTCACCCAGGGAACCTTTGAACAAAACGATAATTTAAGGAAGTAATTGTCGAGAGCCTGGGGTGGGGCCCCGGCGAGGAACAAGGGATAGGCAGCCCAAAAGGCTTATACCACCGAAATTATTGAGGTTTCTTAAGGGCTCAGCCCTTAAGCGGAGTTCGGGGCAGAGCCCCGACGGGGTCAGGGGCAGAGCCCCTGCTGAGCTGTAACTTGGCCTTCATGCAGTACGGCGCTGCATCTTGTCATGTCTATCCTTTGATGCGAGGCAGCCAGGCTCAACAAAATGAGTCATCATCTCTATAAGCGGCCAAGCGCCTGTCAATCGGCGAATGGCTTTTGACATCACATTTTTTGTGCGCCGTATGCAATAGGCGCACAACGCTGGCGTATGCCGAAGGCATAGACAGCGTACCACGAAAAAAAATTTGCACATTGGGTGGGCGTTTGCTAGAGTCAGCCAGTCATGTGAATAACCGCGATTTATTTCTCTACTTGCAGCGGTTACAAGAGCTAAAGGAGAACAATATGAGTATTTGTTTGTATGGATTTGATGCGACTCTCGTAAACGAAGCTGAACTGCTCAATAGCCGCATCCAATATGCCGGAATGACAGAAGAACGACGTTGTAAGTACGGAATTGACAGACCGAAACCGTATTATGTTGGCGAAAAAGCATTAAAGCTCGTCATTCGTTTCGGCAGTGCAGAAATTGAATGTGCGATTGCTTCCGTTTTGAAACGCAGGTGCGAATATGTCGTTGCGGAAGGCATTTCGCCATTTGGGCGTGAGCATTGTGTAGTTGCACGGCCGGAAGAGGATTCATTCATAAAATCGGATGCGACGCAGCTGACCAAACGGGTTTTGGATGCGATTGTGACCGATGTCGTAAAACAATATCTCAAATGTCACGACGAGAATGGGAAATTTGTGGACTATGATGCAGAACTGTCTGCGCATAAGAATCGCCTGATGGTGGCATTTGATGCGGAAAATGGGCATCGTGTGGCGGATGCAAGATGGAAAGAGCGATTAAAATGGAGATCGCTGCGCCAGAGCTATAAAAGGGGAGAATTAACGCAGTCGCAGTATCAAAAAGCACTGAAGGCTGAGCGAGCTGCGTGTTTCGATGCAGTGCAGGCTGTTGAGGAGGAGCGCGATGCGTATGTGTATCAGGGATGCGTGCAGTTTTGTGTGGAAAATTACGGCATTAAAGAGGATGAATTTTTGAACTTCATCGAAAAACACCAGCTGTTTCTGAGGATTTGGTACAAGCAAAATGGTCAAAGACATTTTATTTGAAAAAAAAAGTGAAAATAAAATTTGACGAGTGGTGAGAAGGCGCGTATAAGCTCGCCTCGTTCGACGGGTTCTGAAAAAAAAGAGCCTGCGGCAATCTTGAAAACCGAAGAAGAGAGAGAAATATAAAGCAGAAGTGCGAGCCTAAAAAAAGAGTATCTGCGGAGCAGATGCTCGGGATGCGAAAGCATCTTGTAACCGCGTATCATGCTACGCGGTATCAAAGAAGAAAGAAAAGCCGTTTTGTAAAACGGCTCAATATAAGAGATCAAACTGGAGAGTTTGATCCTGGCTCAGAACGAACGCTGGCGGCAGGCCTAACACATGCAAGTCGAGCGTGAAAGGGGCTTCGGCCCTGAGTAAAGCG
>JAZRVP010000111.1:0-8425 GCA_045599245.1 Myxococcota bacterium
TTTTACATAAGACGCAATTGCCATCGTCACACATCATATTATTTTTGCATGTCTCGTCTTCCCATTGGTTGTTTACGCAAGTTTGTTTAGTATTGTCATCTTTACATTGTGTGGAATTATTTTTACATAAGACGCAATTTCCATCGTCACAAATCATATTATCTTTGCATGTCTCGTCTTCCCATTGGTGGTCTACGCAAGTTTGTTTAGTATTGTCATCTTTACATTGTGTGGAATCATTTTTACATAAGACGCAATTTCCATCGTCACAAACGAGAGAGTCTGTGCAGTCATTATCGTTTTTGCATTCCGGCGTTTTGGTGACGCATTTGCCAGCGTCACAAACGAGAGAGTCTGTGCAGTCATTATCGTTTGTGCATTCAGGTGAAATATTGACGCAGGCGCCATCGATACAAGTCTGAGAGTCAGGGCAGGGTATGGTAGTCCAGGTACGATTCTGGCATTTTTTAATTGTACGTGGGTTTAAACAGGAAGCTTTGTCATTTAGAGAGCATGCAAGGGTTGTGATATCCTGACATTCTCCATTCTGACACTCTTGATTTCCTTCACAGTGTTGAACTTCAGTCCATATACTTTTGTCATTGCACAGAAGGACGGTATTTTTTTCGTTGTCGCACGTTTTTTTACCGGCCTGACAGCTGTTCTCTATCGCGTTGCATTTATTTGTCATCGGATCACACCCGTGTTCACAATCTGTTTCAGGAGTGCTCCACGAACCTTTTTTGCATATTTGAAGGTTGTCGTTTTGACATCGAGTTGTGCCGTTTAGACATTCACCGCATTCATTGTCGTTGATGCACGAAGTGTAGTCGTTTTCGGCATTGTTTTGACAAGGAGAGAGCAGATTATTTTCGCATTTGAAACCGTATCCAATTCCTGCTTCGGTACAGATGGAGTTGTTGTTGCAGCCGCAATTGTCACTCATTTGGAGATATTGGCCGTTGATGCAAATTTCAAATTTAGTGTTTTCGTCGGCGTCATGAGCCTGGCATGAATTAGTACCATTCAGGCATGTTCCTTCATGAATAAATGTATCACCGACGAGCATGCAGGAAACATTTTCAGTTGTTTTGACAAGCTGCCATTCATATCCTTTGCACTGAGATCTCACACAGTTATTATTTTTTTGTTCAAATTTATAGCTGCCGAGGTCGATGCATTCAGGATAAGCTGTGACATAAACATTTTCTTTTGAACATTGATAGTAATTGTTATTAATTTTGACGATTGAAAGGTCATTTGAGTCGCATTCGTAGGGGTGAAATGAATTCCAGTCATTGCAGGCACAAAAGAGAGAGGCGGCTGCAAGCATCATGAATGTCATTTTTGAAGCTTTCATTACAAGAACTCCTTAAAAAGTCAGATTGATTGAAGCCGCTGAGGGGGATAAATGAAGTGCAATTGATTTTTCGTTGTCGATATGAGTGAGTTTATATCCGAAGATTCCGGCGACAATGGCGCCGGAAAGAGTGGCGGCAAGTCCGAGTCCACAGACGGTCCAACCGGCATTGTATCGATGGGAAATCATATAGATGTCGGTGGGGTTGGTGCGTTTTTGATATTTATCATTGTCGGACATGGAGGCGATTAATCCGAGTCCAGTTGCGAGCATTGTGACACCCGTTATGCCGATGCCTGTTCCGGTCCACATGGCCAGACGATATTCATCTTCGAGTTTTTTTGCATAAAACGAGTCGTGTTCAATGATGTTTTTGTGAGCGTTTGACAATTCAGTTTCAGCATTCAGTTTGTCATCGACTAATTTTTGAATGGCAGCTTCAGTTCGTTCGGGATATTCATATTCATATCGTGCGTACCAGATTCGTTTTGAGACTTCGGGTGATACGGCAAATTCGTAGGTGTATTCACTGGCTTTCTGGTAATGGAATTTGGCTTCGTCAGCTTTACCTTCTTTTTCAAACAATTTGCCTTCGATAAAATTCATCATGGGGGAGCGAGAACATCGCTCGTTCATGGTTTGAGCCAGTTTATGGGCTTCAGCGTATTGTTGGTTTCCGACCATATCGGCGAGCATCTGGAGCGATTCGTTCCATGCCGGATCCATGGTCACGTTGTCGCATTCATCCGCAAAGGCGGTTTGACTGCTTATAAATATTAAACATTCTGTAAAAATACAGAATAAAATTTTTATTATGTTAAAATGTACGATTTTTTGTAAAAGTTTCATTATTAACCTCATAAATGAATATTACAAATATGCTTTCTTCCTCTAAGGAACCTCTGAATAATACACAATTTTAAGGCAGAAATTGATGAAAGCCAGAGGTGGAGAGCCCCAGCGTGGAATAATGGTTAGGCAGCTCCAAAGGCTAATACTAACCTAAAATATTGCGGATTCTTAAGGGCTCAGCCCTTAATCGGGGGGGCGAGGATTTTCGCCATCCTGTGAATGGCGAAAACCACAGAGCCCAGTGAGCAAATGAAATGAACGAGTTGGAGAGCCGACAGGCTCGGGAAACGAAGTTCATTTCATATTGCGAACTGAGGAATCGGGACAGAGCCCCGAAAAAAACAATTAACAATTATTCAGACCTTCCCTAAGCATTATGGTTGTTTGAGCATATCTGCATTTGAACAAGAGTATTTGAGAACAGGCTCCTGCGCATTAATTATTCTAATCCTCAAAGAGAGTTTATTCAAGTTACATTTCAGCCGATGTGGGCAACGCGAACCATAAGAAAACCGCGCGGTGTATGCGCGCAGACGCCGCAGGCGGCGAGCACATAGCCGCGCGTCAAAAAGGGCGTATCGACGTCAGGAGATAGCCCGTTTCCATATCACCATGTGCGATATTTAATCATCGAGATGTGGTGACTTGAACTGCGTGACAGGCAGTAAACATCGGCAGATGAGGCTGATTTATGTCATCGAGACGGGAGGCTTTGTGAGGCGCAAAAAAAATGCCGCACGAGGCGGCAGTTTGAATTTAAGGATGTGAATATTGGTGATTATGGATTGTCTGAAGCGGTTTCTGATGACGGCGTTGGGGCGTTTTCATTTGGGGCGTCAGACGATGATTTTTGGGAAACATCACTGTTTTCATCGTCGATTTCAATGTCATTTTCATTCGTTTTTGAGGAATCGTCGTCAGTTAGTTCGTCCTGTTTAGACATGCCGCTTTTGAAGTAGAAGACGATCATGCCGAGCATGGAAGCGACGCCGACGGCGCCGAGGATGACCCAGACGATCCAGGGATTATATGCGTTCCAGAGGAGTTCGTTTGCCGCGAAAGTGTCCTGTAGGTTTGCGGTCTGCTGGACTTTGAGCATCAAATCATCCTGGGAGAGGTTGGCGATTTGAGCCGGATCGATGCCTTTTTCGGTGAGATATCGAGTGGCGAGGACGGATTTTGAGGAAAAGATTTCGTATAGGGGGCCGGAGAGGAAGTTTCCGAAAGCCCAGCCGATGGCGAATGGAATGTTGACGAAGCCCATATAGATGGCTTTTTTGTCGGCGGGTGCCGTCATACCGACGTATTCGTCGAATTTAGGCGAGCAGATGATTTCGCCGATGGCGAAGATGAAGATGGCGAGACAGGCCATGCCGCCGGACATGGTCATGCCGCTGAAGACGAAGCCGGCGACGGAGATGACCATACCGAGGATGAGTGCAGTCATCATTTTAAAACGCGAGAAGAGAGCGGACAGTGGCAGGACGAAACAGATGATGGCGGCGGAATCGATGTTGATAATCATTTCCGGTTTGAGAGCGCCGTTTGATTCGAGGAAAGAGTTGAAGATACCGAATTGTGCGAGCCAGAGGCCGACGCCGCGACGATCGACCCATTCATCGAGGAAGTTGGGGAGGAGATCCCAGAGCTGCATGAACATGAGCCAGAAACCGCTCACGATGAGCAGAAATGCGAGCATGTTCTTGTCGTGCCAGAGAACGCCCAGAGTTTCGATGAAGACCTGACCTGCGGTTTTCTTTTGTGCGGGAGCATCATCGGGATTTGTTTCAGTTTCCGGGAGTTTTTCTTTGTTTTCGTTGGTTTTTTCGTCGTCATTTTCTGCATCCTCATCTTTGAGGGGCTCATGAGAAGGCTCTTTGAAGAAGATGGCGGTGATGATGAGGTTGAAAACCGTGACGAAAGCGGCGCCGTAAAAGACGTAGCTCCAGGTGGGGGCTTCATCTGTTCCGCGAAGTGCGGCGGCTGCCATAGGAGCGAGGAATCCGCCGATGTTGACGACCCAGTAGAAGAGTCCGAAGCCGAAGCCGGAGTTTTTCTTGTTGAGTGATTTTGCGACGACGCCGCCAATAGGCGGCTTAAATATGGCGGTTCCGAGGCCGATTGTGCATCCGGCGGTCAGCATGAGCCAGAAGTTTGCGGTCACACTGAATTCGGAAGTAAAGATGGATGCGACGTTGAGAATATTGGCCATCAGGAGATAGCCGATGGTGTTGATGATGAAAGCAACGATGATGGATTTTTTGTATCCGAAAGATTCACTGAAACCGCCGGAAACCATTGGAACGATGCATTGAATGAGGGCCCAGACGCCGAAGATGATGCCTTTGTCGGCCATGGAAAGGCCGAGGCCGCCGGTTCCGACGGAGACCATCATGAGCGGCAGGATGGCTCGTATGCCGAAATAGGCGAGCCTTTCACCAGCTTCCTGGATATTGGCCAGCCAGAAAGCGGGTTTGATTGTACTAAGAATACCCATGAGATTCCTTTTGTGAGAGAAGAGGTCTGTTTTCCGGAAAAGTGACGAAAAATAGACGAAAACCTGAAAATAGATTTCAATATCACAAAAACAGGAATCGGGCTGATGTGTTTATGTAGGTTGATGTGGTTTTTTGTATCAGTTTGCGAAAGACGGTCTGAATAAAAGGATATTTTTAGGCAGTAATTGCTGAGAACCGTGGGGCGTCGAGAAAGCAATGATTAGGCAGCTCCAAAGGCTTATACCATCTAAAAATATTGAGGCTTCTTAAGGGCTCAGCCCTTAAGGAAGGTCTGAACAAAACACACTATTAAGGTAGTAAATGAGGAAAGCCGGGGGGGGGGCCCCGGCGGGGAATCATGGTTAGGCAGCTCCAAAGGCCTATGCCACCTATAAAAATTGAGGATTCCAAAGGACTCAGTCCTTTGGTGGGGTCTGGGGCAAAGCCCCAGAAAAAACAAGAAATAATCTTTATTCAGTTCTTCCGCAGGAAGGTCTGAATAGAACGTCATTTTATGGCAGAAAATGTGAAGTTGAGCAGGGCGGAAGGGGGAAGCTATTTAGCTTTTGCGAGTGGGGAGTCGCATCGGACGTCGTCTGTTTCGCATTCGACGATGCCGAGGAGGTAAGTTCCCGGGCTGGTTGAGTTTTGGCCGAAGGTATCGACGGAAATGTAGTAGGTTCCGGCGTCGAGATAGCCGTGGAGCATGATATCGGATCGGACGACGCAGGAGGCGGCGTCGGGTTTATTTTTCATGACCTGAATATCGACATCGACGCCGGTTGCACTGACGGCGAACATTCGGAGTCTGGTTTTCTTATTGAGGACCATTTCATAATAATATTCGGGGCCGTATTCGTATTCTCCGGAAGACGGACTGCTGCAGCCGTCGTAAAAATTGATAATTTTGTTCGAACTTTTGGCTGTATTTGCGGAATGGGTAAAGGGGAGGCTTGTGACGAGGAACGGACTGGAAGGGGAACCGTTACCTTTGAAAGGCTCGTCGATGGTATCGGAGGGAGCAGCATTGTTGACGACGGTCTGCCATGCGGCATTGAGCATCTGAATGCTGCCAAGATTTCGTTGATTGACGCCGTATTTGAGGCCATCAGCGGTGAAATTGCATGGGGAACCGCTGGTGCTTCCGTGAATATTGTCACTGGTTCGAAGGCCGTGATTTGAGAGATTGATATAAGCCTGGTAGGTATTGAACCATGGAAGCTGGCGTGCTTCTGCGATACCGCGAGAAATGGCATTGAAAGACTGGACGATGTAGCGCGGGTAATCGCGTTTGTCGATGGCCGGCGGATTGGCGAGATAGTTGATACCGGTTGGTGTGGTGTAATTGGGTGTTATGCCGGAAATGAGAGGAATGATGCCGTTTTCGATGAGCAGATCGAGGGCCTTGTTGACCTGTCTGTAATAGTCCTGGATAGACCAGGGATAACCTTCATAACCGGAGAGATTGTAGACGAAACTGCCGTTTCCGATATCGTTTGAACCGTGTCCGAAGAAAGCGAAACGAGGATTCAGGGCAGAGATTTCCTGAGTGATGAGATTTGGGCTGCCGGAGAGGCCGTTTCGAGTGGAGGAACCGCCGACTGCGGCAAGAGAGTCGCGGTTGAATGAATCCTTGGTTTTCTGGAAGGTGGCAATGACGTTTTGAAGTTCGTTTCGTCCATCGAGGGAGACAGCCTGTGACGTGTTATTTGAGAAACATTTCATGAAGCAGCCGTCGAAGTCGTAATCGTAATGAGAGTCGCCGATTTTAATGAAGACGTCGTTGTTTCTGGACGTATTTTTTGCGGCAATAGTTTTCATTTGAGTGACGACATAAGGCGTGATGGGGGAATGAAGCGTCTTCATGAGATAGCGTGTGGGCTGGTTTTCATTGACTTCTTCGCAGGCGTTGGAGGCGGCATTGCAGCCGTATTTGCAGACGGTTGAAGACCATTTTTCGTTTGTGCAGGTAGAGAGCGTGCCGGATTTGCACGTCGAGTTGCCATTCCTGCATTCAGCGCAGTCGGTTCCGGCCTGATTGCAACCGAAATCGCAGGTTTTCTGAGCCACAAGTGAGCCGCCGGAGCATTTAAAGAGTTCGTTTCCGACGCAAGAAAGCTGGTTTTCGGCGCAGGATGGGGGGAGTGCACAGGAGAGCCCGTCACTGGCGCAGCCGTTGTCACAGGTCGTCGTCTGCCAATGCCCGTCGACGCAGGTTTTGAGTGTATTATGTTCACAAACGCCATCATTGATGCGGCATTCGGCGCAGTCAGAACCATCAGAGAGGCATCCGAAAGGACATTCGGAGGTGACGGAATTTCCGTTCTGACATACGGTTTTGATGTTTTCAGCGCAACCAGGCCTGCAGACTGGCTCAACTGCACAGTCGGAAAGTTCGTCATTGCATCCGAATTCACATTTGGTAACAGAATATTCGCCGCCGGCGTGACAGACTGTCATGACGCCGCCCGAACAACCCGTGATGCAGAGGTCAGAAGAAGAGGCGAAACATTCAAGACCGTTAGAATCGCATCCGTTCGGGCATTTTGTCGTCTTTTTTAAGCCCTCGGAGGTGCATGTGATGCGGAGACTGTTGACGCATCCTGGTGTGCAGATTTCGGGTTCATCTTCTCTGGTTTTGCAGGAAGAAAAGTCACCGGAGCAGCCAAATGTGCATTTGGTATAGGAGGGATTGCCGTCGTCATCGCAAAGAGTCATGCGGTTGTCAAAGCATCCGGGAGTGCATTTTTCGGTGACAGGCTGAACACTGGCGCAGTGGAGCATATCGTCGTCGCATCCGTCCGGACAAATTTCATCGATCCATCCATTTTCGGTGCAACGGGAAGCGACGGCCTGATCACAAAGCAAATCGCCAAGTGTGCATTCGACTTTTTTATCGGCGCAGGCATTGGTGTTGCGGTCGCAGCCATTCTGGCAGTCGGACTGTTTAATCCAGGTGCCGTTGGAACAGGCCTGAATGGCATTGTTGAAACACTTTTTAGCGTTGTCTTTGCACAGATCGCCGCTCTGGCTGTAAATGAGGACGACGTCGTCGGATTCGCAGGCTTGAATGGAAAGAATAAGTGAGAGGACGGCAAAAATACGGGTGCAAGTTTTCATGGCATCACCTTTGTGGAAACAAACAAGACCTGCGGAATGATAGCATTTTTGGGCTGGTGTGCCTATTTCGAGATGATTTTCGGGGGAGCTTTGAGCCGCAAAATTTTGCTGGTCGGCCTATCGCCATCGGCGATACGGCCTTTGGATGCGTTGCACGCAATGCATCTGCGTTGGATTGTGGCCTTGCTATCGGCCATCAGCCGATACGCAAGGCGTTTGGCTTTGAGCCGCAAAATTTTGCGGCTCTACTGGTCGGCTGGTCGGCCTATCGCCATCGGCGATACGGCCTTTGGCGGGCGGTATTCGCGTTGCGAATACGCGGCCGCATTTTTTTTGAAAATAAAATTTGACGGGTGACGCGAAGGCGCGTATAAGGCCGCCTCGTTCGACGGGTTCCAAAAAGAACCGGTTGATATTTGAAAACAGAAAAGAAGAAAGCGATAGAGAAAAATAAATTTGTAGCGACGTAGCATGCTACGTCGGTACGTAGGTAAAGTCATCAAGTGTCATTTATTAATTAAATCGCACTCCGAAGGAGTGGGATGGAAATTAAGCTATAAAGGGCACACGGTGGATGCCTTGGCGCTGAGAGGCG
>JAZRVP010000112.1:0-4909 GCA_045599245.1 Myxococcota bacterium
CGCTCTGCGATACGCCTCGCCAGTTTGGAGAATGAACGATGAAACGACAATACAAAACGTATGTATGCCCTAAATGCGGCGCTGGGTGCGTCGAACTTCCGGGACTTGTTCACGTCTGCGACATCAAAAAGGACGAAAAAAAGAAAGATGCAGAGACATCGAATGAACAGCCAGAAAAGACAAAGAAATCGAGCAAAAAGAGAGGCTAAGACATGCAGACATTCAAACTCAAAAAGCCATTCAAACTACAGAACGGGGTCGAAATCGAAGAATTGAAACTCGAATTCGAGGAATTATCGGTTGCTGACTTTCGTCAAATCCGGAAATTCGAGGCACAGATATCGGATGCTGAGTCAGTATCGATGATGGATGCCGTCAATGACAAAGCGCTCAAATTTGAATTTCAGCTTGCATCAGGATTCCTTGCTGCGCTCAAAGGCACAGAAGGTCTTCAGGCAAGCGACTTTTCGAGACTTTCGATGGATGACTCATTGGCACTTGCAAAGATATCGGCTTTTTTTTGGCTCGATTAGGACTGAAAACGTCCGAAGACATCATGAGGCTATATGGAGTGCTCGGAAAGGTGTCAGTAGATTACCACACAGACATTCTCAGACTCATGGAAATGCCGATTGATGCGGTCTATTTCCATTTCGGGAATCTGAGAATGGGTATGGGGATGATTTGAGCTACCATCCAAAAAAGATGTGAAGAAGAGGACAAACAACAAACACGATGGTATATAAAATACCCCTTGTGATATAGGCTATGTCCGTTTCATCTTCTTTTGTCCAATCCCATGGCATGATGCACCTCCTTCGGAATCTAAATGATTCCTTTCATCATAGCAAACGGTTAGCACAAAGCATTATTCAAATCAAGGTGAACGAATGAGCAACTTAAATTCTAAATACTCAATTGACCTCATCATTAACGACGACAAATCGCGAAACGCTATCCAAAGTGTGAATGATGAACTTAAAAAAATTAGTAAAGCGGCGAACATGGAAGAGGCACAAAAGAACGTGCTCTCTGCAATGAAAAAAATGTATTCGTTTGCACAGGATGCATCTCTGGATTTCGACAAAATATCGAAAGGATTTTCAGAAACCACAGAAAATGCAATAAAAGAATTGTCGAAACAGGCTGCCAGTCTTCAATCTGAATTGCGTGATATTGAATCGCTCGAACATGAAAAGCGAATTTTGGAATATAAATCAAAGTCTGTTCAAACAGATGAGGAAAGAGAAGAAATTTTCCAGGAAATTCTAAAAATCGATGAAAAGATATCAGCATCTAATCGTGGTCATATTGAATCAGAATTGAAAAAGAATCAGCAGTTGCGTTTTCAGCTCAAAGCGATGGATACGGTAACCAAAAAAGCCAATTACATTGCCAAAAGCGAAGACATGCAGGCAAGATTAAAGCAGATTCAAAACGTGGCAGATTCCAGATCCATGAAAGAAAGGATGAAATTCTGGACAAAAGAAAGCAAACAATGGCGTGAAAGTAAAAAAGCGAGAGATGAAGAAATTAAAAGTCTTAAAGAAAAGATTAAGCTGTTAGATCAGGAAGATAAAAAGCAGAATAATATAATCAAAGCAATGAAAACAGCTGGTTCGATTACAAAAGCAGTAACCAAAGGTGCATTTGGCGTTGTCGGAACCGCAGGTAAGGCAATTTACACAGGAACCGGAATAGCAGGTGGCGCAACTCGAATGATTGCAGGTGGCATGAGAGCTGGCATCGGAATGCTTGGAGCCGGTCTGTCCGCTGCCACACAAGCGGCAGATCGAGAAGTCGAAAAAGAGCATCAGGCAAATCGGATTAAGGGATTCTCAGGCAATGAAGCAAAGAACGTTCTGAATGAAATGTATATCAGAACAGGCGCTGATTATTCGCAGATCGTTGATGCAATAAATCGTGTTCAAACAACGCTGAAAGGCGCAGCGAAAGATGAGATATTGTCAGCTGCTGAAATTGAGATGCGTTATCCGGGAATGAGTGCGGCATTTGCATCGACGAACACAGCGTCAAATGCAGGAAACTTCAACATTTATGCGAACCGAATGAAGGCAATCCAGAAAGCGACCAGCGCAACGGATGAACAGATTCAGTCATCGACACAGATGTTTGCAAACATGAAGCCGTCTGATTTCGGGAATGCAAAGGTCACAGAGCTTCAGGCGGTTTATCTTGGCTTGCAGGGAAGCGGCGCATTTGAATCGCAGGAAGAACTCGATTATGCGTTTAGACGATTTGTGAGAAGTCAAAGAAACTCGAATGAGAACGTGGCAGAAGCCGCAAAGAACTTCAAATGGTCTGAAATGATTAGAAATGACAGAAATCGTTTGCAGGCATCCAATACGCTTGGCGGCATGGACTGGTCTGAAATCATCAATCTGACGGAAACAAAAGATTCAAGCGAAATGCAGAAAACAGAATCTGAGCAGATGGCGGCAAATATGCGGCGAATAGAAGAACAAAAGAACAAGCTGCTCATGACACTAATACCGGCAGCCATTCCGCTTGTGGAGGCGTTTGCAAAGATGCTCGATGGCGGTGGCGCGAAGCTCATTGCAGATGGTCTGAACAGTCTGTTTACGCTCGTTGTTCCTGTTCTGCTTAAAGTACTGAACATGCTCAATGATTACATACTTACTCCATTACTTAAAGCAATAAACGTTGTTGTTGAATGGATTGGTGATAAATCAGGTGTCGATACAGGTGCAATTCCGCAGAATGCAAACGGCGGTATTGCGATTGGTCCGTCGATTGTTGGCGAGCGTTCTTTTCAGCCGGAAATGATATTGCCATTGGATTATTCGAGAGCGTCGAGAGCGGGAAACATCATTCAGAACGTGGCACAGACGTTCAATATGAGCGGCAGTGAGACGACGGCATTATCACTGGCACAGGCCGTTAAGTCGAGGGATTTTAGGCGCGCGACATCACAGAATGCGTTTATTACGTCGCGAAGCGGCGCGTTTTGACGGAGGTGTATCATGAGAACAGTCATTGCATCAGACGGTGACACATGGGATTCGATTGCATACAAATACACAGGCGATGAGTTCCAGTGCGATGAAATCAGACAGGCAAATTCACGGGATTACAGCGATGTGATCATGTTTGAAGGCGGCGAAAGCATCGTTATTCCAGATGAAGCCGTCGTTCAGACGTCGATTATCAAGGCGCCATGGGAGTGAACTATGTATTACTTATCATGGGCGGATCAGCAAATACCGATATGCTTTGTGACTGGGTTGTCTTATGCGAAGCGCGAAGGTGATTGAACATACAGGCGGTTATGTTACGACGCGCGGATTTGAGGCGGCTGAAATATCTGACCAAATCCAGGTGACGCGTTCTGCGTGCATGGCGTTTGATTTGAATTTCGATGTGGAAGTTGCAAAGGTTCGATCGCTTCGGGCTGACAGGAATAATCCATCCGGCGGTGTCACACTCGGCGGTTATCCGCTCTATCCGGAATTGCAGTTTGCTTTGACAAACATCAACACGACGTTCAACGCCGATTCCGTTGCAGGCGTCAGCGTGTATGCCTGCGATCTGGTTCTGAGCGGCGTCGAGTGCACAAAAGAAGTATGCCGAAACCGCGCGCTTGAGTTCGCTCCGGAGACTGTCATTCCTTCCGTCTCGCTGAAGTGCAAGGGAAAAAAGCTCATTCTTCAGGACGGAAATCAGATTTCAGGTCTAATCACGTCTCCGAACGACTGTGAAGTCGAATGCATCCTCGGTGCTGACAGTCAAAAGGCATCCCGAAAGGGATTTATCCAGGATGTTATCGACGAAGGCGGAACCATAGAGATTGATTTGCCTTCGGGACTGACAGTTTTCAATGTCATTTCTGCATCATTAAACGGAAACATCCTGTCTTTGACAGGTTCGATATTCCCTGAAAGCGCCTATCAGGCAGAGACAAAGACATTCAGAAACAAGGATATCAAAGAGATCGTCGAAACGCTGCTCAAAGACTGCGGTGCCGATGACATCGATGTCAAAATAGGCGGCATGGTGGATTATTTCAGGATGTCGAAACCGCCGCTTGAGACACTGGAAGACCTGCAAAACGGCGCAGGTTTTATCGTGAATGCCAGGGCGAACAAGATAACGGTCGCATGGGTTCCGGACAGCATCGATGCGCAAAAGGATATTGAGGGAACGATCATCGATGATGATGCGCACGAGCGGATTGCAAAGGTTTTGTGGAAAGACGGGCTGCATGAAATCGAATCCGGAGACGGGAACGGCGAGACCATCGAAATCAGATCGTGCTTTTCGTCGAGTGACAAGAGTTTTGCAGGGCATGTGCTCGCATATCGTAGATACAATGCGACGTTTATTGCCATCGAAGGTGTTATTGACAATGAAATCGGACATCATTCACAGGTTGGTGTCTTGAAGGATGACACAAGCGTTCCATGCATTGTGGACTTTTATCAATGCGACTGGGTGAACGGCATTGCAAGATATGAATGCAGGTGGGTGTGACATGTTCGGGTTGTGGAAAATAAAGAAGCTGTATGACGAAGACAGCGCGGGCGCGGCGCGCATTGCGGATGTCGTGTCGTGCATGAACGAAGCCATCGAAGGTTCTCTGTATTTGCCGCCTTATCTTCGGCAGAACCAGTGCGGCATTGATGTCGATGCAGTTGTTGTCGGCTATCTGGATGATGTGACAGGGAAAGGCGCTGCATTCTGTGGACTGGACGATGCCGATTACGGGTATTTTCTGGATGCAGATCTGGAAATCAAAAAGACATTAAAGGTGTGTCAGAAAGCGACGTTTGATGATGAGATCGAGGCTTCCGGCGATATCAAATCAACATCCGGTGATGTAAAAGCAGGGACAATCTCGCTCAAAACACATACACATCCAATTACAGCA
>JAZRVP010000113.1:0-3047 GCA_045599245.1 Myxococcota bacterium
ATTGCCTGGTCCATGTCGTAGTACTTGTAGCCGCCGAGACGACCGCCGACAATCAAATTTGGGATCGTCGCCACCTCATCCTGATACCGCTTCAGCAGCGCGGCAGAATCCGGATTGCTGATCGGATAGTACGGCTCGTCACCCGGCTTCCACGCGCTCGGATACTCGCGCATGATTATTGTTCGATTGTTCAGATTGTTCGTTTGTTCGATTGTCGGGTGAATGCCACCGTTTGATTCCGGATGGTAGTGACGGAACTCGTGAATGCGGGTGTAGGGAACCTCGGCATCCGTATAGTTCATCACCGTCGTACTTTGGAAATCGCGGCAGTTCAGCGTCTCGCGCTCAAACCTCAAGCTCCGCCAAGGCAGGGCGCCGAACTTGTAATCAAAGAGCGCATCAATTGGTCCGCTGTAATAGATTGTTCGATTGTTCAGATTGTTCGATTGTTCGATTGTAAAAGCCGTATTGCAGCGGACCGTAACATTCGGATGGTCCAGCATCCGCTCAAACATCCTGTTGTATCCGTCAAGCGGGATTCCCTGATACGGATCGTCGAAATAGTCCGTCGAATAGCTGTCACGGACCTTCAGCCGCCTGATCACCGACGGATCCACCTTGTCCGCGTCCATTCCCCACTGCTTGGCGGTGTAGTGTCTGATGAACGCATCGAAAACCGCCTCGTTCTGCTCGTCGTTCAGCGGCAGCTCGTAGTTCCCCTTCCCGAAGAACTCATCGTAAAGCGTCCGCCCGAACGGAAGATGGTAAACCCTTCCGGCATGCTTTGCAAGGACGCAATGCCGGTAGTCGTTGAACTTCGTGAAGCGATTCACGAACGCCCACACGCTCTCATTCCTCGTGTGGAAGATGTGGCTGCCGTAGACATGCACCTCAATCCCCGTCTCCGGATCGATCTCGCACCGACAGTTTCCCCCAACCGCCGCGCGTTTCTCCAGCGCCAGCACCTTGCGCCCCGCCTCCGCGAGCCGCCGCGCAACCGTGCACCCCCAAATGCCCGCGCCCGCAACTATCGCATCATATTCCATGCTTAATTCTCCCGGCGGTCTTCAGAGGCAGAGGCCTGTCCGTTCTTGCTGGCACCTGATACCGCATATTTACGTTTGTACAAATAATACTTATCGGACTCGCAAACTACCTCATACCCCTCATTCAAGATCACTGCCCACTCGTTAACGACCTCCGGCTTATAGGCAATTACATATTTATCATTTCGCGACTTCAGATTTTCAATGGATGCAGAATGCATTCGCTCGTCAAGCTCGCAAGTCGTATGTAGAAAGTACTTGAAGCGAGTTGAAACCTTCAAATACTCATACAGGCCGTTGCGTCCAAAACAAAGAACAGAGTCTCGATCATCTATAAGTTCCAAAAATTTCAACGTCTCCGCAAACTGACGTCCCTCCTTATACTCCAGGATTGAGAAAAGCGAACCTCCGTTCCTAATATTACGAGCCCATCCGCCAACATCAAAGTTCGCAGTCAACACCTTGGTTGACAAAACACAAATTGAAAAAACAAACAACAGGGTCAGCGTCCCTTTTCGAAGCAACGTTATATTTGGCATTAGACCCCAAATTTCAACCAACAGCGGGATTATACCAGGCACAATCAATACATAATAGTGATCATATGTTGGACATTGCCACAAGGTCAAGCCCGTTAGGATTAAAAAAATCTGATTGTAGGCAAGCACTTTCTTGTCTACCGATCGAACGAACAAAAGGCCAAGATTAAGCACATTCAAAACATAAACACACGGAAGGAGGGCGTTGAACACCGCCGTTTTGTTTGCATAATTTATATTATAAACAATCGCACAATACCAAAAGTCATACAGAGCGCCCTTAACATAAAAATAACCAACGAATGGCAAAAGAACTATCGCCATTCCCAAAAAAGTCAGGGCCGAATTGCACAAAAAGCGACCCGTTCGCCTATCCTGAAACCATGTCTGGAAATAATAAACTGCAATTACAAATGCCACCGAGACCAGATTGGCCTTCAAGAGAAACAAGGCCATAAATGCAACGCCAAATAAAAATGCATCGTGGCATGACAGCGATTCACCGCGTTTTATCAGCGTCATAAGCCTAATCAAACAAAATGTCACGATCGGATATGCAAAAGACTCAATGCTATCACAGGGGGACGTAAGCTTAAGCATTGCTGCCGTCACAACGCCAAGGACAACGACAGCCTCCGTCTTCCCTCGAAATTCATTTACATATGAATATACCGTCCTGAACGAAGAAAGGAGGAATACCAGCTCGATGCACCACACGCCAAGATAACTCTCCTGCGAGATAGCAAGTCCAAGCATATTCAAGAAAAAAATTAACGGCCCTTTATGATCGAAATACTCAAGATATGGAACATGGCCATTGAGCCACATCCTTCCTATGTATGCAAACCATGTTGGATCACCAAGCGCAGAATCTGCAAACGGATTTGTTTCATAACAAAATGCTGCAAGAAAAAAATCGATATCGCTGCCATCCAAAACATAATCTTATTCACATTCATGATGCCAGCCCCACCTTTTCAGATATGATAAAACGAGGACGTCTTTTTGTCTCTAAGTAAATTTTTCCAACATACTCACCTATCACTCCGAGTGAAATAAGCTGAACACCGCAAAACACACATGCGATCATAACCATGCTCGTCCATCCGGGAGCGACTATGCCACGAATATATGACAGCAAGCCCCAAAAAATCATCAGGATTCCAACAAGAACTGTAACTGCACCCAGTACAGTTATCATTCGTAGCGGCCTTACCGAGAGAGAGGTTATTCCATCAACAGCAAATGACATCATCTTCGATAGGGGATAGTGACTTTTCCCCGCCATCCGCTCATCCCTATCATAATAGACAACATCAGACCTAAAACCCAGCATGGGAAACAACCCACGCAAGAAAAGATTAACTGGTTGGCTGATTGACTGCCAGAAGGACGAACACGGCAAAACAGCATGGGGCGGCGACATTCCTGTCGCCGCTGAAGATGCTGATCAGTTCGACTG
>JAZRVP010000114.1:0-2148 GCA_045599245.1 Myxococcota bacterium
GTTACAACTCAGGCAGGATTAATTCATAAATCTTCTGAAATATGAGCAGAGATTGGTGAAAAACGGATTATTTCGCAATTATAAGGCAGAAAATGCAGAGAGCCGGGCGGTGGGGCCCTGGCGGGGGAACAATTGTAAGGCAGCCCCAAATGCTAATACCAACCTAAAATATTGCGGATTCTTAAGGGCTCAGCCCTTAAGCGGGGTTCGGGGCAGAGCCCCGACTGAGCTGTAACCAAATTTTTTCAATTTTGCGTCGAAAAGGGTTGTATTTTTTTTTTTTTTTTAAACTGCAATAGATTTAGAACCAATTTCTAAATCAATCATAATACAAAAACAAGAGGAATCTATGAATAAAGCTCGTTCCTGGCGTCGATATCTAATGCCTGTATTGATTGCAGGTTGTGCCATTATCCCATGTTTAAATCAGAATGTTTACGCAGAAGACACTGTTCCAGTCACAGCAGTCTCTGCCGAAACAGCAGCAAAAGCAAAAGATTATTTCGATGTACTCGTGAATATCACAGAGGCTCTGAACGGCACCAAATGCGAACAGATTCAACGCGATTTACGTGCCGTCAATCATCCGGAAAATCGAAGAAAAATGGATTTTGATATTTCCTCGCTCTCCGGAGCTGCATCACAGGAAATCAGCAAACAGTACGAGTCGAAAATCCGCGATTATCAAACAGCAAACAAAAATTTCCTGAACGTCTGCAAATCAGATCCAGCAGCACGACTTGCCAATGCCGACCTCAATGCTCTCTTCAAAAAGAGCGTCGCGAAAGCGAACCTGATGGCAGAAAAACAAAAACACGATATCGCGCTCGCAGAAGCAGAAAAAGCTAAATACGAAGCAGAAAAAGCCAAAGCTAAAGCCGATGCCGATGCAAAATATAATGTCGACCGATACAAACAGGAAGCTCAGGCGGCAAAAGAAGAGGCCCAGGCGGCGAAACATAATGCCTTGCAAGCCCCCAAAGCCCCAGCCGCCACATCACCGACAGTACCATCTGGCGTGCGATGCGATGAATGTATGTTTTACTGCATCGATAAATGCGCAGATGAAGTTAAGGGTTTTAGCGTGCTTGAAACAAAGCGTTGTCAAGACAACTGCGAAGCAAACTGTAATAGAAATTGCTCAAGATAATTCCACACAAGGATGATAAGGAGCCCATATGAAACGATATCTTCCCTTCATTACCATGCTATTTCTGTCATTCGGCGCGACTGCATGTATCCTCGACGATGAATGTGGTGACGGCGTCAAAGGCGAAACCGAAGAATGCGACGACGGAAACCTGAACAACGGCGACGGGTGTTCGTCCCTGTGCAAAGTTGAAACAAGCGTTACCCCCACCCCCACACCGACCGCCCCGGTCTGCGGCAACGGCGTACTGGAATCCGGCGAGGAATGCGACGACGGAAACCAGATAAACGGTGATGGCTGCTCATCTTCATGCAAAAAAGAAAGCACCAGTACCCCAACCCCGACTTCACCCGTTTGCGGCAACGGCGTACTGGAATCCGGCGAGGAATGCGACGACGGAAACAAGAATAACGGCGATGGCTGCTCATCCTCATGCAAAAAGGAACAGACCACCCAAACGCCAGAATCCAAATGTCCAAAGGATGGCGACAGCTGCACGGGAGACGACTCATTATGCTGCGACAACAACATCTATGACTGTATTGACGGTCAATATGAAGTCACAGTCTGCGGATCAGGAACCTATTGCGATTCCGTCGGCAGCTACCATGACTGTGCAGAATCATGTTCAAGCCAGGACGCAGCTTACGATTTCATCGACTACGACATTTGCGAAGACGGCGAATTCGAACTCTTCTCCTGCGAAAAAGGAGCCTCGGGTAAATACGGCATCTTCGGCGGCAATTTTGCCATATCCTACTGCTGGGATGAAAACATTCTGCTTTCGTGCAAGAGTAACGGACAGGAACCTGAAGAAATCACATGCGCAGAAATGTGCGTAGAAAAAGATTACAAAGATTCCTTTGCAGACTACTGTGCCGAATAACTAATCACAATTCAATAGCCACTAATACAAAAGATTATGAGAACAAATAACATTCTGCTTACTACTACATTACTCCTCTGCCCCCTCATGATGATGGGTTGTGATAAACTCT
>JAZRVP010000115.1:0-12898 GCA_045599245.1 Myxococcota bacterium
GATTTGAAACATTTTCATCAACACATGCTGGCAATCCAGCATTATCAAATCCACATATTTTGTTCGTGTCGCTGCAATTTTCTGAACTTGAACTACCGTCTTCGTTGCATTTTGTCAGGATGCCATCGACGCATTTGGTGACGCACGGATTTGAAACATTTTCATCAACACATGCTGGCAATCCGGCATTATCAAATCCACATATTTTGTTCGTGTCACTGCATTTCAAAATATCCTGGCTGCCGTTTTCGTTGCATTTTGCCAGGATGCCATCGACGCATTTGGTGACACATGAGTTTATTTCCGTGTCTATACAAACAAATTGGCCATCGGTCTGTGATGCACATATTTTGTTCGATTTTGTGCAATTTTCTGAAATCGTCCAATTATCATCGGTGCAAACTTCGATATTGCCTGCATTGCATCGAAATGCCCCTTCCTCACATGGTGTCAGGCGAACGGATTCATTGGTACATGAGGCCACCGTTGCAGTTACGATACAAAAGATATACAACAATACTTTACGACACATAAGACTCCTTGCAAAAAAAATGCAGAATATTTGGCGCAGAATGCGCCAAATATTCGGTATAGCGAATTTATATTGTGATATCAAAATGTTGGCACTGTGTCATGGCGATGAAAATGGTGCTCGATGCCGCACGCTCGCCATTTATCCCTTCGTATGCCATGATCCGCCTGATCGCCCTTTGGCGTGTGGCAACAGGAGGTCAAGTGGTTTGTTGCAGAATAGAAATATTGTTGAAATGCGCCACCAGTCGCGGCGCATTTTCCCTTAATTATTCACCAAAAACACAATAGTGCCTTGCCTCTTCATAAGGCGTATTTAGTAAACATTTTTTTTCACATTTTCTGGCCAGCCAATATTTTTTGTTGTCA
Source organism: Myxococcota bacterium (assembly GCA_045599245.1). Classification (GTDB taxonomy): domain Bacteria; phylum Myxococcota_A; class Bradymonadia; order UBA4248; family UBA4248; genus UBA4248. The sequence goes on from JAZRVP010000115.1 coordinate 901, forward strand.
GCACCGTTGATTTCACAGGTTACCATTGTTGTATCATCTAAACAACGATATTCATTTTCTGTATCACATTCGTCTATTTTACATCCTTTCTCGCATATATTGGAACATAATACATATCCCACATTGTATCTATAATAATTTCCATCGGAAAAAATTCCGCAGTCATAGCGATCCGCAGTTTGCATAGGGTAAGAATAACATGAAATCCCCCAACCTTCTACGGGACAATCAGTAATTTCCGGTGTGATACACTCTGCAAATTTTTTCCCGGAACTCAGTCTCACGGCACATTCTGGGGAACAACTTTCACCTTTAATTATACCGTTTTCGCAATATACACGCATGTTGCCAGCACAATATCCTTCGAATGATTGATCACATTTTTGGGATTTAATTATATAATCATGATTATCTTTATGACATATTGTGTTTTTATTCTTATTGTTTTGACAAGTGTACGAATCGCCAAATGACGGGCAATAGATATGCTTCCATACAAATGAATCAGGGTCACATTCAAGAATATCATCGCCATTGCATATTGGCCAATTATCAGGCGTACATTCCGTACCTACTAATGCGTTGATACATTTGTGTTCGTCATTCTCGACATAACCATCTTCGCATTGACATGAGCCAGCCACTCCTATAAAAAGTTTACTTTCATCACAAGAACAGTGGCCAAACTTGTCAAAATATTCTTTATTGAGATCACACATACTCACGCATGTATCGTTGTCTTTTCTATACCCTGGTTCACATTCAAATGAGCAGGTCGGGCCAGAATCGGTTTCAATGCAGATGGCAAAGCCATGTGCGATTCCCTTGCAGGCATCTTCGCCTGTCAATGCTGTCAAAATGCCATCATTGCAGATGGCTTTATTAGATCCGGCGGGACTGCAAATAATTGCACCCGATTCGATGCTGCCATCTTTGCCACACTTTTTCTCGGCACGGCATTCATTCGTATAAATGTCGCAAATCGGCGTATCGGCAGCAATTGCTTTACACTCGATGCCATCATCAAATTCTTCATTCACTTCTTTTGAACATGTCCTCAATACATTGCCGTCACAGACTGTTTCGCCTTTTTTGAATAGTTGGCCTTTAAATTGGCAATCCGTAACCGTCGGCAATTTGCAGATAAACTGTCCTTCATTTTCTTCATCCGATGCGCAATATTTGTTTTCCAAAACGCAGTCTGATCCAATCAGACAAGCAAAAGATTCCAATTGCTCACGGTTACATTGCCGAAAGCCACTCCAAAACCTCCCGCTACATATCAATTGTCCTTCTTTGCAATTTTTATTGCATCTATCCGTGTAACATCCTTTCTCACAATTTGGTTTCTTTACTATTTCAGCCCGCAGTTAAGGAACCTCTGAATAAAACAAAAATGGGCAACAAATGAGGAAAGCTGGGGGGGCAGCGAGGAATCAATCTAAAAATATTGAGGATTCCAAAGGACTCAGTCCTTTGGTGGGGTCTGGGGCAAAGCCCCAGAAAACCAAGTAAATATCTTTATTCAAAAATTCCTCAACGAAGGTCTAAACAAAACGATATTTTAAGGCATTAATTGCCGGGAGCCGGGGGTGAGGACAGCCGGATACAGAGACTGATTGATTCAATTCAATCGATAAAGCCGCCGTCCATTTTCAAAAGTCAGGCGGTGAATTTCTTCAACTGAAAGCCCTTTGATTTCTGCCATTTTCTCTGCCATTTTTGTGAGCATAGAGGGATCATTGCGCTGTCCTCTGAAGGGAACCGGTGCCATATAAGGACAATCGGTTTCGAGCACCATCCTGTCGAGTGGTATCATTTCCGCAACTTCAATGAGCTTTCTTGCATTTTTAAATGTCAGAACCCCGGTAAACCCAATGAACCAGCCTAGTTCAACGAGCTGTCTGGCCATTTCAGCCGAACCGGAATAACAATGAAAAACACCTTTGACATCCGGAAACTCCCGCACAATGTTCATGCCGTCTTCGTGCGCTTCGCGTTCATGAACAATTACCGGAAGTCCCTGTTCCCGAGCCAGTTCCATCTGAAGCCGAAATGCTTTTTTTTGGATTTCACGGGGAACATCTTCGTAGTGATAATCGAGACCGATTTCACCAATCGCACGAATCTTTGGATTACTCGAAATCATCTGGCGATATTGCGCGAGAACGCTTTCATTGACTTCATCCGCCGAATCGGGATGTGATCCGACTGCCGCATATATATAGTTATACTTTTTTGAAAGTTCAGAAGCGGTTCGCGATGATTCCAGACTCCAGCCCGGATCCATCAATAGCCCGATGCCTTTTTGAGGCAATTCCACCAAAAGCAAATCGCGATCTTCATCAAAAGCCTCTTCATTGACATGTGCATGTGTATCAAACAACATCGTCTATTCCTTTATTTATTGTTTTCCTGCCAAAGTTCAACGCCCCGGCGAAGCCGCTCCAAACCATCAGCAAGTAATGACCGTGGGCAGGCAATATTCATACGTAGAAAATGCTCGCCGACTTTTCCAAACTGGCCACCGTCTGACACAAACAGACCGGTTTTTTCGCGAAGCCACTCATTAAACCGAACCGGTTCACCGTGAAGCAGGCTGCAGTCTATCCACAACAAATATGTTGCCTGTGACTGAACAAGTGTAACCTGAGGAATGTGATACTTGATGTATTCTGCAACCATCTTTTTGTTTTCATAAATATATTCAAGACATGCATCAAGCCATGTCTCCCCCTCATTAAATGCAGCTTTCGCGGCATCCAATGCAAAGAAATTGACGCCCATGATTTCATCCGTTTTCATGGTTCGCTGCATCTTTTGACGCAAATCGGGATTGGGCACACAGACACAGGCTGTTTTAATCCCGGCAATATTGAAACACTTGGTCGGTGACATAAACATGATGCAGTTGTCACGACAAACCGGGGAAACCGAAACAAATGGCGTATATCGAAGCCCTGGATCGGCGACATCGCAGTGGATTTCATCGACGAGAATCAAGACGTGATGCTTGTGAGCCAGTTCACCGACGCGAGAGAGCGTTTCACGGTCCCAAAGATTTCCGGTCGGATTCTGTGGATTGCACAGGATCATGAGAGTCGTCAGAGGATTAGCCAGGTCAGCTTCAAGCCGTTCAAAATCCATGGAATAGACACCATTTTCATAATGCAGAGGGCATTCAAGCGCGACTCGTCCGGTATCCCGAACGGAATAGAAAAAGTGATTATAAACAGGTGTCTGCAAAAGAACATTTTCACCGGGCTGAGAAAAGCGACGAATGGCCGAGGCAACAGCAGACACGATTCCTTCTGTGAACAGAAGCCAATCATGCTGAAGTTCGACATTGTGTCTTCGACGCCACCATCCTAAATACGCCTCGGCCCATTCACTCGATGGATAAGAATAGCCAAATATGCCGTGTTCAAGTCGTTTTTCCAATGCCTTACGAATCTCCGGAGCCACTTTGAAATCCATATCAGCGACCCACATCGGAAGCTCATCTGCGCCCACGTTCCACTTCATTGAATCGGTATGATGACGATCCGTCACGGTTTCAAAATCGTATTGTTTCATGCAAATCTCTCCATTATGTATCAATCCAGGCTCCATTGCCCAATCACCTATTTATCACGCATAAAATTTCCGTAAATCCCCAAAAAGAAAACGAGCCGTATTGCGCATTTGCGCAATAGGCGAGTTCAACCGTGCCGTATGCGTCGCAGGCGCATAGGCACGAATTATCAACACAGCATTGCACAAAATGATTTAAATAGATTAAACTTTGGAAACGGTTTGTATCCAGCTACCGTTTTTCAAAACCGCTTCATTTCATGAATACTGACAGGAACTGACGATGACTGATTTACAAATCATTGATACACCAGAAGCCATATCCGACAAATATCGGTACATCAAACTGCTTGGAGAAGGCTCGAACGGAAAAACCTGGCAGGCAAGAAATATTATTGACGGCTCTATTGTTGCCATTAAAGAATTGAAATTTTCGGAAGCTGAATCGCTCAAGAGTTTTGAACTGTTTAAAAGAGAAGCCGAAGTACTCAAAAGCCTCTCCATTAAGGGGATTCCGAAATTTTACGAGAGCATTTTTACGCAAGGCGAGAACGCATCCTGTTATTTAGTGCAGGAATTTGTATCAGAAAAGCCAATTCTCACCTGTCTTGAAGAAGGTCGAAAGTTCACCGAATTAGAAACGCTGAAAGTTCTCATACAAATCAGCCTCATTCTCGAAGCCCTTCACACGCAGTACAGTCCCCCCATTATTCATCGAGATATCAAGCCATCGAATATCCTGTGTACCGTGAACGAGAACGATAAAGTATCTCAGGCATGGCTCATCGACTTCGGTGCTGTTGCAAATCCCAAGATGAAATCGGGCGGTTCGACGGTTGCCGGAACATACGGCTATATGGCGCCGGAACAGATGATCGGCGAATGCACGACAGTTTCCGATATTTATGCCATGGGTGCCACTGCGCTTCACATGCTCACGGGCAAACCGCCATACGAAATTCAGTCTGACGTTTTTCGCCTCAAATATGACGAAGTTCTTGATGAGTATGCCCCAAATGTCAGCCAAGGCATGAAACTTCTTCTGAGCAAACTTCTGGAACCCGTTCCGGAAAAAAGGCTGCAGACAGCCACCGAACTCACCGATGTAATCAGCAAACTCCTCAAGGGAGAGCTTGTTGCATTTCAGGAAATGTTCGAAGAAGAAAACAATGATAACTCAGAAACAAATTCAAATAATAATTCCACTTCATTTCAGGGAGGAAATTCAAAGGATCGAATTTCCAATAGAATTTTATCTCGAATCAAGAATACAAAACTCGTCCAAAAAGCACGAAACTGGATTTCTGATGACTCATGGGAAAAAGTGACTGGAACTGTAATTCAAAAAGCCAAGCAACTTTATGATTACAGTTTTACAAAATATTATTACGAATTTGAATATATTTATGAAGTCAATTCAGGCTTAAAAAAGCCTAAAAAGCTCACCTACATTGGCTATATAACTACAAATAAATATATCGAAAAGGATTGGGACATTCCCATTCCATCATCTTGCGTTGTTCTATATCGTCCCGATGAGCCTGCCATCAATCGGCTTATCAGCATCAATGACATGACATTTGAGTTACTGCCCCTGTCGAAAATCAATAATTCGGCCTCTGACATGAAAGACATCTGCGCTGATGCGAACAGAACTGAACTCAATGCCCTGTTGGATTTCATTCTAAACAATGATTGAACCTAAGGAGCTTCTGATTATTTTTTTCTGAAGCTTTGCCCATCCTCATACGCCACTGTTTTCTCATCAAGCTGTGCATTAATACCACCTACGCATTTAGTGAACATATACATGGAAAACGAACAATTACAAACCACAAGCACACATGATACGCAGCTGCCTGACTCAGCCCCTCAAAATCAGCCCGCAAATCAGGATGTCAAAATACTCGTCCCCCAAATGGCTGAAAATTATGATTTTATTTCAGAGATAGGCAAAGGAACGCAGGGACGCGTCTTTAAGGCACGACGAATGTCTGACGGCCAGACGGTTGCAGTCAAAGAACTTAACATTGCATCCGTATCAAACTGGAAAGCCTATGAACTTTTCCATCGAGAAGTTGAGATTCTTTCAGACCTGAATATTAATGGCGTTGCCAAATTCTACGAAGCCAAGGAGTATCTGGAAGCCAAAAAACCGGCGGCCTATCTTGTCCAGGAATACATTGAAGGCCGAACACTTGAACAAATGCTTTCAAGTGGATATCGTTTCACTATCAACCGTATTTTCGAGATGATGATTCAGCTTCTGACCATTCTCAAGGAACTTCATTTTCATAATCCGGAAGTCATTCATCGCGATATTAAACCCTCGAATATCATTATGAAACCTCTGGGCGGTGATACATTTAAAGTTTACCTCATTGACTTTGGAGCCGTTGCAAATCCACAGGTTCAACACGGGGGATCCACCGTTGCGGGAACCGTCGGCTATATGCCACCGGAACAGCTCATGGGCAATCCTGTCGCAGCCAGTGACATCTATGCACTCGCCGCACTGTGTGTTCAGCTTTTAAGCGGTGTTTCTCCGGCTGACATGAAAATTGCCGACTATCATCTCGTCTTTGAACCCCATATCGAGAACCTTCCGAACAGTATTAAAGCCGTTTTAAGAAACATGCTCGAGCCGAATCTCAGTCTTCGATTGAGTGATCACGATTCCCTCATTCAAACTTTTTCGGATTTCGCCAAAGGACGTTTTGGAACTCCCCAAAAGCTATCATTCTTTGCCTCTTTCATTCAGAGCGCTGATTTTTCAAAACAACTGCAGAACGTTGAAGCATTATGTGAACCTGGAACTTTTGACCTTTGGCAAAAACTTTCTGAAGATTGTCCTCGATTTGTTCCAACATGCTGGATTAAATATATTAATAATCGTCACTATTTAGAAGCTTTTGAACGGGAATATTTTGTATACAAAGTTAATAATTCTTCGACATCCATTGATAAATTAAATAAAAAAGCAAAGTTTAATTTTAAAGTCATACTCAATGACTGTTTGATGAACTATAAAAAGTACACTGGTATTTTTTTAGTTATTTTTTGCATCATCAATTACCTCTCTATATTTCTAATAACAATACACAAATTGTTTGAATTTGCATTCATATCTGGTATTTTCATGTTCTTTTTAATAGGCTTCTCACAACAAGACTCCATAAAAAATAAAAACAAACTCCTATCCTTGCAACATAACAAAAGCAAAAAAACATACATTGAACTGGAACATTATCAAAATGTTTCGTATAATATATTTGTTTCACGAACAATGAATAATTATCCTCTAAGCGAGTACCCTGCGCATTGTCTCAAAGATCTCCTAAGCAACGGAAAAAAAGCAATCGCCACAATACTTTCCTATGAATTCGTTAAAGAAACACATCATATTTACGCACCAAAGTGTCCATCATCTCTGGGCTCATCAACGTTAAAATCCAATTTAAATATAACACTCAAGAATTTTTTATTTGAAGAAGATGATGAACTTGATAATTTAGCTTCAAACCCTGAAATCTATACCATGAGTATTGTTAATACACCTCCGACTTTCAAAATCCGTTATAAATTTAATCCCCCTGATGATTCAAACACTGAAGACCTCATCCATGAAGTCTACGTCCATTTCAATCCCGCCAAATGGTGCAAACCCGGCACCCCCATCCCCATCCTCTATGACATCGAACATTATGATGACAACCTGGAAATCGTTCGTTCGATGCCTTTTCCATTCCCTCTATTTGAAATCAAATCCCCTGATGAAATCTATTGCGGCACCATCAACCTGGTCCGTGAGATGGATTATTCCCGATATTAGGCACATATCCTCCGGCCCCTCTCTAAGGTACCTCTGAACAAAACAAAATCATTAGGCTGAAAATGAAGAAAGCCGAGGGGCCGAGAAGACAGGCATCCGGTGGACGGCTGGCATCGCAGAGCCCAGTGAGCAAATGAAATGTTACCCTAAATTCCCCCTCGCCATAATGGAGAGAGTGAACGTCACGTAGTGACAAAGGGGTGAAGCTGGCTCGGGAAACGAAGTTCATTTCATATTGCGAACTGAGGACAGGGGGCAAAGCCCCCAAAAAACATACAATTAACTTTTATCCAGACCTTCACCAAACACGGGGAAACCTATCTGAAATAGATTGAATAATAGGGTTAAAATTTCTGATAAAACGCGGTAAAACGCGCGCGCTTTTTTGGGGCAATCATTATTGGATGATTGCCATATTCTATTCTTATGAGGAGTGATTCCATGAATTTTCAGGATCTTGTTCTGACGCTCCAAAAATATTGGGCGTCACAAGGCTGCATTGTTCAGCAGCCATACGATATCGAAAAAGGCGCGGGAACCTTCAATCCCGCCACTTTCTTTAGAGCCCTCGGACCGGAGCCTTATTCGGTCGCTTTCATTGAGCCCTGCCGTCGTCCTGTTGACGCTCGTTACGGCGAAAATCCAAACCGTTGGGGCGCATATTATCAGTTCCAGGTCATCCTCAAACCCAGCCCCAAAAACGTTCTTGACCTCTATTTTGGTTCCCTTAAAGCCATCGGCATCGATCCACTTGCCCACGATCTTCGACTCGTCGAAGACAACTGGGAAGCTCCATCTCAGGGCGCCTGGGGCTGCGGTTGGGAAGTCTGGGCTGACGGTATGGAAGTCACTCAGTTCACTTATTTCCAGCAAGTCGGCGGCATTCCCTGCAATCCTGTCACCGCAGAAATCACTTACGGCCTTGAACGAATCTGTATGTATATGCAGAACGTCGACAGCATTCACGAACTCCAGTGGGTGGGCGATATCAAGTACAAAGACGTTCATCTTCAAGCCGAAGTCGAACAGTCCAAATACTATCTCGAAGAAGCAAGTGTCGATCTCGAATACAAACTCTTCGAAATGTACGAAGCCGAAGCCAAACGCCTTCTCGACATGGGCCTTGCCTTCCCCGGTTACGACCACGTCCTTAAATGCTCCCATGCCTTCAACATTCTGCAGGCTCGCGGCGCCATTTCCGTCACTGACCGCCAGTCATACATCAACCGCATCCGCACGCTTTCGCGCATGGCCGCCGACTGTTATCTCAAACAGCGCGAAGAAATGGGCTACCCTCTTCTCAAAAAAGAAAACAAGGAGGATTAATCGATGGGACAGTCACTGATTTTTGAACTCGGGTGCGAAGATCTTCCTGCACTTCAGATCAATATGGCCATTGAATCCCTGCGTCAGGGATTCGAAGACAGATGCCGGGATGCCCGTATTTCCCTCGGAAAAGTCCGCGCCTATGCCTCGCCGAGACGCCTCACGCTTCTCGTCGAAGATGTCGCCGAACGACAGAGCGACCTCGAAACTATAAAAGTCGGTCCCGCCATGGCCGCATGCAAAACTCCCGATGGCAAATGGACTCCCGCCGCTGCTGGTTTCCTCAAAGGTTTAAACGCTACTGAAGACCAGATCGAAGAAGTCATTCAGGAACGAAAAAAAGGCAAACCGATGGCTTATATCGCCGTCAAAGTCTGCGAAAAAGGAGAGGATACTCGCAAACTCCTTGCCAAAATCCTCGAAGACGATCTGGCCGCCATCCATTGGGGAAAACCCATGCGATGGTCCGATGAACCCACGCTCTTTGCACGTCCCGTTCACTGGATTTTATGCCGTCTCGGCAACGAAGTCCTGCCCATGAAATTCGCCGGCATCGAATCCGGTTCTCTCACCTATGGACATCGCTTCATGGCACCTGCCGCCATCGAAGTCAAATCAACCGCCGAATACGTCGACAAACTACGCGACGCAAAAGTCCTCGTCGATACCGACGAACGACGTGCAAAAGTCCTCGAAGAAGCCAACAAAGTCGCCGCTTCCATCGGCGGTCACCTCGTTCACAACGACGACCTGCTCGAAGAAGTCGTTCAGATTCTCGAATGGCCCGTTGGCATCGTCGGTTCCTTCGATCCCGCTTTCCTCAAAATCCCTCACGAAGTCATCATCACAAGCATGGTCACTAATCAACGCTATTTCAGCGTCGTCGATGACAAGGGTGAGCTCATGCCAAACTTCGTCACCCTGAGCAATACCGAAGTCTATGATCGCACCGTCGTCGCTCGCGGCAATGAACGCGTTCTCGTCGCTCGTCTCAAGGATGCCGAATTCTTCTACGCCGAAGACCTCAAGCACAACCTCGAGTTCTACAACGAAAAACTCACCCACATGCGCTATATCGAAGGCATGGGCTCGACATTTGACAAAGTCCTACGCGATGAAGAACTCTCTCAGACCGTCGCCGATCTCTGGGTTGGCGCTGACGTCGACAAAGAACACGTTCGACAGACTGCTCACTTCTGCAAAGCCGACCTCGCCACAAACGTCGTCTATGAATTCCCGGAAGTCGAAGGCATGATGGGCGATTATTACGGGCGCGTCGAAGGCCTCGCAGACGATGTCTGCACGGGCATCCGTGAAACCTATAGCCCGCGTCAGGCTGGTGCACCGGTCGCAACAACCCTCACAGGCTCAATTGCCGGTATCGCCGATAAAATCGACACGATCACGGCTCTGTTCGCGCTCGGCCGTATTCCAACCGGCGCAGCTGACCCCTTCGCGCTTCGCCGCTGTGCAAACGGCATTATGCGCACCCTCTATGAACACCATCAGACCATGGCTCTCGATCCCGTCGTCCGCGCCTCTATCAAATGCGTCCGCGATACCGAAAAACGCCTCGGAACAAAGCCCGCAACTTCCGACAACGATGCCCTCTGCAAACAAATCCTCGAATTCATGCAGACCCGTCTTCGTTTCATGCTCAGTGAAAATCACGCCGTCGAAGTCATCGACTCCGTACTCGCCGTGTCCCCTCTCGCTGACGTTCCAGCCCTCATCGGACGCGTCGAAGCCATCTCTAAACACAGAAGCTCAGACATGTTCGCAAGCCTCGTCACAACTTTCAAACGCGTTGCGAATATCGTTCGTCAGGCCGGCGAAGTTGACGCCAGACTCGATGCCTCAAAATTCGAGTGCGATGCTGAACGCGATTTCGCAAAAGCCATCGAAAATGCAACCGACGGCTACAAAAAAGCCATGACCGAAAACCGATTCGGTGACGCGCTCTCAATGCTCGAATCCCTTCGCGCTCCGGCCGACGCATTCTTTGATGCCGTCCTCGTCAACTGCGAAGACCTCGCCGTAAGAAACAACCGACTTGCCCTTCTCGCAACCGTTCAGTCTCTCTTTGACATCTTCTGCGATGTCCGTAAATTATAATTATATATTTAATTATATAATACGCGCGTCTATTTCGCTTTCGCGAAATACGACGCGCATGGGCTGGCTATCGGCATATCGCCAATACGCCAGCCCGCCTGCGCTATAATAATACGCGCAGGCTTTTATATTATCTATTGCTTGCAAACATCACCGCTACATCCGGCTTCGCCACAATCTACACCAACGCCCCAAACGTAATCTTTGCAGACATACGCTTTGTTGTTTTCACACTTTTTAGAGTCGTTGTATTTGCAATAATTACTTATTTTATCTATTTGAACTGAAGAATAACAAGAACCTGCTTCTTTCACCGTTTCTATTCCAGGATCCCCACCCATACAAACGGTTTCTTCATATTCAACATTCATACCGCCACAACTTATATAATAATCATACATGCCGCTTCCTGTATCATGTCTGCACCAGTCAGAATCATCTTTCCATACACAGTTATCATTCTCACAGCTGCAAACTAGGAATCTCGGATAGTCCATATATATCACCGGCATAGTCGGCGATTCCCGTTTATATATGTATAATATTCTTGAATGTTTATTTTCTTCTGCTTTCGTGCAGGGATAAACATCTTCCTGCGTGCCGTATTTGCATGCACTTATCCCATCATCACAGCCGTCTACACAGTGCATGCCGTCATTCCATTTATGCGTGTAATAATTGCACTCATACGCAACATTATTGACACATTTTTTCGCACCGTTCTCACAGTCTTCTGAAACTGCACCTTCTTTGCAGACATCGCCTTCACATCCGGCATCGCCGCAATCCGTGCCTTCTCCCCAGCTCTTGTTTGCGCAGACGTAGGCTTTGCCTCCTTCGCACTTTTTCGCACCGTCACTACACTCACCCGAGACTACGACTTCTTTGCAGACATCGCCTTCACATCCGACATCGCCGCAATCCGCAACTTCACTCCAGCTCTTGTTTACGCAGACGTAAGCTTTGCCTCCTTCGCACTTTTTCGCGCCGTCACTACACTCACCCGGGACTACGACTTCTTTGCAGACATCGCCTTCACATCCGGCATCGCCGCAATCCGTGCCTTCCCCCCAGCTCTTGTTTACGCAGACGTAGGCTTTGCCTCCTTCGCACTTTTTCGTACCCTCACTACACTCACCCGGGACTACGACT
>JAZRVP010000116.1:0-10897 GCA_045599245.1 Myxococcota bacterium
TAGCGTGCTACGCGGCTCCGAAGAAATAAATATCTTCGGCAATAAATTTCTCTCTCGGGTTTTCTATTCCGGAATAGCTCAGTCGGTTAGAGCGGGTGACTGTTAATCACTAGGTCGGGAGTTCAAGTCTCTCTTCCGGAGTTTTTAAGGCTCAATGCTTTGGCATTGAGCCTTTTTTATTAGTGTTCCGTCTTTTGGTGGCTCAATGCTTTTGGCATTGAGCCTTTTTTTATCCTGTTTCCAGTCTTCACAAATGCAGGTGTAGGTTATATAACTACCTTTGGCTCTGTCCGTGCTGTGAGTGGGATATGAGACGGGGGGTTGGCTTAACATTTATGCCTTTGGCATGAGTGGAGCTTTATGTGTTTATATAACCATGGTGTGATTTGACATTTTGCGCCAGAGAAAATCGTATTTTTAGGTGAACATGGATCTGCATGAAGAAAATGCGCTCAGACTGGGGAATGAAAAAGTCAGTAGTCTGCTTTGGAAGTTTTCATTGCCAGCCATTGCGGCGATGGTGGCGAGTTCTTTGTACAATTTTGTGGCAGGTATTTTTATCGGTCATTTGGGGGCATACAGCATTGCAGGTGTAGGTCTGACGGCGCCTTTTATGAATTTGGCTGCGGCATTTGGCGCTCTTGTCGGTGTCGGTGCCAGTGTTTTATGTTCTATCAGTCTTGGGGAGAAAAATTATTCCAAAGCGCGTCAGGTTCTAGCCAATCTTGTGATTTTGAATCTCATCATGGGATTGTTGTTCACGGTTGTGGGGCTTATCTGGCTCGATCCCATTCTGATTTATTTTGGTGCGAGTGAGAACACGCTGGAGCCTGCACGCGAGTATATGCAGATTATTCTGGCAGGAAATGTGTTTGCCCACATGTTTTTGGGGTTGAACTCGGTACTTCGCATCAGTGGATATCCGATTGCGGCGATGAATTTGACGTTCGTCTCGGTGGGGATCAATATCGTATTTGCGCCGATTTTTATATTTGGTCTTGGGATGGGGGTAAGAGGTGCAGCATTGGCGACGATTATAGCTCAGATTGTGTGCTGCATGATTGTCGTTGGCATTTTTATGCGTCGCGACAAGGTTGTGTATTTTGAGCGTGACAAATTTCATCTCAACTGGGAAATCGTCAAACGGTCTTTCAGTGTCGGGTCGCCGAACTTTTTCACGAATGCGGCGGGATGTTTTATCGTTGTGATGCAAAACAGCAATTTTCTCAAATATGGTGGGGATTTGTATGTTGGTGCATTTTCAATTATTAATCGAATTGTATTTGTATTTTTTATGATTGCATTGGGATTTTCCCAGGGAATGCAGCCGATAGTTGCTTATAATTTTGGTGCGAAAAAGTATCAGCGAATGTGGCAGGCATTTGGTCTGACGCTGATTTGTGCGTTCTGTGCGTGTCTTGCGGGGACGGCTTGTGGTGAGATTTTTCCTCGGGAACTGACGTCATTGTTTGTCGAAGGGACGTCGGAGCTTGACCAGCAGCTCATTGATATCACGGTTGATGGTTTTAGAAAGATCGTGTGCTGTTTGTGGATTATTGCGGTTCAGGTGATTGGATCGAATTTCTTTGCGAGCATGAATCAGCCGGGAAAATCGTTGTTTTTGTCTTTGACGAGGCAGGTTATTTTTATTGTTCCGCTTCTGATCATACTGCCGCCGAGGCTGGGTGTGGATGGTGTTTGGTGGACGTCACCGATATCCGATGTTGCAGCCGCGATAGCAGCCACAATATTGTTGATTCTAGAAAGAAAGCGACAGAAGCGAGTTGGTATGATTTGAGTTCAGGGCGAGTGAGGTTATGGGGGGGGGAGACGCGCGAGGAGCGCGTCTTTATTTTTTTTGCGCGGCCGTATCGCAGACAGGCCGCGCGGCATGGTGTATCGGCCGAAGGCCGATAGCCATGCCCACAACAAGAAAAAGGCGTGGAAGCCTGACGTGACGCTTCATTGGTCTTGCAGAATAAAAAACGTATCGCATATAATCCGTGCGTTTTTGCTTCAACATAAGGAGAAGGCCTTTGAAACCCAGTCAGATAGCGGCATTAGTGATTACAGGGACGATGTTATTAAGCGGATGCGATCTTGCGCGCAAATCGGTTGGTGAATTTGTGGGGGAGACGAAAGACAGCGAGCAGGCGCCGGATTATGTAGTGGATGAGACGGGCACGGCGCGTCTTTTGCCGCCGGATGATTTGCAGCAGCGCAAGGGAAAAGAGGTTTCGAACATGGAACTTGCGACGGGAAATGCGAAGTCGATGGGGCCGATGGACGGCTGGGTGAATGAAAAAGGGGGGGGCAGCGGGATGTTTCTTGTGGCGTCAACGAGTGTTTCCGGGACGCTTGGCGGAGACATGATACGCCGTCTGGACCTTGGGAGTGACATCAAGGAGCACGACTATGACGATGAAAAGAAGGGGGCACAGGGTGCGTATATTTATGTTCCTGATGAGATGAAGGAGGCGGTTCCGAGCAAATATATCGATTCGGACGGTCTGTTTAGCGGGACGATATGTGCGCTGATCCCGGGGCCGGACAAGACGGTGATTGCGCTGGCAGGCGGGACGGAGGGCGGCGTAGGATTTACGATTAATCCGTATGAGGAAGCGTCGGCGTTTACGCCGCTTCAGGCGTTTAAGTTTCCGTATGCGACGAATCCGTGTCGAGGCGTGTATTCGCAGGAAAGCAAGAAGCTGTATGTGATTGATGTGGTGAGAACGGAGTCACTGGGCGGGCAGACGGGGGTGTTTGTCGTCGACATCTATAATGACAAGCGCGGATCGATAGGCACGTTCTATTCGTTTGACAGCCAGTACAAGATCAACACGATGAGTGTGAACAACTTCCAGGGGATAGAGCTGTATAGAGATCGATTGTATTTATTGTCGGGCAACGGCCGTTTTGATGCCGACTGGGATGCGGTGGTTTACAGTGTGCCCTTGAATACGACGGGGGAGCCGCTGTTTGAGCAGCTTAAATACACGAGAATGAATAATCCGGTGTTTAAGACGCCGTCGTGTGGACTGAGCACGTGGAATATTGGCGCGATAGCGATTTTTGAGAGGGACGGGAAGGGGATTTTGCTCAATTCCGGGACGGCATCGACGCTTGCGTATGAAATCGGGGATGACGGAAGCCTGACGAAGATCGACATGAATGGGAAGAAGCCGGGTGTTCAGGGGGTCAGTCTTGAGGACAACGGACGTGGCGGTTTGAAGTTTTCGTACACACCGGATGGGAGGTCGCTGCTTTTGCTGCCGCATTGTCGATCGGAGTCGAACAAGGAAAAGCTTGAGGGGTATGAGGCGATGGCGTTCAAGGTTACGTCATTTTCGGTACCTGATTTAAAGACGGAAGAGCCGTTGGATATTGGTTACACGGCACTTTTGAAGTCACTCAAGGATGCGGCGTATCGACCGATGTTTTCGATGGTTTTGAGGGATTTTGCGGTAGGTCCGAAGCATATTGCGATTTTGGGGCAGTCAGCGTCGAACTTGTCGGGGTTGGGGCCTGGAGGCGATGTGATGATCATCGATCGCAAGAAGGGGACGAATATGTGGTTTAACAAGCCGACTGATATGCAGACGGCGCATTTGCAGAAGTATGGGTTTAAACTGGCGCAAGGGGATCCGAAATTTGAGGGCACGGAGCAGAACTCCCATGCGGTATTGTGGATCCCGTCGGCGAAATAACTTGACAATGTGAATTGAGGCGCGTAGAAGGCACGGCGTTTATTTGCGGTTAAAAAAAAAGAGCCGCAAATCAGAACCCATCGTAAAGCGCGCATAAGCGTAAATTTGGAGGAAAAATGGCAGTTAGTCTTCGACTTCAGAGACATGGTGCGACGCACCGTCCGTTTTATAAACTGGTAGCAGCCGACAGCCGCAATGTTCGCGACGGTCGTTGCATTGAAATGCTTGGAACGTATGATTCCGTAAGCAATCCTCACAAAGTGAATTTCAACCTTGAGAGAGTTGATTATTGGCTTTCCAACGGTGCGATTGCAAGCGACACTGTGAAATCACTGATAGCCCAGGCCCGCAAGTAATTGTGGAACCGGAATCGAACAGCGGGAGCGGTGTATGAAAGAGTTATTGGAATGCATTGAATGCGCAGCAAAAGCGTTGGTCGATAATCCGGATGCCGTGAATGTCAGGGTTGATGAAAGCAACGAGTCGGTGATACAGCTGAGTGTTGCAGAAGGCGATCTTGGCAAAGTCATAGGCAAGAGCGGCAGAACGGCGGAAGCCCTTCGGACGATATTGACAGCGGCGGCGGCCAAACATGGCAAGAGCTGTCGTTTGGATATTGTGGAATAAGCCGCGAGCGATGATCATGGTCACCATTGAGGTCGTGAGGCTTTGATGGTGTTTTTTTGTGTAAGCAGCAGATGAGCGACGAACAGGAAAAAATACTCGTAGGTGTTGCAGGTCGGCCGCACGGGGTACGCGGAGAGATACGTGTATGTACGGAAAATGACGGTTTATTGCGAGCAAAACGAGTGTATCTTGGCCGTGAAGAAAAGGCATACGATGTTCTTCATGCCTCCCGGAGTGGACGATTTGTGACACTTGGATTAGGGGGGGTAGAGGATCGCGATGTTGCAGCCGAGCTCAATGGTCTTGAAATCAGGATAGACCGGAGCAGTCTTCGTCGTCTTCGCAATAGTTTTTATGTATGCGATCTAGTGGGGTTGACCCTTGTGGATGAGAGTGGGCATAGCTGGGGCACGGTTGATGCTGTGATGCCGAGCGGAGCTCATGATTTGCTTCGATACAGGAGGCCGGAAGGCGGGACAGGACTTGTGCCGTTTGTTTCGGCTCATGTGGGCAAAATTGATTTGGAAGCCAAAACGGTGGAAGTCGAAGGAGCCTGGATGTCGGAGCTGGATGAAATATATGGAAGTGAGGCATGAAGCATCTTTGCTTTGTATCTTTGTTTCCATCCTATTTTGAAGCGTCCATGAATAGTTCGATTCTTGTGCGAGGGATTCGTGCAGGAGCATTTGACTGGCAGTTTATACAAATACGCGATTTCAGTCTGGATAAGCATCATCGAGTGGATGACACGCCTTATGGAGGCGGAGCGGGTCTTGTCATGAAACCGGAACCGTTGGTATCGGCGATTGAGGCTGCGCGAGCGAGTCATCCGGAAGGCCATGTGGTATTGATGAGCCCGCAGGGCAGAAGATTTAACCAGCAGGAAGCGCGTCGCCTGAGTGAATATGAGTCGCTGATATTTGTCTGTGGTCATTACGAAGGCATTGACGAACGAGTTCTTGCCTACGTGGATGAGGAAATATCAATAGGTGATTTTGTTCTGACCGGCGGAGAGATAGCGGCGTTAGCCGTGAGTGATGCTGTCTGTCGGTTATGGCCGGGAGTACTCGGAAATGAAGCGTCGAGTGTCGATGAGAGCTTTTCCGAGGGCTGGTTGGAGTATCCGCAATATACGCGACCAGTAGAATTCCGGGGTGTTCGCGTTCCGGAAGTGTTACTAGGGGGCGACCACGGAGCGGTGGACGAATGGCGCCGCATCGAATCGATAAGACGGACGAAAGAGCGTCGACCCGATTTGTATGACAAACTCAAGGATAAGCTCAGTTCAAAAGAACGGCAGAAACTTGGGTTTGATCCGTGAGACAAGGCCACCCGTCGGTGAAAACAGGAAGTATGTACCGACGCTTTTAGGGGGACTCTGTTGCAGAACAGAGTGACAACAAATTTCAAAAACTATTTGACAACAGCTCGCGAAGAGTGCAAAAGGCCTCCCCGCGGCAATTTTGCTTTTTCAGGAGATTGACCATGACTTGCCCGATTATTGCAGACATTGAAAAGAAACAGATGCGCAGCGACATTCCCGATTTTCGCGTTGGTGATACGGTTCGTGTGCATGTGAATATTAAAGAAGGCGACAAAGAACGTATTCAGGTTTACGAAGGTGTCGTCATTCGTCGTAGCGGCGGATCAGTTCGCGAATCCTTTACCGTTCGTAAAATTTCGTACGGTTGCGGCGTCGAAAGAACATTCCCGATCCACAGCCCGAAAATTGCGAAGATTGAAGTTGTTGTAATGGGTCACGTTCGTCGTGCCAAACTTTACTTCCTTCGTGACCTTCGCGGTAAAGCTGCCCGCATTAAGAGCGTTCGTTCCCGCAAGGCCTATGGCGTTGCAGCCACCGAAACAAACGCAGATTAATCTGAATCTTTTCAGCATTGAGGCGCCGGATTTATCCGGCGCCTTTTTTGTCTCTAAACAGTCGTCGGTTCATTCCCCAAAAAAACAAAGAAACGGGTAAAACCAATGACTCGAAAATCCGGGGATGTGGGGCCCCAACGGGGAACAAGAGTTAGTCAGCCGCTAAATGCTTATAACACTTAAAATATTGAGGTTTCCAAAGGACTCAGTTCTTTGGCGGGAGGCCGAGGAGTTTTGCCATCAGTGAATGGCGAAAAACACAGAGCCCCGTGAGCAAATGAAATGAACGGCCAGTCGAGGCGTTGTGCACAACGCCTCGACCAACAGGCTCGGGGAACGAAGGGCATATCATATTGCGAACAGAGGACAGGGGCGAAGCCCTGGCGGGGTTCGGGGCAGAGCCCCGGGTGGCAAACTGTGCGAACAAGTGAGTAAAAGTTTAGAACTTGCGCCGATATGGGGGTTGTGATAGAAGAAAAAAGCCACCTGCTGTGTGCGTATAGCACCGGACATGCTTAAACCCCTAAGACGTTAAATAGGGACTTGTCCCTGGAGGGATGACGAGCACGCCTGCTGGTCCAGGATCCTTGTGCCCTCTAATCACGAGGCCCACCTGCTTGTCAGGGTGTTTAACGTAAAGGTGTGAACGGCATTGGCGGGCGGCATTTTTTTTATCATCAAAACGAGGTTGTCAGATGGCTGGCATGAATTCAATGGTCGGTGATGACGTTTTCACCGAGGCTGTAATTTCTATCCTGTCTCAAAATGATGAGACCGCAGCGTTTACTGCAGCACGTCCTATGCCGTCCGGTGTGTCGCGTATGGAAGCAATGAAGGCCGGCAGGATGCCAGATGCGTTTGCTGAAACGACCGGAAGCACAGAAGACCAGGTGACATGCCGAAGCTGCGGTGCATCCTGTGCGCCGAATACAAAATACTGCGGTTTCTGCGCTGCCTATCTGGGGAATATCAGTTCCAAAAAACAGTTTACCCCCATTACACCTAAAAATATAAGCCTCGATATCGCATTGATATCCATCAATGAAGATAGTTCCGATGGCGTGCGCATACCCCTCAAAACCAATGAAACAATCCTCGGACGATCCGGTGACTCCCGCTTCCCGTCCGACGCATTTCTATCACCGAGACATTGCCGCTTGATCGTTGAAAATTCCGAACTGTATGTCGAAGACCTCGATAGCTTGAACGGAACTTTTCTCCGCGTTCGCGGTGAAGTCAGACTTCAGCCCGGTGACAGCTTCCTGGCCGGTCGCCAGCTTCTGCGTTTTGAACGCTTCGAACAAGTCGTTTCAAATAAAGCTCGCGCAACGGATGGCACCCGATATATGGGTTCACCTTCTGTCGGTGGAGATTATAAACTCATTCAAATCGGTGTCGGCAATATCACCCAGAACATTTACTGCCTCTCAGAAGGCGGCGCAATTTTCGGACGTGAACAGGGGGATATCGTCTTTAACCGAGACCGCTTCATGAGCGGTCGTCATGCACAGATTTATCCTCGTGAAGACGGCAATTATTATCTGATTGATCTCAATTCCTCCAACGGAACGTGGTTTAAACTCAGTGGAAAAACTCGCCTTCGTCACGGCGATCTCATTTTCCTCGGACAACAACTCTTCCGCATCGAATCAACGGATATCGACTGACCTCTTCTTCTCTGGATGCTGCGATCAATATGACGGATTCTATTCAGGATGAAACCCATCCTCATTCCGATAACGGTGATACTCAGGATTCAGCTGTAACTGAATCCAATCAAAATTTGACGGATAATCACTCTGCTCCTGATAATGAAAATCAGGAACAGAAAAAATCTGATGCCGCATCTGAGCCCGAAGCTCAGACTCATACAGATACGGGTTCGGAAAAACCGGATGCTGCACCCAAAAAGATTTCTGATCCCGCCGTCGAAAAAAAACTCAGAGCAGAGGCTAAAACCGCTCTCAATGAAGCACGTAAACTCTATAAACGCGCTCATAAAAAACTCTCAAAGGAACGCCAGGATGAAGTCACAAAGGCCATTACCGGCCTTGAAAATATCCTGAAACAAAGTGACTATTCCTGCCAGAAAGAACTTGCGTCCTTTAAAAAAGTTATCGATGCACGACTCGGTTTTGCTCGTAAATCATCAATGCGAGAACTTGTCGAAAGTCTACTCATTGCTCTGGCTGTCGCCCTCGTTTTGAGAACGTTCTTTGTCGAGCCATACAAAATACCTACGCGTTCCATGGTACCGACTTTGCTCGAAGGCGATCAGCTGTTTGTGACAAAACTCAGCTACGGTCTTCGCCTTCCATTCATCGATCGATACGTTGCCCATTTTTCAGAACCCGAACGCGGTGATGTCATCGTTTTCGCTTTTCCTCGCGAAGATGCCATCAAATATCTTGCCAGTACGAATTCCAAATGCCTTCAGGAAGAATCTCTCGTCGGTGAGAAAGACTATATCAAACGCATTATCGGCCTTGAAGGCGATGTCGTTGAAGTCAAAAATCAAGTCGTTTTCGTCAATGGTGAACCCATTGCCAAAATGCCTTTCTATCAACGAACTGCATACGATTATTTGTTCCTCACGGATCGACGGCTTGAAACTTGGGATAAGGAAAAACACGGCAATCATACCTATCAGACGATTTCTCACGAAATGCCAGACAAACAGTTTGGGCCGATTACAGTTGCCCCGGGGCACGTGTTTGTGATGGGAGATAACCGCGATAATTCCGCCGATTCCAGGTGCTGGGGTCAGGTTCCTAAAGACAATATTAAAGGTCGGGCACAGATTATCTGGTGGTCAAGCGGATCAACCGGCACTCGTTGGGAACGAATGTTTACAAAAATTCCTTAATATATTTATGCTGAAACCAAAAGGGACGTTATATGAACGTCCCTTTTTATTATTTTGTTAATTTATTATATATTATTCAACAATTTGTATTAATTACCGAATTTGCATCCAATGTGTACAAATGCATCGAAATGAATTCCACGCGCATCTTCATCTTTGTATTCATTTCGTTCCTTCATTCGAACCGTTCCATCACTCATGTGAAGGGCATAATAACGCGGTCTGTCTTTGTGAACTGTGCCAAAATATATGGGTAAATCCACACCAAGACCGAGATAAAATTGTTTTGTCAGAAAGAAATCAACGGCCAGTTTTGGCTTAACAATGAATGCTTTGATGGTGTGCGTGTCAATGGGCGTTTTGGTTATGATGGGATCTTGAATAATATCTGGTTCACATTTGGAACGATAATATTCATATCCCAATCCCAAACCAATTGAAATGAGTGCATCGTTCGAAATTCGAGTATGAAAAGCCGGAACAATGGTTGCGTTGTAGGAATATTCCGGATTATCCTGACCAAATCTAAAGGTGAGATCGAGATATAGTCCAAATGTTGGGTTGAAACGATACCCAATCGACGGCAGTATGCTTCCGGCATCTGAACTGCTGTAGCCGATGCCCAGTTCAGTCACGAGACCGGAACTGTCAGGATTGATTTCAGTGTCATCCGCAAAGGCTGGTGTCGGGAGGATGAGGAGAAAAAGAATGCCAAATACAGACAATAACTTTTTCATATTGTTCTCCACTACTTATCGATACAGGTGGAATTGGCGACTTTGAACCAGATGCCATCGAGACAACGTTCATATTGTCCATTTCGACAACGGCCTGCATTCTGCGGGCAGCCTGTAATATCTTCATTGATGACTTTTCCATCAATACATTTACCCTCGGAGCATCCAATCTCGCATTCAACAGCATACCAGATGTTTCCGGTTTCATAGCCATAGATATTGCCATTGGCTTCGCCTTCGAAATGTGTTCCCTCATCACAAATCATGGCATAATTATCCATGCATTGGCGTTCGCCTTCGGCACAGATATCGGGCTCCCCGTACGCACATCCAAGAACGGTACTCAGGCCCGTAACTCCTGCCCAAAGCATCGGATCTTTTAAAAAAACTTTAACGGATTCTCTCGTGTCGCGCACTTTTTGGGTGACATGATTGAGGGCTTTAAACAGTGACACAACAGACCTCACAATTTCATATTCCGACATAATGACGGCAATTGGAATAAACTGAACGGTGTTAAACCCATTCACAGGCGATGTTGCATTATTGCAAAATCGATTTTCGTATTCAAGGCAGCAGAAAATATTGTTACTACACAGAGTTGCTACTTAGCTGGTCTTTGCCTCGAACCCCGTCGGGACTTTGTCTCTGTCCTCAGTTCGCAATATGAAATGAACTTCGTTTTGATGTTCCTTAGGGAAGGTCTGAATAAAACAAAAATAAGGTAACAAATGAGGAAAGCCGGGGGTGGGGCCCCAGCGAGGAATCAATAGTCAGGTAGCTCCAAATGCCTATACCACCTAAAAATATTGAGGATTCCAAAGGACTCAGTCCTTTGGTGGGGTCTGGGACAAAGCCCCGGAAAAAACAAGTGAACATTTAATTCAGACCTGTGTTAGGGAACCTCTGAACAAAATTTTGTTACGGAATGTCTGAACAAAACGATATTTAAGGCATTAAATGTCGAGAGCCGGGGGCGGGGCCCCGGCGGGGAAGCATGGTTAGGCAGCTCCAAATGCCTATACCACCTAAAAATATTGAGGATTCCAAAGGACTCAGTCCTTTGCTGGGGTCTGGGGCAA
>JAZRVP010000117.1:0-7134 GCA_045599245.1 Myxococcota bacterium
GGCTTTGCCCCTTTCCTCAGTTCGCAATATAAAATGAAATTCGTTTCCCGAGCCTGTTGGTCGAGGCGTTGTGCACAACGCCTCGACCGTTTATTTCATTTGCTCACTGGGCTCTGCGATGCCAGCCGTCCACCGGACGCCTGCCTTCTCCCCCCCCCCGGCTCTCATCATTTTCTGCCTGAAAGTTGCGGAATACGCCATATTCAATAGATATATGAATTAACCCTGGCTGAGATGTAACTTAATAATTGATAATTGATAATTGATAATTGATAATTGATAATTGATAATTGATAAATATTGCCGGGCCATAGCTGATGTGAACGACAGCATTCGGCTGGAGCCGAAGTTTTGCATCGGCCGGAGCTATGCGCAAAAGCACATGGCTCCAGATGACAAAGCAATCCCAAATTCAGCAGCTGAATGCCGATACGCCGTTTCTTTTGCCATGACCATAACATTAATAATAGACAATTGCCGGTTGGCTCAGGGAAATAGATGGCGAAATACACAGAGACAAGGTCGTCGGGAAAATAACTTGCAATTGTTTGCCAATCGTCATAAAATACCGCCCGATTTGGTTTGTACTGCAAATCATACAGCAGACTATAGCGTCATATCAGTTGGAGGCGACATGTCCAATCCCTTTCGTAAAGCAAGTGCATTGAAACGCCTGTTTTCGCTTTTGGTAATCGTAACGTTCACCCTGTCCTTCAGCCCGATCGCATCGGCCCAGGGCGATTTCGACTTTTCAGATGATACCGGCGTCGAAGACGGTGCAGAAGTCTCATCTGATGATTTCAACTTCTCAGACGACACTCCCGAACCCCTTAACCTCGAAAAATCGTTTACGATGCCCAATAACGGCAAACCCGTTAACCTCGTCATCTTCGAACCCGTTGACGGTACCCCGCAAAAAACACTCGATCAACTGACCGAAGCAACCGTCGAACAACTTAAAGACGAAAAATATGCACAGTATGATTCAGTCGAAGGTATCCCCGTCATCGAAAAATTATCCAAGATGAGCGAGGATGAACGCATTACTTGCGTGGACGATCCAACCTGTATCGCCAATATCGGCCGCGAAATCGGCGCCGCTAACATTCTCATCGGCCGCATCTATACCGAAAATCGCGACAAACCTCAGATTACGTTCGACCTCATCGAAGTCAGCACCTCCAGCAACAAAAACTCCATTTACTTCGATACCCAGAACCGTCTTCGTAAACAGGAACAGGATATCAGCGGCGCTCTCATCCGCCTCTTCAACATCGATACCGGTTCCATCGACTCCCTCATCACTCAACGCCAGGTCGAAGAATCCGCCCCACTGCCACTCGGTCAGCTCATCGGCGGTATCGTCGTCGGCGTCGTCGCCCTCGGTGCTATCGGTACCGGCATCTACTTCGGCCTCACCGCAAAAGACCTCGACGGTCAGGTCAAAGACATCATGAAAGCAAACGAAAATAAAGACGCTTCGTTCGCAGAACTCTCCGGAAAACATCAGCGCGATGCCAAGAAAAAAGCCGATGACGCCTCAAAAGACGCCATGCTCGCTAACATCTTCTACGCTTCCGGCGCAGTCCTCGCCGTCGTTTCCGTCATCCTCTTCCTCGTTAGAAGCGACAAAGATGAAGACATCTTCGCCAATGACCTCTACGTCAGCCCGGCCCTCGGTGACAATGGCGGCGGCGTCGTCGCAGGCTTCTCTTTCTAAGCCTCCTGACTTCCAAACCTTCAATCCCTCCTCTCTCGGAGGGATTTTTTTTTCTTTTTTTTTCACTCGCTGCTTCCAGCACGCGAGCGGCTCAGGCTATGGCCAGGCCATACGCCTGAGCTCGTCGGCTATGATGGCCCTTTCAGGCCATGCATACGCCGCCGCTCCCACACTCCTTTTACCCATCAACTCTACAGGTTCCCCATGCTCAAAGGCCCTATCTCTTACGAACTCATCAAAAAATCCGGCAAAGCCAGACGCGGCATCGTCCACACTCAGCACGGCGATATCCAGACCCCCGTCTTCATGCCCGTCGGCACCAATGGCGCCATTAAAGCCCTCAGCGTCGAACAAATCGAATCCCTCGATCCCGCCATCATCCTTGCCAATACATATCATCTCTACCTGCGTCTCGGTCCCAACTTTCTGCGAGAGGCCGGCGGACTTCACAAATTCGCCGACTGGCATCGAGCCTATCTGACCGATTCCGGCGGCTTTCAGGTCTTCAGCCTCTCCAAACTGCGAAAATTTGACCCGGATGGCGTCCACTTTCAGTCCCATATCGACGGAAGCCGGCATTTTTATACCCCAGAACTCGTCATGGATATGCAGGGAGCCATCGGCAGTGACATCGCCATGGTACTCGATGACTGCGTAGCCCTGCCCGCAACCCACGAACGCATCGAAGCCTCTGTCAATCGAAGCATCGCCTGGGCCGAGCGTTGTGCGCGCTGTGAACGCCCCTCACATCAGGGACTTTTCGGCATCGTCCAGGGCGGACTCGAACTCGATATGCGCCTTCGTCATCTCGAAAAACTCGTCGAAATGCCCTTTCAGGGGCTTTCCATCGGCGGCCTTTCCGTCGGTGAAACCCCTCAGGAAATGCACGATATGTGTCAGCAGTTCGTCTATCAAATGCCCGAAGATTTCCCGCGCTATCTCATGGGCGTCGGCACACCGTGGGATCTCGTCGAAGGCGTTGCCGCAGGCATCGATATGTTCGACTGCGACATGCCAACCCGAAACGCTCGCATGGGAACCGTCTTCATCGGAAACGGCCGCCGACTCAATATCCGAAATGCCGCCAACCGCACCGATATGCGGCCTTTGGACGAAACCTGCCAGTGCATGGCATGCCGCCGTTTCTCTCGCGCATATATCCGTCATTTATACGTTGCCAGAGAAATCACGGCTGAAATACTGCTCACAATTCACAATTTAACATTCTATTTGAATTTAATGCGTCAAATCAGAGAATCGATTGAAAACGATACTTTTGAAGCTTTGAGAGCCCGTTTCCAGCCGGAAAGTGAAATCAAGGTATAATACGGAGCAGAAAACAGCGCGGTTTAGAGATTGCGAGGGCGTATCGCAAAGCGATAGCCCGAGCACGAGCCGGCGTATGCCTCAAAGGCATAGCCGGTCGCCCAAAACAAAAAAAGGGCGTATCGCGAAGCGATAGCCCGACAAGGCTGGCGTATGCCTCAAAGGCATAGCCGGTCGACCCAAATAAAGCAAACTGACTTAATTGCAGTGAACGGTGGGACTTCCGGTAATCATTTTGCCGTCGCCGCCGCAATGGGTAGTTTTGTCGCCAAGACGAACGAGAGGTTTGCCATTGACGAAAACGTTGCCGCTTCCCTCGGCTGTTTTATAGGTATTTGGACCACAGCAAACGGCGTGAATGCCGGGATCATCAAGCCGAACAGCACCGAGAGAATTGATAAACACGTTGTTTGATGCATTGATAATCGGCCCCATGCAGACGTGCGGGCAAATGCAGCACCCATGCGCATCGGCAGGAACAAGGGCTATATCTGAAAGTCTGACGGCTGGTTTCATGTCATTTCTCCTATCTGGGGACAAAACGCCCCAGAATAAAAATAATAGACATATTATGCGCAATAGTTATGCCTATGCGCATGCATGAGGCTATTTTTTCGCAGCGAGTGCGGCTTCAACTTCCGTTTTAAACGTATCGAATGGCTGAGCGCCGACGACGAGCTTTCCGTTGATGACGAATGACGGGGTGCCGGATACGCCAGCCGCCTGACCTTCTGCGATTTCCTTTTTAACCTGTTCCTCGAACTTGTGGGAATCGAGTGCCGCATTGAATTTATCGAGATCGAGACCGACCTGTTTTGCATATTCAGTGAGCGCCTCGCGTTTAAGATTCTTCTGATTTTTGAACAAAACTTCGTGCATTTCCCAGAATTTTCCCTGTTCACCCGCAGCAAGTGCAGCTTCTGAAGCAAGCGGTGCATCCGCGTGGAAGGCAAGCGGGAAGTTTTTGAAGACGAGACGAATCTTGCCGGGATAAGCCTCGAGAAGCTGTGTAATCGAGGGCTCAACTCTTGAGCAGAACGGGCACTGGAATTCGCTGAACTGATAGATGACGACCGGCGCATCTTCGGGGCCTTTTGCCATGGATGCGCCCTGATTCATGACAATGGGTTTGCCGGGAACCGGCGGACGGGCATCACTGGGGCGGGCAACTTTCTTCGCCATTTTGGCACTTTCTTCAGCGATAATCGTCTTGTAAAGGTTGTCAGCAGGAACGCCGCGTTTGATGTATTTGTCGGCAATCTTGAGTTCTTCATCGAGGATTGACTGGAATTTTGCAATGGGCTGAGCACCGGAAATGCGCGTGCCGTTCATGAAGAAATGGGGTGTTCCCTGAACTTTGACACTTTCTCCCTGGGAAAGATCGGCTTTGATGCGCGATTTCACGACATCGCTTTCCATATCGGCTTTGAATTTGTCGATATTGAGCCCGATTTCTGCGGCATATTTTTCGAGATCGGACTGTTCAAGGTTTTTCTGATGCTCGAAGAGCTGTTTATACATTTCCCAGAATTTCCCCTGGAGAGAGGCGGCTTCGGCGGCACGATGGGCAGCATCGGCATGTTTGTGGAACGAAAGCGGATTGTGTTTGAAAACGATTTTAACCTTTCCGGGGTTATTTTTGAGAAGTTCATTGAGGGTGTTGTAACCTTTCTGACAGAACGGGCACTCGAAATCCGTAAATTCAACAATAGTGATGGGGGCATTGGGATCACCCATGGTCGGAGCGCCATTGATGTCAACAAAAGTCTTGGTCTCGGGTTCCGGAGCAGCCTTTGGCTTCGGTTTCGGTGCGGATTTCATGATTTCGTCATAAAGAGCCTCCCCCGTAAGACCGGTTTTGGCCTGGACATCCCTGGCTTTTGCAAGTGCCTTGTCAACTGCCTCCACGAATTTTGGAAGCGGCTGGGCGCCGGTCAAAGGCTCGCCATTGATGAGGAAATTCGGTGTTCCTGAAATGCCTCTTTCGTTGGCATCCGCGAGATTTTTATCGATAGCATCAACTGTGGACTTGGCTTTGAGATCAGCTTTGAATTTGTCGACATTCAGCTCGAGGTCTTTGGCGTATTTGACGAGATTGTCTTCGGTAAGAGCCTTCTGATTTTTGAAGAGAATGTCGTGCATTTCCCAGAATTTTCCCTGCAAATCAGCTGCATAGGCAGCCTGAGCTGCAAGTTTTGCATCCTTGTGGAAGGGAAGCGGATTATGAGAGAAGACGACGCGAACGGTGTCGGGATATTTTTCAAGAAGCTGCCTAATCGTGGGCTCTGCCCGTGAGCAGAACGGGCACTGATAGTCACTGTATTCGACGATGGTAACGAGCGGATTTCTGGTGCCTTTTGCGGGTCTTCCCAAGGCATCGTGCATGCCTTTATCAGAAACCTGCTGATTGATGAGAGAGGAGACATAATAGTTGTAACCCGGATCGGATTTTAATCTGTCAATACGGCCAGCCTCGGCATTGAGGGCGCCCATAAGTTCATCTTCTGAAAGATTTTTGGCAAAACGAACGGGTTTTGTATTGATGAAAATCGCGGGAACACCAGTAACATTGAGGGCTTCACCCAGTTTGATATCACGGCGAATGGCTTCGCGAACCTCTCGCGAATCGAAATCATCGTTGAACTGAGCCATGTTGAGGTTAAGTTTTTTGGCGATATCCAGAGCGGTGTTTTTGTCAAAGGGGCGCCCCTGAAGCTTGACGAGTTCATCAGCCATTTCCCAGAATTTGTTCTGTTTGTGAGCCGCTGCCGCAGCCTGAGCTCTGAAAAGGGACTCTGCATTTTTCTCAAGCGGAAACGCTCGATAGGAAACAGCCACTCTGTCGCCATGAACTCTGAAGGCCTTGTCAAAAATGGCGCGATAAAGAGTAGCCGTCGCCGGACTTGAGAAATCCATAAACGCCACGATCGTCATATCAGCCGAAAGCGCGCCTTTTATTGGGGTATCAGCAATAGGAAGAGTCGCTGAATCGACAGAAAGCTGACGAACCTGAAGACTGACATTTTCGCTCGTCGCAAACCCATCATGCATTGATTTATAATTACCAATGCCGTAACCCAAAATTCCAGCAAGTATGGCCACAGTAAGCGTAATAGCGGTATTTGACTGACTCATTGTAATCTCCCAAAAAGTAAAACAGGGGAAATGCAGAATTTGACTGCACATAGAACGCTCGGCTTTCTATCACAAAATCACAACATATCCTAGGGAATAGGCACCCCGGAGAACCTCACGCCGCCCCTCCCCGGCTTTCATCATTTTCTGCCTTTAATGACGTTTTTAGAGTATCCCCAGCCATCGTGATACGGCTTAAGCAGCATTCTCATTGGCGCATAAACTAAGGACTTTAGCACTTTTTTGTTCATCGAATTGGGATAATTTCGGGCAAAAAAATGCTGAGACCGCAGAAATTATACTCAAAATAAAATTTCTGATAGTGTATATAGGTGTATATGTAGGCAAAGCCCCAGTATTCAAAAACCAGCCAATATCAACGAGGATAAACCATGGGAAGAATAATATCTATATTGAGTCTTTTGTTCCTTGCGATTTCCATGATGGGATGCGCAGATGAAGCCCAAAATGACACAGAAGTTGACTCATGTTTTGAAAACGATGTGAAGTGTGATAATTCAATTCAGTTTACATGCATGAACGAAACGTGGAAAGCAACACAAGTATGTAATACGGGATGTGATGGAAATCACTGTAATAACAGTGCGAATGAAACCTGTCCAATCGGTCAGTCCAGATGCGAAAGCAACATGGCCATGAACTGCAAAGATGGGAAAACGTGGAGCATCACGCAAATCTGTACCAAAGGCTGTCAGGGTAATTACTGTGCGACAGGTGAAACTAAATTGGAGTGTACAGCTGGCGCCAAGAAATGTGAGCTCAATACACTTTATGTCTGCAACAGCAGCAACAGCTGGCAAAAAATAACGAACTGCAGCAATGGCTGCAACGGCCACGACGACTGTCTCTAAAAGAGAACTTCTGATTAATTGTTTTTTCTGGGGCTTTGCCCCAGACCCCACCAAAGGACTGAGTCCTTTGGAATCCTCAAT
>JAZRVP010000118.1:0-1569 GCA_045599245.1 Myxococcota bacterium
CGGAAAGGTAATGTTTTGGACCTCACAAAAATAGACAGGGGAGGCAATGAGAAACGAGCGTGTGATTGAAGAAAGTGGTTTTATGATTGCGTGCATGAGCATCATGCGCGGATTGTATCGTGAGATTTTTGGAGTGTTTGTTCCCGGGGCAATTACTGTCTGTTTTTTTATTGCGTTGCCGATGCTGACATATTATGTTCTGACGCCGGCCGAACAGTTTGCGCATACAGTTGATATGTTCCATTCCTTTTTGAATGGCAGTAACAGTTCGTTGGGATATTTCATAGGCACGCTTTTCGTCACGTTTTCCTATGCCATCGGCAGTGTTCTGTACAGGCGGCCGCTAGAAAATGCTGATGCTGTTGCATCATTGCGCCAATGGGCTGAAACAAAGCCGGACGCGAGGGATGGATTGACTGTGCAATTCAAAAAACTTGACGAAAAAGTCAGAGGCGGGAACTTGTCTTCTGAAGAGCGGCTTCTCGTGGACTATGTGGATTCGATGGCGTTGCATCGTAGAATGTGCTGTCTTTGCAGATGGTGGGTGGCATTTAAGATGAATTGGCCATTGTTTTCGAGTCGTGGTCGAAAGATCCTCGCTTTTTGCGGTGAGTTGATAGAATATCCCTACCCTTACTTTAGAAAGCATTTGGAAAGTCGGGGACTCAAAGGTCTTCTGAAGTTTGTGGACTGGGCACCATGCGCTCGCTCGAATCAAGAGGGTTCGAGGAGTTGCTGTAACAAGAATTCGATTAATGTTCTTAAGTACAGGGTTCGCCACTATGGCACAAAAGACATGGCCATGGAAATGGATAGAAACGAATGCCATATTCGCATGCTGAACTCGCTGTGGTATTCGTTTCGTTTCATCCGACTCGCAGTGATCATTTGCGCATTGCTTGTTTCAGGATATATCGTATTTTCGGAACTTTACCAGCCAATCGAAAGTGACGTAATTCCATCATCGGTGTCTGCGGCAAACGCGGAGGCGATTGTCGCGTTGACATCAAATACGGTGAAGACGTCTTCGATAACATTTACGGTGACGGTTTCGGCGACAACAAACACTTTGTCCGCTGTTTCGGCGGCGAAGTCCTCAAAGGGTGGCTCGGGAAATAGAGAGTGTGGTGTGGAATGCAATGAGGAGCAAAAGTGTCTTCGGGATGCGGTGGCGGTTTGGTCTCGTCATCGGGGACGTTTTTGGGCTTTATTCGTGATGGTTTCACTGTTTTTGGGGCTTAGTTATTGTCGGCGAAACATTGAGATAATATTTCATTATGTTCGCGAGCGAGAGATCATTTATATTCTTGAGTCGGCGGAAATACTCAATCGTGAAGATGCGGCGTTGTTTGAAGATGTTGTTACGTTGGCGCAGAAAATTGTCGATGATGGTGATACATGATGAATTTGCACGACTCCCCAACTTGTAATTTTTCGTCAAAATTATTGCATAAAGAGAAACAGGGCGCGATCAGCGACCGCTGCCGACTCCGCCCGCTAACTTACACTCCATCCGGACCTTACAATTCTGTAAGGTAGTTGTAAGGTACTTGTAAGGTTCGTTTGGTA
>JAZRVP010000119.1:0-3747 GCA_045599245.1 Myxococcota bacterium
GTCGTTTCAAGGCTTCGTTCGTGTTAGCTAGTCACGAACACAAAAGCAACCATACAAGCTGTAACCCGAAAGCGCTATCGGCAACGCTCATTGTATTGCATGTGGCGGTGTCATTTGTTAAATTTGCACCGCAAATTCGCGGTGCAAATGACGTTTTTTCACCGCACAGGTTTGGGGAGAATTGGAAAACTCAATTTTTTAGGTAGTATAAGCCTTTTGGGCTGCCCAACATTATTCCCCGCCGGGGCCCTATCACCCGGCTTTCGTCAGTGCCTTAAAAATGCGAATAATCCGTTTTTAGCCAATCTCAGCCTGTCATGTAGATTTGTGAATTTACCTCAGCTGAACTGTAACGCTTTATGGGAAATTGAGATTGCAAGCCTTTTGTGTTATAGAGTATAAGGGCATGCAGAAGAGTGTTGGAGCTGCTCTTTTAGTATTGAATAAACCTTTGCCGATGCCGGAACCTGATGCCTGTGAATTAAGCATCAGAGGGATACGCATTGCTTTGATCGTCCTGTGGTGTTTGGTCTATGAACAATTTCTTATTGACTGCGCTTGGATACAGTATTTTTCTCGTTCATACGAGTTTAAAAGACCTTATCATATTGTGTATAGTTGCCTTGGCAGTGCTTTTCATTGCCATAAAAGTCTGGCTCTTCTTCCATAAAATTGATAAAGAAGAAAAAAGAAAAGAGATAGAGGCAAAAAAACTAGTAGCACTGGACGCTAAAGCGTTTGCTAAAGAACAGGAAAAACAGCGCAAACAAACCGCTAAGATGCTAAAAAAGATGAAAAAATAGAATATTGTCGTTAATTACATTGCAACATTTTCACTGAGTTTTCCTTATGGCGGTCGGCAAATGCCATAGCCCGCGCCCTAAAAACGAAAACCGCCGCGTATCCAGGCACGGGATAGCGGCGTTCAAGCGAGCCGCAGAACCGTTGTGAACAACGGTTCTAGGTAAGTGCATTCTCTATATATT
This sequence comes from Myxococcota bacterium, assembly GCA_045599245.1. Classification (GTDB taxonomy): domain Bacteria; phylum Myxococcota_A; class Bradymonadia; order UBA4248; family UBA4248; genus UBA4248. The sequence continues at coordinate 987 of JAZRVP010000119.1, forward strand.
TCCGGCGATAATAGCAATTCGTGCGATACGCAATAATATCCATAATCTGTGTTCTCATTTCAGGCATTTGAATACATTCGGAAAAATCCAGGTTCAGTGCAATCGCATAGCCCTCCCGTTTCACAAAAATGCCATTACTAGACTTAATTAGAAAATGAACCGGATTTTCCATGATCCGTTTGATGTGCTCTTTGTCCGATATTGCCCGAAACGCCTCAAGACTTTTAACATTCGGCAAATCCTGCCAGTTCATATCTTCCGCATAAAACGCTTTCCAGCAGTCTAATATCTCCTCAATCGTTACGTTCATGTTTATATCATTACCACGACAGAACGATTGCAAAACCGGCATTTTGTATGAACGGGTCATGCTTGTGGATTCAAATGTCCGAATAAGCAGAGCTGCATTAGATAATGATGACATCTTCTGTTCTTGCGCAGACAAAAGTCCGTGCTCGTTCAAATAATCAAAGTAATTTCTGAATGGATTCTGATTGGGATGATTCAAACAATATGTATAAACATCGTCCTGCATATATTCAAACAGTTCCATTCGAGAAGGTACATGTCCAAGCTCATCAGAAACTCGCTCAAATTCTTCATAAATCTTCTGGCTAATGGATTTTTCGCGATGCGCCATTCGTTCAAACAAATTAATCAGCTCAGGCTGCAGTTCGACTGTGCACTGTTCAGGATAAACCAATTCGTCGAGCTTCGTTGAAATGTTTGAAGACATGGCAGCTTCTATTTCCTGCTTCGTCCTGGCTGTTTCTATATCTGCTGTACAAGTAAGAATTTTTGGCGCAATTTCGGCACGATGATAATTCCCTATAAAATCCAGAACATTTAGGAATTCTTTTCCTGGGGCGGTTCGAAGGCCTCTGCCAAGCTGCTGCAAAAATACCGTTGGTGATTCGGTCGGTCTCAAAAACATAACCAGATCTATTTCAGGAATATCGACGCCTTCATTCAATATATCGACCGAAAAGATGACTCGAAGGTCACCAAATCTCAGCCTCTTTATCGCATTGTCACGCGATTCTGCGTATGTGCCGTCATTATTGCTGCAAACAGATACAGCCGAAATTCCACACCGGTTGAATTCATCCGCCATCATATTCGCATGAAGTCTGGAGCAGCAAAAACCTATGGCACACCTGGAATTCATCTTACGATAGTTTGATACAATAAGCTCAAATCGCCAGACATTTCCGATATATGTTTCATTGAGTTCCTTCTCATCATAACGTCCTTTGACGAGATGAAGTCTGCTGTAATCCGTTTTGTCAAAAATCCCATAGTAGTGAAACGGAACGAGAACTTTTCGACGAATCGCATCTCGAATCGATAATTCATAAGGCACTTGATAGTGGCAAAGTTCATAAACACTTCGACCATCCATGCGCTCAGGCGTTCCTGTTAATCCTAATATAAACATTGGCTTAAAATAATGAAGAATATTCTGATATAAACGAGTTACACCATGATGAATTTCATCTATCACGATATAATCAAATGCATCAGGCGCAAAATAAGACTCACAAAGATACTCCAGTTTTCCGAGCGTATGAACGGATGCAAATATCATGGATGCGGTTATATTTTTCTGATCACCTGCAAATATTCCAGTATCGCTGTTCAGCCGAACAGCTCTGAAAGTCTGTTCTGCCTGTTTTAGAATTTCTTCTCGATGGGCAACAAAAAGAATTCTGCGGAACGAAGCTGAAGCAAATGCAGCCAGGCAGGTTTTACCAAAGCCCGGGGCCGCATGGATCAGGGCACGCTTTGCTCCGCTCATTCTTGAAACATTCAATGCATGAAGCGCTTCTATCTGAAGGCTGTGTGGCATTACAAATCGGACGATTGCACGATCACTCTTTTCAGGCTGCAAGATATCCACTCTGAATTGAATATCATTACAGGATAACTTTTCTTCTATGTCGATATCGTTATAAGAAATGTTTATTTTTTCCGAAGCAGTATATTCAGCCATTGTTCATCCTGTCGTTCCGGACGCACGTCACGGGTCACATCATAACAAATCAATTCAAAATCCGGGCAAAGTGCCAGCAGATTTGAAAACAGAGACTCTGTCATGTCCGTAAAGAAACGGCCATTTCGGAAACCTTCATACTCCCCATATTTGAATGAAGAATAACAAATTCCTCCTGATAATAGACCGTTCTGGATTCTATCAAACATTGCGGGCTGCTCAGTACGGGGCAGATGAAGAAGCGAAGCGCAGGCCCAGATGCCGTCATATCTTCGGCGAGGCATCCAGTCTTCAAACCGTTCGCAGGACACGCTCACTCCTGAATATGCAGAAGCAATTTGACAGAGTGAGGCACATCCATCCACGGCGTCCACACAAAATCCTGCTTCACAAAATGCTTTGCAGTCCCTGCCAGCTCCGCAACCAAGATCAAGAATGCATGCCCCCGGAGAGAGCAGTGACAGAAATCTGCTCTGAATTTCTGAAAATGCAATATTTTGTGTCGTTTCTGCGAATCGTTCTGCATTTTCTTCATAAAACTGCAATGTTTTGCTCATACGGTTCCACCTCCAATGCGGACTATTCCTGCAATCGGGAATGATGGCATGATTGAATGTAATAGTCAAAACTGGCGCGGGCGTATGGCGGCCGGGAAACGCCATAGCCCGCGCCAGTTGCGCGCCGTATGCCGACAGGCATAGGCGCGTCCCCAAAACGAAAAAAACGCCGCGTATCCCAAAAGGATAGAAGTCGGAGGCCAAGCGGTCT
>JAZRVP010000120.1:0-19621 GCA_045599245.1 Myxococcota bacterium
GGCTCTGCCCCGAACCCCGCCAAAGGGCTGCGCCCTTTGGTAACCTTAATATTTTAAATGGAATAAGTATTTGGGGCTGCCTTACAATTATTCCTCGCCGGGGCCGAGGCGTTGTACACAACAGCTCGACTGGCTCTCGTCAATTTCTGCCTTAAAATATCGTTTTGTTCAGACCTTCTGTAACCTTATATGTTTTATAATAATTGTACTTTAGGCCTGGTATCTTTTTTCTTTTTATTTTTGGCTTTGTTTGGACATTGATAAAGACTGGTGTCTTCAAAACGAGAATGGAATTGATCCATTAACTTTTGTGCTTCATAATAAGTGTCCATACGAGTTTGGTAATTTTGTTGCGGATAGAGATCTGAATATGTGTCATTAATGCCATATTCACAGTGTCTGAGCATCCACATTAAATAGAGTACACTTATTTCTTCGTTACTTATTTTGAGGTTTGTTATTGCTTTGTATCTCGGGTGATTTTTAATGTCAGCATTATTTTGGACATATTCAAACAGAACATTGTCAAAGCGTGTAAATAACTCGCCTTGTGGTTCTTTTTTGCTATTTAAAATAAGTATTAATATTTCTCTTTTGTATCTGCTGAGAAATTCTAAATATTCTTTTTGGCCATTTTCGCAACAGTCGTTTCGGTCTTTGCCACAGTTTTCAATTGTACGTGTTATATTCCAGGATTTATCGTTTGAATAGTTATGTTTTGCCGGGGTATCGACAATGAGCTCCTTTCTACCTTTTAATTCGAATTCATCGTTGATTATTTCTAGTTCTGTATAATATTTTAACTTTTCTTCGATTTGCTTTAGTTCCTGTTTTAATTTTAATTGTTCTGCAATGATTTGGTCTGCTTCAGCTTTTTGTTTTTCCAGGATTGCCTGTTCCTCTGCAATGGCTTTTTGCTCGTCCCATTTAATTTTATTAAAGGAAAAGAGAATGATGGAGCCAATAAGAATGATGAATAATACATAGAGCGGAATTCCTTTGTAAAAATGCATTTGGAATTTTTCGATGGTATTATTATAGTTTATATTAAGAAATGTTTTAATTTTTCTGTAATAATAGTTTTGAAAACGCTGCAGAGCCAAATCACCTTCGGCGATGTACTCCAGGGCTGTTTTCACCTCTGCTTTTGTTGTGCCTGTGTAGGATTCTATGCGTTCAATATCTTTGTCAATCTGACAAAAATCAAGTTCCCGTAATTTTTGATAGTTATTTTCAGCCAGGTATTTTTGGTAATTAACGGTTCTTTGGTAGGCTTCTTCTTCGAGTGAATCGCTGGTGAGTAATTGTCCTTTGGCTGTCACTGCCTGTGACATGCTTTCAAGAGTTTTGGTGTATGCTTCGAGTTCAAAGTTGAGTTCTATGCCGAGTTCAGGTCGTGATGATATCTGGTCTTCTAATTTTTTTAACTCTTTGATGTGTGCATCAATCTCATGCTGAGAAGCGAGATTTAATCCTTGATAGGTTTCTTCTATGCAGGATAAATCCTCTTTTAAAAACGTTAAATTTTTTTTAATGGCCCGGTATTTATAATATTTGTAAATATATTTGAAGAAAAAGAAAGCTACGGCGATGAGTGCCAAAGTACAGAAAAAGAGGGCAATGCTGTATGGATTGATCGATGTAATCCAGGTTATAAACATTTTAATGAGCTTATAGACACCATAAATGAGGCTGATACCGAGGATGATAATAACCGTAATGACAAAACACCCAGGGCCTTCCGGCTCTTTTTCGACGATGATATATTTTGTGCTCATATTTTTCTCCTGGTATGCAAATATACTGATGCCGTCTCTTTTTATTTCATACCAATTTGTTTTGTTCTTAGATGATTATCCGTGGTGTGTCAATGAATGCAATAAAAAAGAATGGGTCTCCCGTGGCGTATCGGCGGAGCCGATAGACACGGGCTTTTGCGTGGCGTATCGGCAAAGCCGATAGACGCGCCCCAAAAAATAAAAATGCATCCGGAATGTAACAAATCATTTTCGACGGCATCATATATAGAGGCAGGATGGACCTGTCGTCGTTCAGGGGAGTGGTTATGAAACAGAATCCGGAAGAGAATGGCTTGAGGGGATTTGTACGTCATCTGGCGATTTATTTGTGGCATGAGACGGATGCGTCTGCGGTGCGGCTCAATGCGGTTTTGGCTGCGGGGACGGAGTGCGGGGTTGAGTGCGTCTGGAATGCGGTTTTGGGGCAGTACGGGGTGGCGCCTTTGGAAGAGGCGGAAAAGAGGGGGGCGGAGATAGAGCAGGCGTATCGAGGTCGTCGCGTTTCGATACTTTGTCCTGGGGACGGGGCATATCCGACAAGTCTGTATTCAATGAGTGCGCCGCCGATTTTGAGTGTTCGCGGGGATGTGTCATTTTTGAAGAAAGCGCAGATTGCGATTGTGGGGAGTCGAAAGACGCCGTCGGAGGCGCGCCGGATTGGTGAAATGATTGCATTTGATGTGATGGAACGAGGGTATGTTGTGACGAGCGGAGGGGCATTGGGCGTTGATGGTGTGGCGCACAGGGCGGCCATGGGGCGGTTGTCGCCGACGATTGTCGTGAGTGCGGTTGGTCCGGAGGTGGTTTATCCCAAAGAAAATGCCGACATTTTTGAATATGCGGGGGAGTTCGGTGCCGTCGTGAGCCAGTTTGCGGACAAGCCTGCGTTCAGGCCGAATTTTCCGATGCGAAATGACGTGATTGCGGCCTTGGGCGATGCGACCATTGTGGTTCAGAGCAGAGTTGACGGCGGGGCACTGTACACGGCCAGAGCGGCACATCGCATGAAAAGGCCCGTGTTTGTTGCGGCTCTTCAGGGATTTGATGACCGTACGGAGGGGGGACTTTTGTGTGTCAAATCCGGGATGGCAAGGCTTTTGAGCCAGTGCCGGGACCTGGACTGCCTGGGGCGTCAGCGTCAGCTTCCCCTGTTTGAACCGGAAGGGGAGGGAAGTTCTGGCGTGATGGTTCGGCTCCCACCGACGCAAATGGCCATTTTTCAGGCACTTTCAAAGAGCGCAGCCACTCGTGAGGTTCTCAGAGCCGATCTGGGTTTTCCCGTCGACTTTGATGAGGCCATCCTCGAACTTGAACTGTCTGGAAGCATTAGAAATATCGGCGGAAAGTTTGCAAGGGCTTGAAACCGGTGGAAAATACCCATATAAGACCGTGCATTTATATGGCGTCCAGTCGGCGTCTTTTTTTTTCTGTGGAGCAGGAACGATGTCAAAGAAAAGTGGCCTGGTGGCAGCATTTTGTGTGTTGATGACGGCATCTTTTGCCGGTTGTTCGGATGACAGCGGCGAGAGTAAGGATGCATGTAATAATCTGTGTGTTGCGCCGCTGGTTTGCAATGTGCAGACGGGCAGCTGCGTGATGCCGGCCGATGCCTGCAATAATAAATGTGTTGCACCGATGGTCTGCAATGCGCAGACGGGACTGTGTTACAATCCGGCGGCCGATGCCTGTAACAATTCATGTGTTGCGCCGATGGTCTGCAATGCCCAGAAAGGTGTGTGTGAAATGCCGCAGGTCGATGCCTGCAACAATGCATGCATTGCCCCGCAGGTCTGCAATGCACAGAAGGGGGTGTGTGAAATGCCTTCTTCCGATTGCAATCCGGCTTGTACCGGTACGGATGTTTGCAGCAATGGAACATGTGTTCCGGCCACGTCAGATCCGTGTGATGCGTGTGCGGCAGCTGGCAAAAAATGTAATGATGCAAAGGTTTGTGTCGAGTGTCTTGCGAATACTGACTGCGTTGCCAAGGCAAACGGCGTCTGCAAACAGGGCGCCTGTTCCTATTCCGAGACCCCGGATAAACCGTCGGCCTGTACTGGCGGCTGTCCTTCAGGTCAGGCCTGTAATGAAGCTAATGGCAAATGCGTTATGATCGAGGGGTGCGGCGTCGAATATGATACTTGCAAGTCTGCATCCGACTGCGAGCTTTCAACCATCGGATATGAAAATGCCAGGACATGTGCCGGCGGATACTGCGTCTGGAATGCCTGTATCGACAAAACCTGGGATGGCAAAAAACAACGATGTGGAAACATGTCCGGAGAGATTACGGCCTGTGAAGAAGAAGTCGGGGCCTGTGAAGAAGACCCCGAAAATGTTGTTCTGAACTGGTCCTTTGAAGACTGGACGGGCAGTATGCCTGATCGCTGGAAGCTTTATGAGAACACTTCCGTTCAATGTTCTCCCGAAATCAGCTCATCCAAAGAACCGCAGTCCTGTGAAAAGGCGGTCAATTTTGACAACAACTGCGATGTCATTGCCCGGCTCGAAGGCGACCCGATTCTTGTTCCCGAAAACCCGATTTCCGGTGCCAATATTCATTTCACCTGTACGGTTTATGCCAAGGGTACGGGCAAGCTCAATCTCGGCTACCGTCTTCTCGATGAAGCCGGCGAAAAGGTCAAAGACAGTTCCAAAACAAAAGATACCGAAGCAACCAAAGAAATTACGGGCCTTTCAAGCACCTACGAAATGTATGACTTCGATATTTCGATTGATGAAACACTGGCGCATTCCTTCCAGCCGCTCATCGGCGTCAAAAATGGGACGGTTGTTGTCGACAGCTTCCAGTGTGTTCAGACCGTTCATGAATTTTGTCAGGATATCGTCTGTGAAAACAGTTGGGAAATCTGTGATGTGAAAAATCATAAAGATGAGCAGGGAAATTTCACGGGAGCATGCATTCCGAGAGAAGGTTTCTGCAGTGTCACAAAGGACAAACCGGAGCAGGGAACCTGTGACGCCACTCAGATCTGTGACACTGCAACCCATACCTGCAAACGTGTTGACGGCAAATGTCTTTCCAACAAAGACTGCACCGATGACAGCAAGCCGGTTTGCAGTGCATCCAACGAGTGTGTTGCCGGTGATCCCTGTGAAAAAGTCGACTGCAAGGTCGATTGGCGTGAATGTACGCTTGCCTCTCGCGGAACCTGTGTCGTCAAGGCCGGTCGCTGCTTCGATTCAGCAAACTGCACCAAGGATAAACCGGCTTGTTACGGCAAGACGCACACCTGTGTTGACTCCGATTATGCGATCGATGTGAACAATGCAAAAGAGTGTAAGACCGTTGACTCGGATTACTTTGAATATTTCAACTACGACGAAAACGACAAGCAGATTTATGACAAGCTCAAATGTCCGATCAATATCATTCCCAATGGCAGTTTTGAGGAGTGGGTTGATTTCCAGTTCACGGAAAAATCAGATGTTCATTCGATTCCGGACTGGTGGTATGCCATGGATGGCTATCACAACTTCACTGCTGCTCCGAACAGATATTTGTCGGAACTCTCGTTTGACTCGATTAAGAAGTACACGACGAGTGTCTATCATGGTGATGCCGCCCTGCAGCTCATTCATACGACCAAGGGAGATAAAAATCGTCTGACGTCATGGGGCTTTAGAGTTCCGGATGGCACCTGGGACTGCTCGTACTGGGTTCGCGGCACCGGCGATGTCAGGGTTCATACCTACAGCAACCGTGGCGATGCCAAGGCAACGGATTTTGTTCATTACGACACGAAGGAGTGGACGCGAGGCACGTTTGAACTCAAGGCACCCGCGAGTGATGCCCGCATCATCATTTATGTTGGCAGTACCAGGGCGGATAACGATCACATTCAGGTCGACAACTTCGTCTGCACGGCCAAAGGCAGCGTCGTCGAATAGTAGTTTTGTCCCGGAATTCCTGTGAATTTCGGGATTTTTTTCGGCAAAAAAGAACCCCGTCCGATTTATTCGAACGGGGTTTTGTTTATCCGGCTGATTTTGAATTATTTGGGAATGACGGAGAACGTGAGGGCAACACCCTTGTCATTGACGTCGCCGATGAAGCGATAGCCGGGAATGCCGTGGGATTTGGGTTCGACAGGATCGGCAAATTCCTTGCCCGGGTTCATCTGGCGTTTGTGTGCAATTTCCTTTTTGCGGTTTTCATAGTTGAGCTTCATGACATCGAGCATGAGGGTGTCGGAAATGACGACTTCGGCGAGATGTGGAATATCGGTTGCAGTGGTCTTGGAAATGGCTTCGATGTCGTATTCCGGCGTGGTGACATAGATGCCTTTGTCCGTGAGAAGAGCCTGTGATTTGCGAACCTCGATGTTGAATGGATGAACAGGGAACTCGACGTTTGTGATCTGACCTTTTGTGATTTCGAGTCGGTTCTGTCCTTTTGGCAGGTCATTGATAAGCCACCAGAGCTGAGGAATGGCTTTCTCGGCATTGGCAGTGGTTGTGATGCTTGCGGCAATCTTGGTGGGAACGGCTTCGCCCGGTGCATAGTGGCGAAGTGCGGCACTGATGCCTGTGACGGAATCCGTAATGGATTTGAGTGCGGCATCGCCTTTGAGCATTTCGGAATATTCTTTAGCCTGAGTCCGGATCGGGGCAAGAACTTGGCATTTATACGGTTTTTCAGCAATTTCTGTCACGATGCTTTCGGCAACTTCTGCGAGTGCTTTGACGTCGAGATGGAGTTCAAAACCGGCGATGTCGTGAAGACGGCTCTGGCGGATGCCTTTTACGTGGAGGTTCTGAAGTTTTTCGAGTTTGTCTTTATCAGCAACGACGTAGGTTGTTGTGAAGCTGGGATGGTCGCCGGAAATTCGGATGTCCTGAAGAATATTGGGCATGATGGAGAACATGTCCTGAGCTTCTTCGATGCAGACCTGTGACAGATTGGTGAGAGAAATGAGGGGTGTGCCATCGAAAAAGTCCGGAAGGATGCGCGAAGTGCCGATGATTTCAATGAGTTTGGCCATGTTATAGTTGCCGAGGATGGCTGTTTCCGGTGTGATTTGGGGGAGCATATCCTTGGTCATTGGATTGGCCTGCGGCTTGACAAAGTTTTCATGCTTTGGCGTAATTGCCGACGTGATGACGAGTGTCATGCGTTTTCCGGCAAAGTGAACGCCGAGGCTCATGTCGGGATGCGGGAAGGCACCTTTGTCGTTTCTCGGAATGTCATATATGTCGAAATCGGCTTTGCCTTTTTTGGGCTTCTTGACGGTGACGCCAATTTCTTCCAGTTTGGGTCCCATGTCTTCGAGCAGTTTGTTCAAACTGTTCTTGAATTTGGCTTCGTCACTGACGGTTGCCATCAAAACGAGATTGTCACTCTGGTAATATGCGGCCATATCGAATTTTTCGCTATCGAGACCCCAGTCTTCAACGGCTTTGTCGAAATCAAAGAACAGACCGAGATGAGATTTCAATTTGGCGTTTTCAATATTGTTGGCCATGACCTGGCCGATTTTGGGGATGGCATCTTTGGCTGCAACTTCGCGAGTTGTGAGGTATGCAATGGCGGCATCAGCCGGAATGTTCGCCATGAATTGATTCACGGCATCTTTGTATTCGTCGGCATCGCGCGAGGGCACAGCTTTTTCTTCAGGATCGGCTGCAGGTTCGGCTTCAAATTTGTTTTCTTCAACGACCTGTTCGACCTGCGCGGACGAATCTTCTTCTACGGCCGTTGTTTCTTCTGTTTTCTTACCACAGCTCATCGTGAGAAGACCGCAAAGTGCAAGGATAATCCACTGTTTTTTCATATCAGCTCCTGAAAAAGAGGTTGTCCACAACCGGGCATATTTCCGAAATGGAAATTAGAGAAATTATTTTACGCGATTTCTCATGAATAGGGGGTTTTTTTTACCGGCAAAAGAAAAAATCCGTAATATAGGGCATTCTATGCGCGCAAGCCGCGCATACGAACGCCCTGCCGGCCTGGCTTTGCCACGGCCGGCTTCGCCGCTATTGGCCCTCATGGGGCCAATACGCGGCTCTTTTTCTCTTTTTGTCTTCATCTTCAATATGTCGTCTGCTTTGACTCAACGTCTTGTCGCTCTTTTGATCCTCGTCACATCCCTTACGCTGCTTTCCTGTTCCCCGAAAAATGATCGGAAACACGGCGTCATTGCCCTCACTCCGTCTCTTGCCGAAGTCGTTCTGGCTCTCGAGGATCAAAGTTCTTCTTCTCTCATTGCCGTCAGTCCATGGACCGTCGATGACCGGGTTGCGGCTTTGCCTAAGCTCGATCCCGCCTCTTCTCTTGAACGCATCGTCGATATGCGTCCGGCGCTCGTTCTCCTCCATCCCTCCGATCAAATACTGCACGCCAAACTCGAAAAATTACATGTCCCTGTCATGGCTTTTTCCATGGATACGATCGAGGAAATAAATCGCTCCATCTCAGAAATCGGACAGGCTCTCGATCGTTCAGAAATTTCTAAAACCCTTGTCGGCAGCCTGAAACAGACACTCCTGGACAATGCATCACGATTCAAAACCGATGCTCAGATTCCCGCACTGGTCGTCATTGATCGCCTCGATACTCGCTATCAGCAGCTCTACATCGCGCAGTCTCCCGCCTATCTCGCGTCTCTGGTTCGGGGCTGTGGTTTTGAGCCCCTGATGGTCTCTTCCCAAAAATGGGCGCGAATCGATGCCGAGACGCTAATTCGACTCAACCCTCGGTTTATTCTCTTTTTTGCACGCGGTCCGGAAGATGCCGAATCCCTTCGCAAACAGTTCGCTTCGGTCTATCCCATGCTCGATGCCGTAAAAAATGAGGCATTCCTCGTCTATGACAATCCTGATATTACGGTTCCCGGACCTGAAATTGGAAAACGTCAGGCAGAATTGTGCTATGAAATGCACCGGTTTGTTCAGGCTTTGGGCTGGCTGGAGCCCGCAAATTCTGGAAATATATGATTAAAATCGAGCATTTTTCTTATGATTATGGCGCGCATCTCGCGGTCGATGACATCTCCTTTGAACTCAAAAAAGGTGAAATTGTCGCCTTGATCGGTCCCAATGGCGCCGGAAAATCGACGACCATGAAAGTTCTTACGACCTTGCTCAGACCCGGTTCAGGAAAGATTACGGTTGCCGGTTACGATGTCGTCAGGGAACCCATGCGTGTTCGCGAAAATCTCGGCTATCTGCCCGAGAATAATCCCCTTTACGGCGATATGATCGTTTATGACGCCTTGAAATCGGTGGCAGCTCAGAGACGAATTCCCAAAGACAAACGAGAGGAAGCGGTAGAAATAGCTGCAAGACAGTGCTGCCTTATGGAAGTCATGCACAGGCCAGTGGATGACCTCTCTCGCGGCTTCAGGCAACGCGTCGGGATTGCTCAGGCTATCATTCATCATCCCTCAGTGCTCATTCTCGATGAAGCAACAACCGGTCTCGATCCCAATCAGATTTGCGAAATTCGCGATCTCATTCTCGAAATCGGAAAGGAAAAAACCGTTCTCATGTCCACCCACATTCTGCAGGAAGTGACAGCCATTGCTCAACGCCTTATCCTGCTCAATCACGGCAAAATAGCCTGTGACGGGACGGTTTCGTCGCTCCTGGCTGAAGTCGCAGAAAAAATCCAAAAACCGTCGGCAACGATCGAACAACTTTTTGCTTTCTATACGAAAAATACAGGCTGAATTATGGGGGCAAAGCCTCGGAATACATACAATCAACTTCTAATCTGAGCGTCTCTATGTTTACGATTTATTGCCGCGATTTGTCGCGCATGATTCATTCTCACGTCGTGGGTATCATCATCGTTCTTTTCCTGATGATTATGGGTGCCATGTTTTTCGTCGATTTCTTCGACAATGTTCAGGCTCTCAATTTGAGGAAGTTCTTCTCACAGGCGCCTCTCCTTCTTTCGATATTTTGTCCGGCACTCACGATGGGAACTTTTGCTTCCGAAAGAAGCCTCCATACCCTCGATCTTTTGCAGACCATGCCTGTTTCGACGTGGCAGATCGTGGTTGCAAAATTTCTGGCGAGTATGACGCTTTTGGCAGCCGTCTTTTTCTTTACGCTTTCATATCCGATAACGCTTTCATCCCTGGGACCGCTCGACTGGGGGCCTGTCTGGGGCGGCTATATGGCTCTTTTACTCCTTGGAGGCGGTTATCTCGCTCTTGGCATACTCGCTTCTGCCATGACAAAAGATCAGATAAGCGCCATGCTTCTGGCCTTTTTTATGTGCTTTGCTCTCACTTTTGTTCATCGGCTTTCTGCCGATGCATCCGGTGTGACAGCGACGATGCTTCAGAATTTGTCGGCCAATGCGCATTTTTCAAACATCGCTCGCGGTGTCGTCGATATTCGCGATATTCTCTATGCACTGACCCTCCAGTTTTTTGCTCTGACGGCAACCGGTCTCGTCCTTGAAGCCAAAAAATTTCCCGTCGTCTGTAGCGAAAAAAAACAAATAAAATGAAAAAAAACGCGTTAATTCTGGCATTGTTTCCCTGTTTTGAGTAGTTACTGCGCCCCGGCACACGGCCGGGCAGACAGGAGGCGTTTCAATGTCACGGCGGTTTTGGTGTGTTGTGAGCCTGGTTGGGCTCTTTTCTTTGGGGTGTGATACGGATAATGAAGCCGATAACAAGGCTGGTTTTCTCGTTTTCCCCGAGACTCAGAGCGTTGTCTCCCAATATGGCGGCAGTTCGGACTTTATTCTTCAACTTTCTTCGGCTCCGGCTTTTCCTGTGACGATTCAGGTTCAGCCAGGTGAAACCGGCATCATTGAATTAAGCCAGGACGAATTTACTGTTTCTGCTCAGGACTGGAACGTCGCCAGAACGCTTTCTGTTCGGTGTCTTTTGAAAAATACTCAGACTTCTTCAACTGTTTTCATTAAGTTTACCACGTCAAGCCTCGATCCGGATTATCAGCAGAATGTTCAGCTGCGAAGCATCGTCTGCCCCGGAAGCAATTCACCGGTTGTTGTCAATCCGGACAATCCTCAGCCTGTCAATCCCGAAGACAATCCCCTGCCATCCAGTCAGACAGTGGAGCATGGGGCGATACTTATCACGAATGGCTCCGGTCTTGAGGTTTCTGAAAGTGGAAAAACAGCCCAGTTTGGGATTGCATTGAGTCAGCCGCCAGTCAATGGCGTCATGGTTGCCGTTCGAAGCCTTGACGAAGCTGAGGGCAGAGTCTTTCCTCAAACACTTTTCTTTAGCGCCGCCGATTTCATGACCCCTCAGTTCGTCACAGTTTCCGGTGTCGATGACGATATTCTCGATGGAGACAAGGCTTTTCAGGTTGAAATCTCCGCCCTCAGTACCGATGACGCCTATGCCGATGTCAACAGCATTCTGCTCAATGTCGTCAATATCGACGATGAACAGGTGCCGCTCGTTCCTGATGGGACGCCGGGTGTTCTTGTCTCTCCTGTCGGCGGCCTTGAAACAACCGAAAAAGGCGGCACCGCATCATTTGATGTCGTTCTCAAAGGGCAGCCAATGTCTTCTGTGACCATTCCCGTTGCATCTTCTGACACCACCGAAGGGACAACAGACATTTCTCAGCTCGTCTTCATGCCCGAGAATTGGAATCAAAAACAAACTGTCCATATTTCGGGCGTCGATGATACCGATTCCGATGGAAATGTGTCTTATTCCATCAAGTTGGGCCCCGCAGTCAGTGATGACCCGCGTTACCAGAATTTGCCCGTTACGAGTGTGCTCGTTAAAAATATCGATAACGATCCGCCAAACATTCCGGCTTCTTTCAAAGTGAGTTCTTCCACACTTTCTATTGAAGAAAGCGGGGCTCCCGGGAAGTTTACGATTGCCCCCGGAACGGCTCCCATGGAAGCCATGACGATTCGAATGACCGTTTCCGATGATACCGAAGGAACAGTTTCTCCAGATATCCTCGTTTTTGATGAAAAAACATGGCAAACGCCACAAACGGTTCTCGTTTCCGGTAAGGTCGATGGGATTGAGGATGGAACGCAGACATTTTACGTCAATTTTGAAATAACGGGCGGTGATTCCCGGTTTGAAGGCTACAAACTGGCTCCGGTTCAAGTAAAATGTGCCGATAGTGACAAGCATACCGGGACTTCGGTTCAGCTTCGAATCATGGCTGCCAATATCACTTCCGGAAACAATCAGTCTTATTCTCCGGGACATGGCGTCCGAATCTTTAAAGCCGTTCAGCCCGATGTCGTTCTCATTCAGGAATTTAACTGGAATGGGGCAAACGATACCAATGAACAGCTTGAGCCGTTTGTCGCATCGACGTTTGGTGATGAATTTTCGTTCTATCGCGGCAGAGGTGCCATTCCAAACGGTATTATTTCTCGTTTTCCTATTCTCGATTCCGGTTACTGGGATTCAAACGTCGTCAATAATCGCCATTGGGACTGGGCCGTTGTCGATCTTCCCGGTCCAAAAGAACTACTCGCTGTCAGTGTTCATCTCCATACCGATGACAATGCCCTTGAAATGCCTGTCCTTATCCAGAAAATTCAGGAAAAAATGGCACAGGATGCCACCAAAGGTCTTTCGTATTTCGTCGTTGTCGGCGGTGATTTTAATACCAAATCCAGAGCCGATGTCATTGCCAGGATGTCCTCTGTTTTTACGACAACGGCTCCTTATCCCGTTGATCAAAAGGGAAATGACGCGACCAACCTCACGCGAAACAGTCCTTACGACTACGTTTTGTGCAGTCCCGACTGGTGCAGGTTTGAAATTCCTGTCGAAATCGGGGCACACACCGGCACCCAGGCTTATGCCAACGGGCATGTCTTTGATTCCCGCGTCTATGCAAAAACAAAAATGGGATCGACGAGTGAACTCACATACGTTTCTCCTGTCGAGGCGGATGACTCAAGCGCTGCAAATATGCAGCACATGCCCGTAATTCGTGATTTTAAATATACTTATTAAACGGTATTGAACTCTTTCTTTGGTCAATCCAGAGAATACGCCGATAAAGGATAAAAAAATGAAACGCTGTTTCTTCGCATTTGCCCTTTTGGGGACATTGCTCTTGGCTCAAGGGTGTGGAGAGAATTCATCGGACGACATTTCTTTTGGAATTTTGCCTGAAGAACCACTTGTTTTGTCTGAACATGGAGGCACTGGAAGTCTTTTTGTCAGTCTAGGTGGATCGTCTTCTGCTGCTGTTCAGGTTACGATCACGAATTCCGATCCGTTTCATGTGGCTCTCAGTCAGTCTGTTTTGACATTTATGCCCGGAACTGACGTTTTGACTCAGCTTCTGTCCGTTTCGTGTATCGATAATGCGGTTCGGGATGGGGATCATTCGGCTATTTTGACGTTCAATGTTTCGAGTTTGGACGAGGCCTATAATGGGTGGTCATTGATTCGAAGTGTTACTTGTCAGGATGATGAACCCGTTGGACCTGTCGGCCCTGTTGTCACATGTCCTCCCGGCGAAAAAAGATGTGCAGGAGACGGCTCTTTTCAGATTTGTACGGCGGATGCAGGCTGGTCGGATGTTCTCGGCTGTCCGGATGCGTTGCCGGTTTGCAGCAATGGCAATTGTCAGACAAGAACGGATGTTCCCGTTGATTCTGCTTGTCAAGCAGGTCAAATCCTTTGCATGGATGGGCTGAATTATAAGAGCTGTGATGTTGCCATTCAGAACTGGTCGATGTCAACTCAGGCTTGTCCCGCCGATCGTCCGATATGCAACATGACCTCTAATCAATGTGAAGAAGGTCAGGTGCCCGTTTGTACCGATGTTTGCAGCGGGGATTTGATTCGCCGATGCAACGCTGGGGTTCTTGGCGTGTCTGAATCTTGTGGCGAAAAACGGTACTGCAAGATGGAAAATGGCACGGCGCAGTGCATATACCAGGGTGAAGTATCTTTTACCGTCAGTGCTAAGGAACTCAAAGTTTATGAAGGTGGACGGGCTTCATTTATGTTCCATCCGGATTTTGAACCGACTTCAAATATTGTTGTGACATTGAGCCTTTCAGACTCGAGTGAAGCAAAACTCGAAAATACGTCATTTTCTTTCTCAAAATCGAATTATGCTTCCAACCAGACGGTTGTTGTGTCGGGGATTCGTGATGGCGAAGCCGATGGCAACAAAAACTTGGAATTAACATTCAAAGTCGTCAGTTCCGATACGCGCTATCAGGATTATCCCATCGATCCTTTGAAACTCACGGTCATCGATACCGAATCCGATGAAATGGATTACAATGGTAAAGATCATATTTCGATTCGGGCAATGGCCGCTAATATTACTTCCGGAAACAATTCATCCTACAGCCCCGGTCATGGCGTGAGAATTTTCAAGGCTGTCAAACCAGATATCGTCATGATTCAGGAATTTAACTGGTATAAACAGGGCGACTCCGATACCGCCGCAATGAAACTCATTAATGAAGCCTTTGATCCCAGTTACTATGTCTTTCGCGGTAAAGGAAAAATTCCTAATGGCATTATCTCTCGATATCCAATCATCGATTCCGGATATTGGTCGTCCAATATCATTAATGATCGCGATTGGAACTGGGCTCTCATCGATTTGCCCGGTAAAAAAGAACTTCTCGTCATCAGTGTTCACCTGAGTACTGACAAAAACAAACAGGAAGCACCCAGTCTGATGACGGCTATTGAGCGAAAAGTGGCTGCCGACGTCAACAACAAACTGGACTATTTCCTCATGATTGGCGGTGATTTTAATGCCAATTACAAAGGCAATGGTTCGCTGGCCAAAAACTTCAAAGTTGATGTAACTCTTCCCGAGGATCAGAGTGGAAATGAAGGGACTGCTGCCAATCGAGGCAAAACACTCGATCACCTTTTCGTCGATAAGGCATTTCATAAATTTGAAGTGCCTGTCGAAATTGGAACTCACTCATACAATCACGGGCACGTTTTCGATTCTCGCGTCTATAAGAAATATGGCGAACTGAACGATGTATCGCCGGTTCAGGGCGATGATTCAGGGGCGAGCAATATGCAGCACATGGCTGTCATTCGCGAGTTTGAATATTCGGTGAATTAATTGAATAATGTATTGATTGCACTGGGGGGAAATCTTGGTGACGTTGAGATTGCTTTTGAGAGGGCTTGTATGCTTCTTGGTTGTGATCTCATCGGTATTCGGATGAGCCGATATTATCGGACCGAACCGGTATATGACAAGCCCGGGGCATGTGTTCCTGAAGAACCGGCTCCGCCTTATCTCAATGCCGTGATGAAGGCACAGACTTTTGTCGGGCCTGAAGAACTTTTGTATCGTCTTCTCGAAGTCGAGCATGTCCTGGGGCGGGTTCGTCCTGCTCCGGAATGCAGTCCTCGTCCCATCGACCTCGATCTTTTGCTCTACGATGATCTCGTGATTCATCCCGATTGTCCCGGTGATCTCGAACTTCCTCATCCAAGAATGCATTTAAGAAACTTTGTTCTCGAACCCGCCTGTGATGTCGCTCCCGATTGGATTCATCCCGTTTTCCACAAATCTTTGATTCAATTGTGGAAAGTTTTTTCTCAATCCTTGAAATAGTTTGATGCGGTGTGTAAAATTACTCCTGTTTGTTTTGATAAAAATGAATGGGAGCTTTTATGAGTCCGAAGAGAGCATTTTATTATCTTGTTCTGTGTTCTTTTATTGGCGGTTGCAGTGACGATTCGTCTCCGAACACGAGTTCAGGCAATGAACAGGTTTCATCTGGCGATGAAGACTGTGAATGTCAAAATGATGAAGTCTGCTTTAAAGGTGAATGTTACAAATCCGATTCCGATTGCGCCAAATGCAGCAGCGATGAGGTTTGTGTGAGTGACCGGTGTGTTTCGGAAGATTCACCCTGTGCCAGATGCGATTCATCAGAAGTTTGTATCAATGATGTGTGTGTTGATAAGGACTCTCCCTGTGCCTCTTGTGGACCGACAGACACCTGTGTGAACGAAGTTTGTTATCCGGCCGGAAATCCTTGTGCTTCTTGCGCATCCGATCAGATTTGTGTGAAAGAAAACTGCTTTGACAAAGACGAGCCTTGTGCCAAATGCAAAGACGATGAAATTTGTTCGGAGAACAAATGCGTTGTTCCCGAAAATCCGTGTGATGCCTGTTCGCCAAGTGATTCTTGCGAAAATAATCAATGTGTTGCGTGTCCAAATGCCGTCTGCGGCGATACTTGCTGTGAAACCGGTGAAGTTTGCGATTTGTTCACGGGATATTGTGAACTGGCCTGCGATGATGAGGGAACGGCTCCCTGCAACAACGAATGTTGTGACGATGGAATGTTCTGCAATGAAGGCGGGTATTGTGATCGAAAATGTGACACCGGAGCAAGCTGCGGCAGGGAGCATTTCTGCTGCCCAGATGGTATGTCGTGTCATAATGACAGTTATTGTGCTCCTGTCTGCGATGCCCCTCGCGTTCTTTGTGGTGAGGCTCATAGTGAAGTCTGCTGTCAGATGTTTGAAGTTTGTCTCGATAATGAATGTCATGCGGCCTGTTCCGAGAATACAACCCGTTGCGGGGCTGATCAGAATTTGTGCTGCGACAATGCTTCTGAGATTTGTATCTTCAACAAATGCCTCGATCGCGGCAAAGATTGTACAGAAAATGATGATTGTGCCCTCTGGGAATTCTGTGACGTCGGTAATTCAAATACCTGCGTTTCTCAGGAAGCAAATGATGCCAAATGCATTTATCGGCCGCCAATTGCGGCTTTTGAGCCAAAGAGAAAATGGCATTATAGCGAATATAAAGTCGAAAATACCCCTGCCGTCGCCGACCTCAATGGTGACGGTATTCCTGAAGTTGTTTTCACCAACATGAGGTTTGAACTCATCGTCCTCAATGGTGACACGGGCGAGGTTATGGCCAGATCCTCGGCCCATCAGTTCAATGATTATGACGGCATGGCTGTTGCCGATGTCGATAACGACAAAAAAATCGAAATCATAGCAACCACAGCTTCTCTCGTATCCGGTTCGGATCCTTCCGGCGTTATCATTCTCAATCTCGTCAAAGATGGTGAAAACTCCTGGAAGCTCGAAGAAAAAGCTTTCGCGACGATCGTCAATCGTTCTGAACCGCTCGTTGAATCGAGTAGTCGATTGTGGACTGATATCCATCCTGCTGTTGCTGATATCGATGAAGACGGCGTCCCCGAAATCGTAACGACGCGCGGTATTATCAAAGGAAATGATCTCTCTAAATGGCAGTGTGAGCTCTATTTCCCGAGCTATTCGGCCTGGTATCAGTATGGTCTTGTCGTCGCCGACCTCGATCAGGATGGTCAGAGCGAGATTATCGGCCATCACATGTATGATAACAAATGCCAGAAAATTATGCCGGAAGCGGAAGCAAATTGGGGATTTACGGCAGTCGCTGACCTCCTTCCGGATACCGGTGAGGCAGGTGAACTCGTTCCCGAAATCGTTCGCGTCAAGTCGATGAGTGCCTCCTCCGGCGCTGTCAGTGTCTGGAAAGTTTATAAAGACAAGGATGGCAAGTGGTCACAGAAAAAAATCTGGGAAACAAATCATCCCGGCGGCGGCGGCGGTCATCCGAATATCGCCGACTTTAACGGAGACGGCAAACCTGAAATCGGTATCGCCGGCGGCTCAAAATATGCCGTCTTTAATCCCGATGGAACAATCCTGTGGGATACGCCCACAAATGACTCCTCCAGCTATCGAACGGGTTCGTCCGTTTTTGATTTCGAAGGCGATGGAAAAGCCGAAGTCGTTTACCGTGACCAATGCTTTCTGCGCGTATATGATGGCAGTAACGGCTCCATTCTCATGCAGGAACGGGTCACTTCCGGAACCGTTCTCGATTATCCCCTCATCGCTGATATCGACGGCGACGGTAAAACCGAAATTATTACGACGAGTTCCTCTTATGGCAGCTGCGGTTTTCCTGATACGCCACTTGGCGTCATCGCTTATGAAGACAGTCACAGTAACTGGGTTCGAACTCGAAAAATTTGGAATCAGCACACCTATCATGTCACGAACATTAATGATGACGGAACGGTTCCAAAACATGAAGAGGCAAACTGGCTCAACAAGCGGCTCAATAATTATCGCGCAAATACACAGCCCGATGACGCGTTCAATGCTCCGAACTTTACTCCGGATACACTCACAGTCGAAAAGAAGTGCCCCAATTATCACCTCATGGCAAACGTGAAAAATGAAGGCTCCCTGAGTGTTAAAAAGGTTTGGGTTTCGTTCTATCTCAAAGATTATGATGATAATGGAACCCCAGTCGATCTTCTCATCGGTTCGGTCCGTGTACCTGACGCTGTCGCACCTGGCGCAAGCATTAAGGCTTTTCTCGATTGGAATTTGACGGCTAAAAAAGTTTCAAATCAGGACGGAAACATCGTACTAACTGATGTTTCTCCGCTTAAATTACCAAAAAAACTCTCATTCTATTACGTTATTGATGATGCTCCGGGCGAAAGTACATCCGATTTCTTCAATGAATGCGATGAAAATAATAACGTTTCAGAGCCGATTACTCTCGATGCCTGTGAAGATGATGTCATGTAAGAATTTGTATTGATATATGGGCGCGCCTATTTCATACAGCGCGCTTTGGCCGCGCTTATCGACGTTGTCGATACAGCGCGGCTTTTTTTCGTTCTCACCGATCATCTGTTTATGGGAATGTTGTTTTTTATTTAATAAAATCAATACCTTATGTCTGCCTGCTCCTCCCCCAAACCACTTTAGGGCCCCCCAGTCCCACCGACTCGCCAACCCGATTTTTTGTGAGTCCAGCGCACAAAATACACTCCTCTCGTGGCGGCTTTTTTCAATTAAAAAAGTCACCTGAAAACGAAAGCACGTACTCTCAATGCGCTTTGGTGCCGTTAACAGTTCATACTCAATACTCTTCGTCAAGATTATCAAGTCTGGGCCGTTACGTTATGTGGACGGTTCCTACTTTCACATGCATTTGTTGTTTCCATGGCTGCATTTGAGATGATGAAACCATGACTGCAAACGAATGGATATTCGGTCACCTTATTTCTTTTATATTTGAGCCGACATCATACCTCCTGCTGTGCAAAGCTCAATTGCCCTGCACTATATATGATGCCTTCGAGATTCATTTGTTACAGTTCGCATGTCGATTTTTTTCAAATATGACAACTGATACATGTCGAACTTTAGGGAAACTCTGATTAATTGTTTTTTGGGGGCTTTGCCCTTTCTTCTGTCATTTGTTTTCTGATAAGAAGAAATATGAACGCATTGCTTAATGCGATTCTGATAAGAAGAAATATGAACGCATTGCTTAATGCGATAAAGTCGAGAATGGAGGTAAAAAAAAAGCCCTAAAACAAAAGTTTCAGGGCTCATACACCGGAGTGGGCTCGAACCACCAACCTACGGCTTCGTAGGCCGTTGCTCTATCCAGTTGAGCTACCGGTGCACACGAAGGGGGAGGGATTCGAACCCTCGATACGGAATAACCCGTATACTCGCTTAGCAGGCGAGCGCCTTCAGCCACTCGGCCACCCCTTCATCATGATAATATAATCAAGTCGTTTCAGATAACATCTCTGCTATCCAGGAACGAGGCGGCCTTTTAGCTCGTTCCTTTGGAAAAGGCAAGCAAAAAAGACATTCATCATGATCGGATGTTACAGCTCAGCCAGGGGTAATTCATATATCTATTGAATATGGCGTATTTCGCAATTTTTAGGCAGAAATTGATGAGAGCCGGGGGGGCCGAGAAGGCAGGCGTCCGGTGGACGGCTGGCATCGCAGAGCCCAGTGAGCAAATGAAATGAACGAGTTGGA
>JAZRVP010000121.1:0-12934 GCA_045599245.1 Myxococcota bacterium
GGCCGAGGATTTTCGCCATCCAGTGAATGGCGAAAACCACAGAGCCCAGTGAGCAAATGAAATAAACGAGTTGGAGAGCCGACAGGCTCGGGAAACGAAGTTCATTTCATATTGCGAACTGAGGAATCGGGGCAGAGCCCCGACTGAGCTGTAACAGTCATATTCACGATTTTGCTTAATTACTTGACAAGTTAATTATTATAAAGTATTGGCGGCGCGCTTTTATGAGACGTAAAAGCGCGCCTCGCTTTTCTGAGGTATTCTTTTTTAGCTGTGAGCCGTTTTCCCGGAATTTCTCCGACTGCAACGGTTCAAAACATTCCGTTTTCCAAATGGTTGGAAATCGATGTTGCGGTAAGCTCCGCAGAAGGTAATGCAACGCACATTCGTGCAATTTTGTGACTGTAAAAAGAAAGGAAAATCATGAGTCGTTACACAGGTCCGCGCGTTAAAATTCTTCGTCGTTTTGGTTGTGCTCTTCCCGGTCTGTCTCGCAAGACGGTCGCCGAAGGCGTCAATCCTCCCGGTGAACACGGTGCAAATCATCGCCGCAAAGTCAGCGAATATCGTGAACACCTCGATGAAAAACAGAAAGTTCGTTTGAACTATGGCATCAGCGAACGTCAGTTCGTTATCTACATGAAAGCCGCCATCAGCAGCAAATTGGATACCGGTCTTCGTCTGATTCAGCTCCTCGAAAGCCGTCTCGACAACGTCGTTTTCCGTGCCGGTTTTGCTCCCACAATTCCTGCTGCACGCCAGATCGTCAACCATGGTCATATCCTTGTCAACGGCCGCAAAGTTGATATTGCCAGCTTCCAGGTTCGTCAGGGTGATGTCATCTCCCTTCGTGAACGCAGCAAGAAAATCGTTGCTATCCAGGATTCCATTGCAACGCCTTCCCTCGCTCGCCCCAGCTACATCGAATTTGATGCCGAAAAACAGACGGCCAAAATGATTAACTCCCCGGCTCGTGAAGATGTCCCCATCACCGACCTTCGCGACAACCTCATCATCGAGTACTACAGCCGCCGCGTCTAATTCGTTTGCTTTTATGCGCCTCTTGCGAGGCGCTTCAAACGCATGTCATACGGCATGCGTTTTTTTTTATGCCGGCTTAGCTCCGGCTTTTATTGCTTTTCGCAGATATGATGCTTTTCGTTGTGCCTGATTTGGCAACAAAACGATTCAAAATATTTCAGGATATAATATGGCCGTTTTAAAAGCTGCAATTCCAAAAGGAACCCGTGATTTTCTTCCCGAACAGATGCGACAAAGATATCGCGTCATGGATACCATTCGTCGCGTGTATGAACGCCACGGATTTGCGCCGATTGAAACACCGGCCATTGAAAACATCGAAACCCTCATGGGAAAATATGGCGAGGAAGGCGATCAGCTGCTCTTCAAAATTTTGATGCGCGGTGCAAAAGCTGCCTCCGGACAGTGCGATCTCGGGCTTCGTTACGATTTAACTGTGCCCCTGTCTCGATTTGTTGCTATGCATCAGAATGAGATTGGACGCATCTTTAAGCGCTATCAAATTCAGCCGGTTTATCGCGCCGATCGCCCCGGACATGGCCGCTTCAGAGAATTTTATCAGTGTGATATCGATATGATCGGCGCACTCGCTCCCCTTCCCGAGATCGCACTGCTTCACGCTGTGAGCGATGTCTTTGCCGAACTCAAATTCGACGCCCTTTGCATTCATATCAATGATCGTCGAATCCTTCGCGCCATGATCGAGGTCTGCGGTATTCAGATTGAGCAGGAAACAACTGCCATTACGGCGATCGACAAGCTCGATAAGATCGGAAACGACGGCGTCATGAAGGAACTCATTGAGCGCGAAATCAGCGAAGAAAGCGCCCGCCGCCTTCTCGATATGATTCAGGCAAAAGAGACAAATGAAGAGACGCTCAATGTCATGGAAACCCTGTTCGCTGAAAAAGCCGATGCGCTTCAGGCGGTTCAGGAACTGCGCATGATCGTCGAGGCAACCCAGCATTTTGGTAATCGACCAAGCATTCGCGTGAGCCCCGAACTCGCACGTGGTTTGAACTATTACACGGGCGCAATTTTTGAGATTCAGGCCGAAGGTCTGGCGTCAAGTATAGCAGGCGGCGGTCGTTACGATCATTTGATCGGGATGTTTTCCGGCCACGATATTCCTGCCGTCGGGATTAGTCTCGGGTTTGAACGCATCTGCGTCATCATGCAGGAACGCGGCATGTTTGCCGATGAGACGAGTGATGTCGATGTCGTGATTGCTCCGGCCTGCGCGAGTGCGCTTCATGCCGCGACGGCGTTCTCAAGCGCTGTTCGGGAACTCGGGCTTTCGTGTGAACTGTATCCGGGGTTCGACAAACTTAAAAAACAGTTCAATTATGCCAATGAACGCCATGCACGATATGTTGCGGTGTTTGGTGAAGACGAGCTTTCGGCCGGGACGGTTACGTTCAAGAATATGGCAACGGGAGAGCAAAAGACGGCTCCGGTTGCAAGCCTTCGCCTTGAAAATGGGGAACCTGTTGTCGGCTGAGTAAAATAGTTTGCGGCGCGTATTTCGCAGAAATAGCGCCGCAGCGATGGCGTATCGGCCAAAGCCGATAGCCGTCGTATTCAAAATACTTGTATTTTTACGGCTGAAACATATATTGTGCCGCCTCAATTTTGAGGGGGTTCATTTCGTCATTTATCCGCCTCGGCGGTGCACCATTTAGCTGGAGAAGCTCAGTATGCTTCAGGATTTAAGAGACCAGAAGAATTCCTGGCTCATTGTTGTTCTTTTTGGCGTCATTATCATCGTTTTCATCTTCATGTTCGGTCTTCCTGGAACGGATTCATGCGTTTCAAAGAAGAGTCAGGGTGATTTGGCGACGATTGGGTCGCACAGCGTTGGCTATGACATGATGAGAAGCATGGTTTATCAGCGTTATGGCGATGATGAATTCAGTGCGGACAGCTATCCGATGACCGCTCGTGCTGTCACGGAAGGAATCGGCGTGATTTACCTTCTCGCGGATGCCGCACGGGAAGCAGGTCTGCGCGTGAGCGATGAAGAGCTTCAGGACTACATCACGAATTGGGAATTTGGCAATTCGGACGTCATTCGGCTTGGATTTTTGAAGAATAACAAGTTCAATTCGCGCAGCTATAACGATGCACTTCAGCGATACTGGATGTCCGCTCGCGATTATGAAGCTTACAAACGCGAGGAACTTCTTGCGCGTCATTATATGACCCTGATGGCTTCGTCGATTAGCGTTTCGGATGAGTCGCTCTGGCAGACGTATGCATTTGATCATGCGACGGCTTCTCTGGAGGTCATTCGCATGACGCCGGATGCCGTTCGCGCGACATTCAAGCCGATTACTCCGGAAGAAATTGCAGCTTTCAAAACCGCATCAAAGGCCGATATCGATACGTATTACAACGAACATCGCGGTGATTTTACGACGCCGGCCAAAGCTAAACTCCAGCAGATCGTCATTCAGAAACAGCTTTCCAAATTGACAAACCCCGGTGCCAAAACCGTTAAAACCTATCAGCCGGCGGAGCGATTTGCGATTGCCAGAACACAGATTCTCGAAAAGGGGCTCGATTTTGGTCAGGCATTTACCGACTATGACGAATCCGAGGACAAGTCACTGAGCGGGATGACGGGACTTTTGAGCATCGACATCATGGCCGAATCGCTTCAAAAAGCACTCGAGGGTCAGGCCGTTGGTGCCGTCGTGACGGCTGAACTTTCGGATCGATATATCATCGCAAAAGTCGTCGAAAAGGCCGAAGAAGTCGTTGCGCCGGTTGACAGTGTTGCCGATAGCATTGCCGAAAAACTCATCGATGAACGCCGCATTGCGGCTCGAACGCAGGAGGCTTCGACAAATATTCTCGCGCTCGCCGGACAGGGCAAATCGCTTCAGGAAGCCTTGACACTTTCGCTCTATGCCAATGTACTCGCCGAACAGCCGATGGCACCTGCCGTCCAGCCGGAACCGGCTGCTGAAGAAGGCACAGCCGCCGATGGCGCAGAGGCTGCCGAACAGACTGCTGATGCCGCTGAACAGTCTGCCGATGGCGCAGAGACTGCTGCTGAACCGGCACAGCCCGTCCTCGTTCCCGTTCCAACCGATCTGCCGATCATTCCCGAAGCCAACCGCGTTTCTGCAAAAGTTGTGGCTGATGCCGAAACCAATACAAACTTCATCATGGGCGTTGGTCTGAGCGATGATATGGCTCGCGATATTCGCAATGCTGCTGCCAATACCCTTCTGCCTCAGGCTTATGCCATTGGTTCCGATACCGTCATCGTTCGCGTGACTGAGAAGAAAGACGCCAGCCGTGAAAAATTCGTGGAGGAAACTGAAAATCTTCGCAAAAATGCCATCGCCATTAAGACTCTTCAGCTCGTCGGTGATCCCGAAGCTGTCATCGATTTGACCGGGCCGTATGGTCTTTGGGTTCAGCAGAAGATCAACCTGGCAAAAGCCAATGGCACATTCGTCGTTAAAGAAGGTTATTTCAATCAGGCCTATCAGCGCGTTCTGGAGAAAAAAGCCGAAAAGGAAAGTCGCCAGAATGGAGGGAATTAATCCCAATGAAGCCGGCCTTTTGGTCGGCTTTTTTGTTTTATGGAGTCAGCGATGAGCATTATCCATGTTTTGCCTCAGGCATTGTGCAATCAGATTGCTGCCGGCGAGGTTCTCGAACGTGCCGCGAGTGCCGTGAAGGAACTCGTCGAGAACTCACTGGATGCGGGGGCGACTTCGATCGAAATTGAGCTCGAAGACGGCGGAAAAAAGCGTCTGAGTGTGTGTGACAACGGGTGCGGCATGTCACCGGAGGATGCCAAACTTTCGATCCTTCGACATGCGACATCGAAGATTCAGACGACGCAGGATTTGGCAGCGATATCGACGATGGGATTTCGCGGAGAAGCTCTTGCGTCGATGGCTGCAGTCTCGAGAATGCGAATCACGACGCAGAGAAGAGGTGATGAAATGGGGACACTTCTTCGCGTCGAAGGGGCTGAACTTCTGGAGTGCCGCGAAACGGCGGCGCCGGTTGGGACTGAAATCCTGATCGAAGACCTGTTTTTTAATACCCCGGCCCGGCTCAAGTTTTTGAAAACCACGGCGACGGAAACGCGCCGCGTCTGCGAAGTCGTCGAGCAATTTGCTCTGGCTTGTCCCGAAGTTCGATGGAAACTCACGATCGACGGCCGAATAAAATGTGAATATCCTCCTCATAAAAGTCTTTCCGATCGTGCACTGGCGGTGTTTGGACGTTCGCTGTTTGACAATCTGTTTCCCGTGGAACCGACGACGACAGGGGATGTTCTCGTCCAGGGATTGTTCTGTTCACCGGAGTATTCGGGGTCGACGGCTGGTCGATCCTATACTTATGTCAATCAGCGAATCGTTCGGGATAAAACGATTCAGTCTGCTGTTTCTCAGGCATATCGCGAATTTCTTCACGGCAAACAGCCCTGTGTCGTTCTCTTTCTCACGGTTCCGCTCGACAAGGTCGATGTCAACGTGCATCCGACAAAACATGAAATTCGTTTTCAGGATCAGGACGAAGTGTTCAAGGCCGTGTATCGTGCCTTGCGTCAGGGACTGGAAAAAACGCCGTGGATACGCAGTGAACAGCCTGCGGCAAAAGCATCGGTTCCGTCGGCGCGATATTTTGAAATGCTCCCGGATGCTGCATTTAGAGCGCCTGAGGATAACCTGCGCCGCGATTACGGACTTGCGCCTGATTTCCCCAAAAAACAAGGCGATAAGGAAAAAAAGGAGGCCGATGACGAGGCCGGGACAGCAACGGATGCGTTCGAACAAGTGCCGGAAAAATCCCGCATTCTTCAGGATAAAGCGCGGGCCATGCTCAGTGTTTTTGACAACGATCAGCCGGTTTCAGAACCGTCGGTCGAAAAGCCAGCCAGCAATCCCCGGAATTTCTTTGAACAGAGTCCGTTTTCAGAGCCATCGGTCGAAAAGCCAGCCAGCAATCCCCGGAATTTCTTTGAACAGAGTCCGTTTTCTCTGACGCCGCCGGATGCCGGCGGGACTCGCGGCGAAGAACCTCGTGTTCAATTCCTTCCGTTTGTCGAAAAAGAAGAAAAGTCTTTCGGGTATTTTTCCAGCCTGACGTACATCGGGCAGCATGCCTTGACCTATTTGATTTGTTCCGACGGGGATTCTCTTGTCATCATCGATCAGCATGCGGCGCATGAACGAATCAATTACGAACGGCTCAAAAAGATTGCCGACGACGGTATGGGGGCAGAAGCTCAGGGGCTTTTGTTTCCGGTTCTCATCAAGCTCGATCCGCGTCTTTGCGACATACTGCTCGAATACATGTCGTTTTTTGAGAAACTCGGTTTCCAGATGGATGAAATGGGGAACAACACGTTTGCCCTTCGAGCGATTCCAAAATGTCTCGATGGATATGATTATTCGGCTCTGATTCGCGATGCTTTGACGGATTTGGGAGAGAGCGGCCGGGCAACGCAGTTTGATGAAATTCGGGACGATATTCTGGCGACGATGGCGTGTCACAGCTCGATTCGTGCGGGGTACAAGATGACGCCGGAAGAAGTCCGTGAGCTGTTTCGCCAGATGGATGCGACGGGATTTCGATCGAATTGTCCCCATGGGCGTCCTGTTCATTTCGTATTTTCGATGTCGGAACTCGAGAAGCGATTTTTGAGGACCGGATATTCTGGACTTGGTTAAATCATGAAGATTGGGCTAACAGGCGGCATTGGTTGCGGAAAATCGACGGTTTCACGTTTGGCGAAGTCGATGGGATATGAAATCATCGATGCCGACAAGTTGACGCGAGAGGTGCATAAGACGGCGGAGGTTTGCGATCGACTTGAGGCGTATTTTGGTCCTGAAGTTGTTGCAATAAGAGGAGAACAGAGAGTTATTGATCGCCGTGTTCTTGGCCGGATGGTCTTTTCGTCGGATGAAAATCGGTGTGTTTTGAATGAGATTATGCAGCCGGCATTATTGTCGGCGGCGAAAAGTCGATTGCATGACGCCAGAGGGCCTGTGATACTTGATGCAGCTTTATTGTTTGAAGCCGGCTGGGACAGGCTTGTGGACAAAACGGTCGTTGTTTTGTGTCCGATGGCGGTGAGAGTGGAACGGATTATGAGACGCGACGGTCTTGGTGAAGAAGCTGTTTTGCGGCGCATTTCTTCGCAAATGAGCGATATCGAACGCGTCGCGAGGGCTGATTGTCTCATTTATAATGTCGACGACCTGGACTTGTTGTCGAAGCAGGTAAAGCATGTGTTTTGTCATTTGAAATGACGGGCAAACTCATGTGAAAAAAAAACACAAAAAAAAGAGCGAGTGCATTTGACATTTAAAAAGTGTGATTACTCTGGTGTGCCGTTGCGTTGAGCAACGCAATTTTTGTGGCTTAAGGATGAGCGATGCGTTTTCTGAAGTAAGGAATACCGAAACGGGGACGCGATACAGCCGGGACTTTTAATCAGCGGCGCTCTTTGCCGCAGACATACTTTTTTGCATTTTTAGGAGACAAATCATGGGAAAAATCATCGGTATCGATCTTGGTACAACCAACTCTTGCGTAGCAGTTCTCGAAGGCAGTGAGCCGAAAGTCATTACAAACGAAGAAGGCGATCGCACGACACCGTCCGTCGTTGCATTCGACGACAAAGGTGAGACGATTGTTGGTCAGTTTGCACGTCGTCAGGCGACGATGAACTATGAAAACACGATTTTCAGTGCGAAACGTTTCATTGGTATGACGTACAGCGAACGCGAAGAAGAAGCGAAGCACATGCCGTTCAAAGTCATCCGTATGGGCAATGGTGCGGCTGGTTTTGAAAGCCGTGGCAAGCAGTTTACGCCGCCCGAAATCAGTGCAAAAGTTCTCCAGAAACTCAAACGCGATGCCGAAAAATATCTCGGTCAGCAGGTCACGGAAGCCGTCATCACGGTTCCTGCCTATTTCAATGACTCACAGCGTCAGGCCACAAAAGACGCCGGTAAAATCGCCGGTTTGAATGTTCGTCGTATCATCAATGAACCGACGGCAGCTGCTCTTGCTTACGGCCTCGACAAGAAAAAAGACGAAACAATTGCTGTTTACGATTTCGGTGGCGGTACGTTCGATATCTCCATCCTCGAAGTCGGTGACAACGTTGTCGAAGTTATTTCGACGAACGGTGATACGCACCTTGGCGGCGACAACATCGATGAACTTATTATTGACTGGCTCGTCAAAGAGTTCAAGAAAGACAGCGGCATTGATGTCAGCAAGGACAAAATGGTTCTCCAGAGACTTCGTGACGAAGCTGAAAAAGCCAAGAAAGCCCTTTCGACGATGACGCAGACGAACATCAATCTTCCGTTCCTCACGGCAGATGCCACGGGTCCGAAACACCTCAACGTCAACCTGAGCCGTGCCCAGTTCGAAGACATGATCAGCGGTATCGTTGCCAAGACCCTCGATCCCTGCAAGAAAGCTCTTCGCGATGCCAACAAATCCGTGAGCGATATCGATGAAGTCGTTCTCGTCGGTGGTTCCACTCGTATTCCTCTCGTTCAGCAGGAAGTTGAGAAATTCTTTGGTAAAAAATCGAATCACAGCGTGAACCCGGATGAAGTCGTTGCACTTGGTGCATCCATTCAGGGCGGTGTTCTGGCCGGCGACGTCAAAGACATTCTCCTTCTCGACGTCACTCCGCTTTCGCTCGGTATCGAAACCCTCGGCGGCGTAACGACCAAACTCATCACCCGCAATACGACGATTCCTACCCGCAAGAGCGAAATCTTCACGACGGCTGATGACAACCAGACGAAAGTTACGGTTCACGTTCTCCAGGGCGAGCGTGAAATGGCTTCCCAGAACAGAACATTGGCCAAATTCAACCTCGAAGGCATTCCGGCTGCACCGCGTGGTGTACCCCAAATCGAAGTCACGTTCGACATCAACGCCGATGGTATCGTCAATGTTTCTGCTAAGGATAAAGCAACCGGCAAAGAACAGCGCGTTACAATCGAAGCTTCTTCCGGTTTGAACCAGAACGATATCGATCGCATGGTCAACGAAGCCAAAGAACACGAAGAAGAAGACAAGAAACGTCGTGAAGTCGTCGATGCTCGCAATGAACTCGATTCCTTCATCTTCAGCGCCGAAAAATCGATCAAGGACTATGGCGACAAACTTCAGCCGGCCGATGTCGATGCCCTCAAGGCTGCTATCGAAGAAGCCAAGACGAAGAAAGATTCGGAAGACCTCGATACCCTGAAAGAAGCCAAAGAAAAACTGATGAACGCCTCTCACAAACTCGCGGAAGTCATGTATGCACAGGCCAATCAGCAGGGGGCCGGTGCCGCTCCCAGCAGCGACAACAAGAAGAAAGATGACGACGTCATCGATGCCGAATTCGAAGAGAACTAATATTTGTTTGATATGGAATGTTGATTTGCGTCAGGCTTTGGCCTGACGTTACATCGGCGAAAAAAAGGACGTTTATAACGTCCTTTTTTTTGTCTGCGGCCTGTCTATCGATGCACGACGTTCGGTGTGTTTTTTTTGTGGCGTCGCCTATCTCCTATCGTCGATACGGCGGACGCGCGGGTGATGAGGAAGGAAAAATATATTGATTTTTCGCGCAAAGCGCTTCAAATTCAGCTTCGCTCATCGAAACTTTCGCTGCTGCCGTTTTCACCGAAATATCGCCTGCTTTCATAAGTTCAATTAAGATTTCAATCTTTCCTGCAGCGATTCCTTCGATGCGCTCTTGTGATATGTCTTCTGCTCTGGCTGGAGTGGGGATTGTGACCATGAGTTCATCTTTAGCGGTTGTGCTATCAGTATCACTGTTGGACGTCGTATTGATGATATTGATGGATGTCTCATCATTTCTGTTCTCTAACTTTTCATTCTCCTGGGAGAGTGATGATACTTCACTGACAGCATTGACAACGATGCCGACGATGATATTCATAATGAAAAAAGATGAGACGAGAATAAAAGAAATGAAATACAGCCATGCGAAAGGATATTCCTGCATAACGGGTCTCGAGATGCCCATTGACCAGCTCTCCATAGTCATTACCTGAAAGAGTGTATATAGGGATTTTCCGAGAGAACCAAACCATGCATCGAATTTTAATCCGAACAGAGATGTGCCGAGCAGAGCATAGATGTAAAAGATGATGAAGAGAAACCCCGTTGTCCAGGAAATACCAGGTAAAGATTTCCAAATGGCGGTTACTATTACTTGGAACGGTTTTGTGCTGATAACCAGCTTAAGATTTCGAACTATTCTTAATAGTCTAAAAATTCTGAACGAAGAGATGGCTGGGAGAACTGAGATAATTGATATTACAATAATGAAAAAATCGAAAACATCCCAGCGATTATGCCAAAAGGATTTTTTATAAACAATGAGTTTGAGTGCGATTTCCAGAATGAAAATGCCGAGACAGATATGGTTTGCGATATTTAATAGAACACCTATATGACACATCAGGGCATTAGATGTTTCAAGCCCCATGATAATGCTGTTAATGATGATGATTAACAGAATAAAATTCTGAAACTTAGAACTCTTAACAATATCAACGATTAGTTTGAACATCATTTTATGCTCAATTTAAATTTGACTCAAGTTTTGTAAGGAGATATCCGGCTATACGCATGAAGATGTCCAAACAATACAGTCATTAAACTATATTCCCAAGCTGTTTTGGGCAATGTGTGTAAGCATTCCGAAATCATCTTCCAAATCAAGCCATGCATATTGTCCGTTTGGATTTACTTCGAGAAACATCAATTCATTATTTGAATCTAAAAGAAAATCGAGGCGACCATATTTTAATTCACAGAATTCCATATATTTACAGATTTTTTTTACTGATGAAATGTCAAGTTTGAAATATTCCCATCTGTTGTCTTGATTTTTCAAAATATCAATGCGCCAGTCGACTTTTCCCAGTTCACGTTTTTTTCGATAAGCAAAACATTTACCACATACGTAAACAACCGTAACATCAAATACGGCATTTTCAACTTCTTTTTGCAAAAACCACTGGAAATCAGAAGATAAAACACCTTCTGTCCATGGTTTGACAATAGGAGCCATCTGTTCAACACTCTCTGAATAGAGCGTTTTTACCAACCATGTTGGCGTTAATTCTGATGCTGCATTACCACTAACGATGCACCACTCAGGAATATTAAAATAGTCTTTTGCTTTTTGCATTTGAATGACTTTGCCGATTCTATGCTCTGCAAAAGGTTCAACCATCATCCATACCTTATTATTGTTACAGATGTTAACGATTTCTCGGATTAAATATTTACGTTGACACTCTTCAAAATATGCAAGTGTTCCTGGGGTCGGTCGTGTTGACATCCAAGGCTTTCGCCAGTATAGTGAAGTTACCTTGGCATTTGATATGGTTCGTCCTGTGGGATCTGCTATTTCAAATCCATTACAATGAACATTTATGTTGTAATTTTCGTAAAGATCTGTGTTAAAACGAAATATGGAATCATGTTTTTGAATATAAGGAATGATGATATCAGATGTCACATCTTGACTTGTCGTTATTATTAATTGCATAGATTATTTAATCTCCAGAATAAACTACCGATAATTTAAAAATAAATTATCGGTAATAAGATAGCGAATTATTGCGATTAATAGGTGTTGTTAATGATTAATCGTTATCGTTATCCTTGGGATTGCCTTTGGAATCATAGGTCTGGGTTGCACGAAATGTTGTTGCCATGCAGACATTTTTAATTGGACGAACTTGATCATTCCAATCATAGCTTTCTTCGTCCATTTCGAATGTTTCGATTGCAACCATGAACATTGTCGGGGTAATCATAACTTGTCTCCTTTGTTGAAATGTAAGATTTACCTGGACTACTGCCTTTTACACCGCTTACACCGCGTAAAAGGAATTTCTTCATAAAAAAAAAAATCATTCCGTCAAGACGGGAAACGGCCGTTTCGCAATAAAATTCATAGGTACACTTTTTTACGAGTCCGTAAGGTAACGCGCCGCGTATGCGCGGAGCCGACCGGTAGGTTGGCGAGCACGATGTTTGTTTTCATCGATAACAACGAGTTCGAGAAGGCCGTCGCCATCGATATCTGCTGCTGCCGGGTTGTTGTAATAACTGCATGGCATGGCAAATTTAATCGATTCCAGTGTTTCACACGTTTCGGGATTGATGAAACGAATGACGCTCAGATGATTTGCGGTTGTGACATTGGAAGGGAAAGATGCCTGATAGCAGCGTTCGTTAAAAGACCAGACCGCAATGACACTTTTCAGGCCGGCCTTGTTTCCGAACGGGCCAACGAGTGGCGGGATTTCAACTTTATTGGATTTGGGAAATTGATCCGCCGGTGGCTGCCATCGGCACTGAATCTGGGCCTCAAAGATGCCGGGTTTCGTCTTGTAACGGCATGTTTCATCGTATTTTGTCGTGTCGTCGTAGGGGATGCAGCGTCCTTTGAGGCCGCAGGCGTCACTTTGGCAGCAATAGGAGTCTTTTTCTTTGCAGTCTTTCGTCGTCGTGCATTCGTCGCCAAAGGGCGTGCATTTGCCTTGTAAGCAGGCCAGACCCGAACCGCAGCTATCGAATGTCTCGTCATTGCAGTCCTCGTTTTCGGCTTTTTCTGCGATACAGACGTCATCGCGACAAGTCAGACCATCGGCGCAGGACTTGTATGAATCGTTACATTCATTGCCTTTTTCGATATTTTTTTCTTCGATACGGCAAAATCCCTGAATGCAGTCCAAACCATTTTCATGGTTCGGTTCCTTTATGCTGAGAGCCGTGGGTGTACTCGCCTATGTGCCTTCGGCGCATACGGCTCGCATTGTGCCAGGCTATCGGCCTTCGGCCGATACGCCTG
>JAZRVP010000122.1:0-3630 GCA_045599245.1 Myxococcota bacterium
TACGCTCGACAAGGCGGATATGACTGTGCCGGCGGGAACCAGGGCTGTCGTGCAGGAAGGCAAATCGGACGACAAAGACCCGTCGCTGGCGTATCGCCATGTGATTCAGCTCATGGATATCGACACGAAAGTTATATTTAGCAAGACATTGACATTTATATATGTCGAAATGCCGAAATTTTCAAAAGCCGAGGCCGATTTGAAAACGCTTCTCGATAAGTGGCTGTATGCGATAAAAACCATGGCCGAGACTGAATGCGAGCGCCCTGAACTGCTCACAGGCGATGCATTTGACCAGTTTTTTGAGCAGGCGCGGTATGCCTGCCTTGATGAAGACGATCAGCGCATCTATGACCGCAGCTTGATGGATTATTGGGATATTTTCGCCGTCGAGCAGACGCATTACAACGAGGGGTTAGAAAAGGGCAGGAAGCTGGGGCTTGCGGAAGGTGAGAAGCGCGGACGTGAGGCGGGGCTTGCGGAGGGAGAGAAGCGCGGACGTGAGGCGGGGCTTGCGGAAGGCAGGGAGCTGGGGGCGCTGCAGATGCTTATAGGCCTTGTGCGAGACGGAATATTGTCGTTGGAGACGGCTGCAGATAAGGCTGGCATGAGCGAGGCAGCGTTTAGAGCGGCGATGGATCGATAAGGTGGCGCCGCCTATGTCGTGCGGCAAACGGCGAGCAAAAATTTTCAAAGTGAGCCGCCATCTAAAAATCCCTCGCTTTATGCGATTTGGCGAGTTAAGGTGAAAATGGGCTAATGAGACGTTCCACGGAAGGTCTGTACTGAGATTCGTGAATCGTTTTGGCGAGCAAGAATCGCAGGCGGAGGGTGTAATGGGCAGATTTCTCAATCCGGGCAATGGTGGATTTCAAAGGATAATTAAAGATGCCGTTTATGTCGACAAGACGGGCATTCTCGGTGTTTTAAACCAGTGGATTGATACGTCAGCGCGTTATGTGTGCGTGAGCCGAGCACGGCGGTTTGGTAAAACTGTGGCGGCGCGCACGATTCGGGCTTATTACGACAACTCGTGCGATTCGCATGAACTGTTTGCGCCTTATGCGATTGCGCAGGATCCGTCCTACGAAATGCACATCAATAAGTATGACGTGATCGGGATTGATGTGCAGGCATTCTTTTTGCGCGGTGACGATCCCAAAACTTTTATCGACCGCATGGAGTCGGCCGTTCTCGCGGAAGTGAGTGCCAAATGGCCAGAAATTGCTGAACCTAAAGATATGAGACTGGCCAATGCCCTCATTAAAGTTCATAAAAAGACCGGGGCTCGCTTTGTCTTTGTGATTGACGAGTGGGATGCCGTGTTTCGGTTCTGCCCGAATGACGATGGTTTGCAGAAAGACTGGATTCACTTTTTGCGCGACTTGTTCAAGCTGGAAGACATGGACGATGTTGTCGCTCTTGCCTATATCACGGGCATTTTGCCCGTAAAAAAATACAAGACGCAGTCGTCGTTGAATCAGTTTTACGAGTACACGATGCTTCGTCCTTTGGCTCTCGAACCTTTTGTCGGTTTTCTTCCGTCGGAAGTCGATGCGTTGTGCGAGCAGTTTGGGATGGATCGCGCCGAGGCCGCTGCATGGTACGACGGCTATATGTTTTCGCATGAACATCATGTTTATAATCCATGCTCGCTGGCGCGTGCGATGAAGAGCCGCGAATATGGCTGCTACTGGACGCAGACGGATTCGTTTGAATCGCTGCTCGATTATATCAACGCGGATTTGGACGGCATTTATGACGATGTGATGTGCTTGATTGGCGGCGGCCGCGTCAATGTCGATACGGGAACTTATGACAATTCCTTTACGGTGCCCAAATGCAAGGATGACTGCTTTACTCTGCTGACGCATATCGGCTATCTGGCTTATGATGCTGAAGCGTCACAAGTTTTTATCCCCAACGAAGAAGTGCGCATGGCCTTTCGAGCGGCGCTCAAACAATGCTCCTGGCCTGATGCGATAAAACCCTACCAGCGTTCACGCAAATTTATACAATCCATACTCGCCGAAGACAGCACTACCGTCGCACGCATGGTCGAGGAAACACATCAGAATATGACATCGGTTCTGATGTATAATAATGAAAATGCGCTCTCGTGCGTCATTTCTGTTTTATGCTTTTTTGCCGAGAATCAATATAAAGTAATCCGCGAATTTCCGACGGGAAAAGGCTTTGCCGATATTGTATTATTGCCTAAAAAAAGAATCCTCGGCCCTGCCATGGTCATCGAACTCAAATTCAAACAGGAAGTTGAGACAGCCATCGATCAGATACACGAAAATCAGTATCCGGATTCGCTAAAGGATTTCTATGGCGATCTGATTCTGGTTGGGATTAGCTACAATAAGAAAAAGGCGCACGACTGCATAATCGAGCGGTTTGAAAGGGAAGCGTAGGTTGGGGACGCGGCCTATGCGCTTGTGGCGCATACGGCCTGCGTCGGCTATCGGTCGAATGGTTCGATAAGCGTGCAGCATAGGGCCACAGCCCCGTCCCCTACCTTTTCCTTGTCTATAAACTGAAGGCATCCGTTTTTAAAGCCATCGTCTTTGCATGATTGGAGGCAAACGCATGTACAGAAGAGTAAACACATATGCAGAAGAACAAGAAACTTGCGAGATGATCTTAATTTTGCTGTTTTCATGTTGTATCGCTCCTATGTGAGTGTGTATCCAATAATGTTCCAGGCTTCTATAAGCTGGTCGAGGTTGAACCATCTGTTCGCTGAACTCGTGGAGGGGAGGACTGTGTAGGGAATAGCCCTTGAATCCCGGCAAACTCGATGGAAGAATCGGACGTTGTCAAAACCATTGATAAAGATATGTCGGATGGATGACTTCTTTATGAGAGAGGCAATATCGTTGAGTATCTCATTCTGGATGGAAGCGTCTTTTGAATCCTCCATATCGCATTCCGCGATGAGGTTCCACAGGGCTATGTGATGCTTTTGGAGAAGTCCCTGTTTGTTTTTTATAGATTCAGAATCGCTTGTGGAAGGAAAATCATCGTTTAGAGCGGCAGAGAGTACTTTCCAGAAACGGTTGGATGGATGGCCGTAAAAGAAGCCTGCATTCCGCGTTTCGATGGAGGGGACGCTGCCAAGGATTAGGATGCGGCTATCGGGTTGCCAAAATGGCTTGACAGAGTCGCCAATGACGTGGGTTAAGGGAGGAGCGGACATAGATATTCCTTGCATGGAGAAGAAGGATAAGAATAGGTTTGATTTGCGACAATAAATAACAAATCTGTCCCATCATAAAAAAAAAAAAAAAATTCAATCCTTATCGACCAAAAAATGAAAAAAATGAACACTGTGAACAAAAGCAAGCAATGGCGCGAAATTTTGGCGATATTGAATAAAATAGCCGGGCGCGTATGCGCACAGCCCAAAGGGCGAGCACATAGCGACCGGCCGGAGGCCGTATGCCAAAGGCATAGGCCGAAGCGGTGGGCGTATCGGCCCCGCCGATAGCCCGCGTCCCCACACAAAAACGTCCTCGCCATTTGAAAATTGGCGAGTTATGATGCAAACTGGATATGACGCGTTTTGCCGTATGGAGGCCCACGATGTCGAAATATATAAATCCCTATACTGATTTTGGTTTT
>JAZRVP010000123.1:0-18300 GCA_045599245.1 Myxococcota bacterium
AAAGGGCTGAGCCCTTTGGAATCCTCAATATTTTAGGTAGTTTTAGCATTTGGGGTTGCCTGGCAATTGTTCCTCGCTGGGGCCCCACCCCCAGCTCTTATCAATTTCTGCCGTTTTTTGTGAAATGATCAGTCTTTTTCCGAGCACTGCTCATTTCAGTAGATGTGAATTACCCTCTGCTGAGCTGAAGCTCTCTTTATCATTATTGTTGTGGGTCATATTTTAGCCCGTAGAAATTTATGATATTATTAGAATTCGTTGTTCAGATATTCTGAATGACAGATCCTTTTTCACTTTCTCTTTTTTCGGTGGATTATGTATCAAAATATTAAAACCATTAAAGTCGGTACGTTCAATTTGATGAATTTTATGCTTCCCGACAGAAGGTTTTATAACGGGACTTTGTTTTATACAAAAGATGAATATCGTCGGAAATCCGAATGGGTTGAGTTCATGCTCAATCAGATGAATGCAGATATTATCGGATTTCAGGAACTGTTTCATCGCGAAGCCATGCTTCGCATCATAAAGAATAATCCATATTACCGAAAAGCTCGTCTTTATATGGCCGAAGAGGATGGTGAGCAGCCAAGCGTAGCCCTGCTTTCCCGATATCCGGTTGAAAATATAGAAGTATTTACACATTTTCCGGAAAATGCCGTTATCGATTTCTTTCCTAAAGGAAAAGAGGCTGTTGCATTGCCGTTTACGACGTTTTCGCGTCCGGTGATAAAGGCCGATATCCGGGTGCGGGATTATGGCTTGATTACGGTCTTTGTCGTTCATCTCAAGTCAAAACGAGCCGTGTTTTATGCCGGAGAAGATTCACAAAATCCGGTCGATTTGGCCCGGGCTTTGAGCCGCTCTCTGATGATTCGGGCCTCGGAATCCGTCGCTTTGAGAGCCCTCGTTTCTCAGGCACTTGAAGAATCTGAACGGCCCGTCATTCTCTGCGGCGATGTCAATGATACCGGTGATGCTGTGACTTCAAGGATTATTTCCGGCGAAGTGCCGCAGCATAAACTCTCTGACAGCGTCAAAAAACATGTCTGGGATCTTCTTCTTCATCACGTCAAAGATATTCAGGCTCGTCGAAGTTATCAGGACTTTTATTATACCCATATTCATAACGGCATGTATGAAAGCCTCGATCACATCATGGTCAGTCAGGAGCTCGTGACCGAATATCCCCGAAATACGGGACGTGTCGGCCTCGTTTCGCTCTATAACGATCATCTCGTCGATCAGACATTTACTCAGCAGGGACAGGATAAATGTAAAAGCGACCACGGCATCGTCGTCTGTTCTCTCGAACTCGATCTCGATCGCGCCGCCAAATATATTCATGAAGACAAGGGCTTTGATCGCGCCGAGGATGTCGTCGATTCCGATTCGGCTTTGAACAGGCTTGATGAAGACCGCATGACAGCACAAAATCAATCGACTCAAAACGATCGCAGGCCGGCTGAACAAGTCCATGCACCTGCTCAAAAGGACGATAGCCGCAAGGATGAAAAGCCTGAAACATTCAGTGTTCAGAATTCACTCGATCGATGGAAACGAAATCATTCTCATCAGGGGAATTTTAGGGAACGCATTCGTTCCGGTCGCCCGATGGATGAGAACAGACGCTTTGAACGGGGGTCAAACAGAACACACGATACATCGGAAAATGTACGAACGGATGTTAGAAAGCCAGTTTCCGCAATGCCGGAGGCGAGTCGTGTCGATGTTTCATCAAAGGGGACAGATATTCATCCGGAGCTTCGTGAACACAATCATCCCATAAATGACAAGCCGATTGAAAAAAGTCAGGCAAATGTAACTCAGTCGAATACCATTCACGTTCAGGCGGCATCCGGACGAAAACTTTTCCGAACGCAGCATTCGGCTGATGAGGATGAAAATGTCAGTGCTGAAGCCGTTCGTATGTTCATTGCAAGACAGAATGAAAGGGTAAGAAAACAATAGAATTTGGGGATATGACAAGCCGTTTGATGCGTATTAAAACCGATCCCAGCGGGAAATAATGGTTAGGCGGCTCAAAAGGTTTAATACCACCTAAAAATTTTGAGGTTTCCAAAGGACTCAGTCCTTTGGTGGGGCTCTGTGTTTTTTGCCATCCTGTGAAAGGCGAAAACCACAGAGCCCAGTGAGCAAATGAAATGTTACCCTAAATTTCCCCTCGCCATAATGGAGAGGGGGAACGTCACGTAGTGACAAAGGAGTGAGGCTGGCTCGGGAAACGAAGTTCATTTCATATTGCGAACTGAGGACAGGGGCAAAGCCCCTGCGGGGTTCGGGGCAGAGCCCCGACTGGGCTGTAACAGCTGTAACGGTTGTTTGAAAAAATGGCTTTAATGTGGCCACAAATCACATTAAGATAATGCGCTCTTTTTTTGGGAGACAGGCTCCCATATTGTTCTTATTTCGGCCGAGTAGGGCTTTCTGGATGGTGTTATGGATACAAACGTGAATATTGATAGAATAACGGCAGATCTCGAGAAAAAATATACGGGAGAACCGAATCACGATGTGAGAGTGATACAGGAATATTGCCGGACGCTTCCGCCATGTGAAGCAAGCCAGCGTCTGATAGAAGCTCTTGGCCAGTATGCGGCAAAGAAATTTCCGGATGCCGATTCTTTCAAGTTTGCCCGTGAACTCGAAAAAACAATCAAGGAACTGGAAAAAGAGTTCACTGGTGATGGCAATCACGACGTCAAAGTGATTCAGGAATACTGCAAATCACTCCCGAAG
This sequence comes from Myxococcota bacterium, assembly GCA_045599245.1. Classification (GTDB taxonomy): domain Bacteria; phylum Myxococcota_A; class Bradymonadia; order UBA4248; family UBA4248; genus UBA4248. The sequence goes on from JAZRVP010000123.1 coordinate 2,761, forward strand.
AGTGAAGAGAATTTAAAGATCGTGCTTGCTCTTGGCCAGTATGCGGCCGCAAAATATCCGGATGCTGATGAGATCAAACGCTCAAAGGCTGAATTTGACAAAATGCAGGAAGATGCTGCCAAGCTCAAAGCTCGTCTGGATAATGTTCAGGAAGTTATTAAGGCGAAGGATTTTGACAAAGCCATCAGTGAACTTCAGGCGATTATCGGAGAAGCCAAGCTTCCGGAAGACGATGCGCAGCGTCTTGTATCGTTTTCACTTCCCATCGAAGAGGTTCTCTTTAGCGTTCTCGTCAAGGAAACGCGCCCTGTCATCCGTATTTCCAATCTCATGGAGATGCTCAATCTTCAGCTGGGCGGTCTTCTCGTTGAAACAAAACGCTATGATGAGGCTCGCGTTGCGCTTAACAATGTCATTAAATTCAATCCGGTGAGTGCGCCTGCTCATCTCGAGCTCGTTCACTGCGCTCTGTCGGAGAAAAAATATGATGAAGCCTTTGAACTTCTTCAGAAAACGCATCCCCTCATTTTCTCACGTCAGCTTCTCGCCGTTTATTTCTGCGAGCTCGCGGAAGTCGTCGAAAATCTCGACAAGAATTATCCACTGGCAGCTGCGTTTGCGCATCTGAGCATTCAGTACACCGACAATCCGCCTTCCCATGCCATTCTTGACCGCATTGTGAAAGACCATCACGTCGATGCCGAAAAACCGTCGGATGAAAAAATTCGCAAGATGGCCTCCGATGCCAATCTGCCCGTTGGTCCCAATCCGATGGTCGCGGAAGTTGCCGCAAAAGCTGCAAAACAGATAAAAACAGCCAATCCGGAGATTGCAAATCAGCTTATGGGCATTGCCTCTGAATTGGGCGGAAAAGTGTAATTATATATTATATATAATAATATATAATAAAAAGCCGTTCTGATGGAACGGCTTTTTATCTAGGGATTGCGTAAGCGTTTCAAAAAAATACTCGCGAGGCGTATGCGCACAGGGCTTTGCCCGAGCACATAGCCGAGCGCGTCGGGCGTATATCAATAGCCCGACCCTAAACGATAGAAAGATTATTTACGCTTTAGACAGTCGCGGCGTCTGCGAAGCAGGATCGTGCCTAGGAGACTGAATCCGGCGAGTATTGCACTGAACGGGACGGTTCGAGATGGACGGTTCGTCGTCGTGCAGCCGCAGTCTTCGTCTTCAACCACGAAGTCAATTCTGCCTTTCTTGCCTTTTGCGTTTTCGAGACAATTTCCGTCTTTGTCTGTGCCGTAGGGGCATTCATCCTCTTCGTCGCAGTCATCGACATCGGGATCGCATTCCGAGTCAGGGGGATCGATTTCAGGATCGTCATCACAGACGCCGCCTTCGTCGATTTGGCCGTCACAGTCGTTGTCCTCGTCGTCACAGATTTCAGGCTGAGGTTCACAGTCCGGATCAACATGGCAGACGTCGTCTTCATCGATTTGGCCGTCACAGTCGTTGTCGATGCCGTCACAGATTTCATCCTGCGGCACACATTCAGGCGCTTCGCGGCAGGCGCCGTCTTCGTCGATTTGCCCGTCGCAGTCATTGTCGATGCCGTCGCAGATTTCTTCGGACGGGGTGCAGCAGACGTCGTCTTCATCGACCTGTCCGTCACAGTCGTTGTCTTTTCCGTCACAGATTTCCTCGGACGGAGTGCAGCAGACGTTGCCTTCATCGACCTGACCGTCGCAGTTGTTGTCGATGCCGTCGCAGATTTCAGGCTGGAACGAGCATGCTTTTGGATGGATGCCGCCGACGCGGAAGGTAGAATAAAACCGCTGATAGCCCCAGCCATAGCTGTCTTCCATGCCGGTTGCATCGACGTGGTCGAAGCCGTTTCCGTTGAAGAGATAGCAGGAGACGTTTGCAGCGGTTCGGCTGCAGACGTCGGCTTTTCCGTCGCCATTGACATCGCCAAGGCGAATGGTTCGGAATTTGTTGGGGTTGTTCCAGCCGTTTGCATCGCTGAATTCGTCGATTGTGAACTCCTGGTCGAAGCCGTTTCCGTTGGAAAGGAAGCAGGAGAAATGGGCATTTGCACGGGCGCAGAGATCGTCTTTTCCGTCGCCGTTGAGGTCGCCGAACTGAATGGTTGAATAATTGTCGTAGTCGTTCCAGCCCCATTCATCCGACCATCCGGGGCCGCGAATGGCGTCGCCGAAGCTGTCGCCGTTGGAGAGATGGCAGACGATGCCGCCGCTGTCCCGGGCACAGAGATCGGCTTTGTGGTCGCCGTTGATATCGGCCAGACGAATGGTGGTGTAATACTGGCGTGCCCCCCAGCCGTTGTCGTTGCTCCATGCCGGGCCATGGAATGCGGGCGCGAAGGAGGTGCCTTGAGAGAGCCAGCAACGGATTCCGGTTGTTCCTCGGCCGCAGACATCGACTTTGCCGTCGCCGTTGACGTCGGCCACGCGAATCGTCGAATAATACATCTCATTGCCCCAGCCGCCGCTGTCTCCCATATCGCCAAAGCCAATGGGATTGCTGTCGAAGCCGGTGCCGTTGGAGAGGTAGCATTGGAACTGTTCCTTGAAGCGAGCGCAGAAATCGTCTTTTCCGTCGCCGTTGATGTCGGCAAATTTGATGGTCGAGTAGTATTTGACGTCGTTGTAACCGTCGGCATCAGCCATGGGGATGCTTCCGAACGAACCGAATTCGCCATTTCCGTTTGAAGTCCAGCAGTTGATGCCGACATCGGCACGGGCACAGATATCGGATTTTCCATCGCCGTTGACATCGGCAAAACGAATCGTGGCGTAATTGGAAACGTCGCCCCAGCCCTGCTGGTCACTCAGGCCAAGGACCATGGTTTTGTCCATGAGGCTGCCGGATGAAGAGCGCGTGCAGTAGATGCCGGCTTCGCCGCGAGCACAGATATCGGCTTTTCCGTCGCCGTCGATGTCGGTGTTCTGCATGTCGTAATTCATGCTCTGATACTGAACTTCGTAGTCGTATGCGCAGACTTCGTCTTCATCGATCGCGCCGTCGCAGTCGTTGTCGACGCCGTCGCAGACCTCGGTCGATGGAGTGCATGTCGACGGGCATGTATAAACGGCTTTCTGGACGTAATTCCAGGGCGATGCTGTGGTGCTGCCGCTGGAATAGACGGTGAAATGAAGGTGCTGTCCGGTCGAGCATCCGGTGGTTCCCATGATTCCGAGAACCTGTCCGCAGGTGACGTGATCGCCTTTGTTGACATAGACTTCCTTCATGTGGAGGTAGGCCGTAGAGACGGAGGAATCATCGTGCTGGATTCGGACGGAGTTTCCACTGGCATTGTCGCATTTAGGGCAGGTTCCGGCGGCATTGTCGTACTTGCACTGACCGCTTGAATAGGTTCGGTTTGTGACGGTACCGCTGGCAGCTGCCAGGATTTGAAGCGTTCCGCCGCAGGAGATGTCGATTCCGGAATGGAAACTCGCTCCTCGCTGCCCGTATTCACTTGTGATCGTCTTGCAATTGTTGCTGACGGGCCATGCCAGAGACTGTGCATACGCCGTTTCGGTCAGAAGTGGAAAGGAAGCACAGACGAAAACAACTGCGATCACGTATTTCAGCTGATTCATGAAAACTCCTTGGAATATCGATTTTTTGACAAGCGTTGAAACTGATGTATGATACGAATACACTCGTATATTCATATTTTGAAAAATAAACTATCTTTTATAACGAAAATCGACGTATAAATAAATATATAAAAGAGAAATGTATGAGGAATAGTTACAGCTCAGCCAAGGATAGTTCACAAAGCTTCTGAAATAAGAGCATTTTCGCAAATATAAGGCAGAAATTGAAGAGAGCTGGGGAGGGGCAGCGGGAAATAATGGGTAGGCAGCCCCAAAAGCTAATCCCATCCTAAAATATTGCGGGTTCTTAAGGGCTCAGCCCTTAAGCGGGGTCTGGGGCAGAGCCCCGACTAGTAACGAGAAATAGTTACAAATCTGACGTGTTTCAATTCCTCATGCCGTCACGGCGCCGCCGAATGAGGATCGTCCCGGTAAGGGCAATGACGGAGAATAGAGCCCCCAGCGGGATGGAGCGCGGTGAACGATAGGTCGAAGAACACGTGCAGTCATCGTCCATGTAGAGGTTGATTTGTTCAGTATCTGAACTCGTATCATCGATACAATGTCCGTCTTTGTCGGTGCCGTTGGGACAGCTGTCGTCATCACAGACGCCGTCTTCGTCGATTTGTCCGTCGCAGTCGTTGTCGATTTGGTCGCAGATTTCATCGCTCGGCGAGCATTCCGGCGGAACGGGACAGACGCCGTCTTCGTCGATTTGTCCGTCGCAGTCGTTGTCGATTTGGTCGCAGATTTCATCGCTCGGCGAGCATTCCTGCGGGACGTCACAGACGTTGTCTTCGTCGATTTGTCCGTCGCAGTCGTTGTCGATTTGGTCGCAAATTTCATCGGTTGGCGTGCATTCCGGCTGGACGTTACAGACGTTGTCTTCGTCAATGGCTCCGTCGCAGTCGTTGTCCTTGGCATCGCAAATTTCCGGTGATGGTGTGCAGGCAGGTTTGGGGCCGCCAAATCTAAAGGTCAGAGCGTAATGATCCTGTTTCCAGCCATTGGCATCATTGATACCGGGACCGGGAAGAGAAGTCGTTTCAAAGCCATTGTCCGTAAATTTGAAGCAGATAATGCCGTCAGAGTTTCTGCCGCAGACTTCTTTATAACCGTCACCATCGATGTCCCCCAGGCGGATTGTTCTGAACCAGATCGGTTTGTTCCAGCCGTTGGCGTTTGAGAAGAAACTAGCCGAATATTCTGTTCCAAAGCCGTTTCCGTTCGAGAGGTGGCAGATAAAACCATCCTTAGAGCGAGCGCAGATGTCAGCTTTTCCGTCGTTATTGATGTCTTCAAGATGAATGGAAGAAGAATAGGCCAAATCGTTCCAGCCATTGGCGTTACTCCAGTTGGGGCCGCGAATTGCGGGGCCGAAAGAGGTTCCATTGGACAGTTGGCAGATGATTCCATCTTTGTCACGAGCGCAGATGTCAGCTTTTCCGTCGCCGTTGATGTCTGCCAGGCGAATGGTTAGGTAGTATTTGGCGGAGTCCCATCCTTTGGCATCATTCCACTCGTTGGCATTGATTGCGGTGAAAGAGGAGCCGTTGGAAATCCAGCATCGGACACCTGAACTTCCCCGGCCGCAGATGTCGTATTTTCCGTCGCCATTGATGTCACCAACGCGAATCGTGGAATAATACTGTGGGTTATTCCAACGGCCGGAGTCTTTCATATCGTTTATACTAATGGGATTTGCAAACCCTTCGCCGGTGGAAGGGAAGCACTTGAAGCCGTCGGTAAATCGAGCGCAAAAATCGTCTTTACCGTCTCCTGTTACGTCTGCAAAGCGAATGGTTGAATAGTATTCTGTGGCGTTATATTTGTCGGCATCGGCCATGGATGGGCCGGTGATGCTCTTTGAAAACTTTGTACCGTCAAAAATCCAACACTTAATATTGCTTTTATTTCGAATACATACGTCGGCTTTTCCGTCGCCGTTGATATCAGCGAATTTGAGCGTTGCATATTTGTCAGGGTTGGTGAAGCCATTGGTATCACCGATTTCACTCAGAACATTGGTAATACTGTTACTTCCTGCGGCAACATTAAAAGCGCAGTACAAGCCGCCATAACCGCGAGCGCATAAATCGGCTTTTCCGTCACCGTTGACGTCTGTACTTTGTTTGTCAAACATCATTGACTGAAATTTGATTTCATCCTGGATGTCACAGATGCTGTCTTCATCGACTTGACCGTTGCAGTCGTTGTCTTTGCCGTCACAGATTTCTTCTGATGGAATGCAGACGCAGGCGTCCCCGTATTTCACGTAATCATGAGGTGAGACGGCCTGACCATTTTTTCGGATTTCGAAGTGTAAATGCGTTCCTGTGGAGCATCCCGTGTTTCCCATGATGCCTATCTGTTGACCGCATTTGATCGGATCTAAGTATTTAAGGTCTTTGTCGATGCTGTCCAAGTGCATATAAAACGAGTAGATGCCGTTTCCATGATTGATCGAGACGTAATTGCCTGCCTTTGTATCAGCATTACAGGTATTGGTAATCGGACATGTTCCTTCCTTGCTATCATAGGTGCATGAACCTCCTTTATAAGGAACGACTCCGGAGACTATTCCGTCGGCCATGGCGACGACGGGCTCTTTAACATCGCAGGAAATATCAAATCCGCCATGAGAAGAGTTGCCGCGTTTCCCGAATTGAGTGACCACATTGCCGCAGCCTGGTGTTGGCCACGAAAAACCATCTGCGTAGGCTTCAGTCGTTGTTATGGCGAAGCAGATTGAACACAGCGAAAGAACGAATAGTTTCATGGGGGAAAAAACAGACATTTTTTGATTCCTTATTTGGAAAGGATAAAATAATAAAATATATTTTAACATTGATTTGTGAGTTTACAATAGAAAAATGAATGCAATATTTATGTTTTAGCTCAGCCACTATTAATTCACCAATCTACAAAATATGGGCTGAACTCGGAAAATAGCGGATTATTTTGCAATGATAAGGCAAAAAATGCAGAGAGCCGGGTGGCCTTCCTTAGGGAACCTCTGAATAAAACAAAATTTTAAGGCAGTAATTGAAAAAAGCCGGGGGGGCGGCGAGGAACAAGAGTTAGGCAACCCCAAATGTTTCTACCACCTAAAATATTGCGGATTCTTAAGGGCTCAGCCCTTAAGCGGGGTCCGGGGCGGGGCCCCGGGAAAAAAAGTAAATCATCTTAATTCAGACATTCCTTAGAGGTTTCTTTGGGGTTTACAGATGGCGTGTGTTTGATTAGAAACGAGAGTGGATTGGTGTAGAATTTCGTCGCATTAAGTGGAGGATATTGATGAATTTTTCATTCAACATGAAGCATATTACGTTGATTTTAGTCATGTTTATGGCTGTTTCGTGTTCAGATGCCGATACCGTGACTATTTATTCGGGAAAGAATAAGAATATATCCGATGAGAAGATGCCTGCTGATGACAAAACAGATGAACAGGCAAATCATGAAGAACAAACCGGTAAGGCTCAAACTGGTGAAAATGACGATGATGTTGATGAGCAGGGGGTAAATTCTCACGAAGAAGACATCACCAAAGACGAGGGCAAAACCGGAGACGAGGGCAAAAACGAAGATGAAGGCAAAACCGGAGATGAAGGCAAAACCGGAGATGAAGGCAAAACCGGAGATGAAGGCAAAACCGGAGATGAAGGCAAAACCGGAGATGAAGGCAATACAATAAAAGAGCCTGAGTGCATGGCTGATATTCTCGATGTCGTTTTTAATGAAGATGGGAGTGCAAAGAATATTGCATCGTCGGAACTTGAGGTAACGAGAATTGAAGGAAATGCTATTTCGACGAGCTATTCGGATATTTTGGGGCGATATGTTGCATTTTTCAGCAATCCTCTGGGTGGGACTGCTTTCGGGTATTATCGGGTGGATTATGCGTCCCGTCAGGATGTTATGGATAAACTGAGTGACGGGCACAGTCTTGAGGCTGTCGTGCGTCTTGCGGGCAACCATGATGGGAAGAAAGAAGTCAAATATATTTCTTCGCATGAAGCGGGGGGAACGGGCCTGATGATAGGGAATGCGAGCAAGGGGCAGTCCTTTACTTTTTTGCCGCATGTGGGCGGAGCGTATCAATGGGTAACGAGTGATGTTAAGCCGGTTCCCGGGCGGTATTATCACGTGGTTGGTGTTTGGAATAAAGATGAGAACAAGGCATCGGTATATGTCGATGGGGAATTAAAAAATACGGTGACAACGAGCGGGGAGTTCAAATTTGGGTCGGAACTATGGTTCGGGGTTGGAGGCGATGCGGCGCCAACGACGGATCACATGGCCTGGAATGGCGATATTGCGATTGCACGAGTTTACAGTGAAGCGTTGACGGCAGAGCGTGTGAAGGAATTGTACGATATATCCAAAGCTGCCGAGGTTCCGGTCGAAGAACCCTTTGATTTTACGGATGTCGATGCGGTCGGGACGGTTCGTGTCAGTCATGGGTACAAGTACTATTTTTATGGGAACAGGTTTGTCGAAGGTGATGGGGTCCGGTTTGAATCATTGACGACGGGGCAGAGTTTTGAGGCATCCACGATGGTTGAAAGCGAGCGGTTGGTCGTCATCATTCCGAACGATTTGGTGACGGACAGATATCGTTCTGTCCTCGTTCGAGGCAATAAGATGGCGGAACTGGCGCGAGGCAAAATTATCGTATCAAAAGATGCGCCGGTAACGACATTTCCGCGAGTTGTTGCCCATCAGTGCGATATGGAAATGTCGTCAGCAACGTATCCAGGAAACTCACTGGCGGCTTTGAAAAGATCGCAGGATTCAAATGTATATGCAGTTGAAACGGATATTCGAATGTCAAAAGACAAGGTTCTCTTTGTTATCCACAATGAAAGCATTAACGGTGTCGATATTGCGTCAACGAATGCTGAAACATTGGACAAGCAGATGCTGAGGAATGGGGAGAAGCTGCCGAGATTTTCCGAGTTTTTGGAACAGGCCAGAAAGAAGCCGTCGGTACGCGTTCTGGTCGATGTCAAATGGGTGAGTGGCGTTTCGACGATGATTGAGAAGGGAATTGCGCTTGTCAATGAGATGGGGATGAATGATCAGGTTGATTGGCTGGTCAGGTATTATCCGGATACGTTGAACACAAGGAAAATTGCGCCGGAGAATTCGACTGTCATGCATCTGGCCGGCGGGTCGAAATATGATAAGCCGATTGAGACAATGGTCGCGGACAATATTATTCCCGATTATAGTTATGATTACACATCGAAGTACACGCAGGCGACACTTGATAGCCTTCACGAACTTGGGGGGATAGCCGGTGTATGGACTCCGGACAGCAAAGAGTTAATTCAGCAATCCATTGATATGGGTGTGGATGCCATCACAACGGATCTTGCATTGACGATGCAGGGCATGGTGAGGGTATATGCAGAGCCGTAGGATGTCAGGCTTTTGACTGACAATAGCAATGTTAGGAAATTTCTGAATAAAACATTATTGTAAGGCAGAAATTGAAGAGAGCTAGGGGGGGGGCCAGCGAGGAATCAATGGTTAGGCTGCTCAAAAAACTTATACCACCTAAAAAAATAGAGGGTTCCAAAGGATTCAGTCCTTTGGTGGGGGTGCTCTGTGGTTTTCGCCATCCAGTGAATGGCGAAAACCACAGAGCCCAGTGAGCAAATGAACGAGTTGGAGAGCCGACAGGCTCGGGAAACGAAGTGCATTTCATATTGCGAACTGAGGAAAGGGCAGAGCCCCGATTCGTAACGCTGATACCGTATTCAGACATTTCCAAAGGGGATTGAAATGACATTCAGTTATACAATTAAAGAATTATCAACCGTGAGAGGGTTTGTCAGGCAGTTTTGTGCCCATGGATTTAAGTCACATGATGATTATGGAAAGCGGTCCAGCAGTTACGAGGATGTTCGCAAAAGGCTGGATGCATGGTTGAATTTTGGCAAAGATGAGGGTGTTTTCCGTTACTTTGTTAACCAAAATGGCAAGAAATGTTATTTTATGTGTAAAGATGGCCGTGATTATTATCATAATCCATTGAATGCTGTGTATAAGAATAGATCGTTTAGTGATAATGATATATTTTTACATTACACGCTTTTGGATTATTTAAAGAGACCTGGCGGGCATAAAAGGTCTGATATTAATGAATATGTGATAGATTTGCTGGAGAACCGTTATGGTGTAAAATTAAACTTGGATTATAACGATAATATTAGAATGAAACTTTATGAGTATATGGATATCGGTTTGATTAGAGAAGATAAGGTCGGAAAAGCTTTTGATTATTATTATGTTCATAATGAAATCGATAAAGAAAGCTGGAAAGATGCGTTATCATTTTATTCAGAAGCAGGCACTTTGAGTATTGTCGGAACCTATTTGACGGATAAATATCATATCAATTCGTCGTATTTTTCATTTAAGCATCATTATATGCATCACGTTCTGGACAGTGAAGTCCTCAACAAGCTGCTTCAGGCAGTTTACGAGCATCGTCAGGCCAGGCTCAATGTCATTTTGCAGGGGAATTTGAACGGGCTCATTAAAACGAATGAATGCGAGCATGTAAAACGAGAAGAGGTTGTCGTTCAGCCGTTTCAGATACGGGTGAGTGTGAGAAGCGGCCGGCGTTGGGTTCTGACCCTTTTGAATGGAAAGTATCGGCCGTTTAGACTGGATTATATCGATAGTGTTTCGTTAGGGGATGTCGTGGAACCGGTCGATGAAAAGATGGTTGAGTGGTTTAATACGTATTTATGGGGCGTAACAAGCGGGGAATTGTATAAGACCGAGCGTGTCGAAATGGTTATACAGGCTGATGAGAATGAAAGGTATGTACTTGAGCGGATGGAACGGGAAAAAAGAAATGCCCGGGTTGAGTGGGTGGATGATAAAACGCTTCGTTTGACGGCGGTTGTCAGTGATGTGCAGGAGATGCTTCCGTGGCTTCTTTCTTTTGCCGGTTTTGTCAAGTTGATGACTTGTTCCAATCCTGAGGTTGAAAAGATTTTCTGGGACAGCATAAGGGATATGAAAAAACTGTACTCCATCGAGCCGGAGGGTGTTCATGCCGAAGCGTAAATCATTGGATTCGTTGTGTATATTTCATGAAATATACGGAACGTCATATTTGGGGGTGAGCGAGGTTTTGCGGGCCTGTGTCAATGAAGGAGAAATCAGCCGGCGGAGGATGGAAGAGATTTTATCGGACGTCTATCCGGAGTGTCGCCGGACGATCATCGAGTCGTTGTTAGGTGGGATTTCCGGGGGAAATAAGAGGAATGAATCGTTTCATTTGCTCAAGGAAGGCAGGACGCATATTCAGGATGAGCCGGAACGGCCGTTGACGTGTCTCGAGAGGCGGTGGCTCCGGACGATGCTGGATGATCCGAGAATTCGGCTGTTTTCGCCGTCTGCTGAAGGTTTGGAGGATGTTGAACCTTTATGGAAGCCGACTGATATTTATGTTTTTGACAAGGCATCTGATCCCGATCGATTCGATGATCCCGAGTATATAGAACGGTTTCGATGCATTTTGTCGGCACTTCACGAACGATTGTGGCTGAAAATTGGCTGGAATACGAGGGTGGAACATCGCTGCTGTGGTTATTTTGAACCGCAGGCGCTTGAGTATTCTGCGCGGGATGACAAATTCAGGCTGCAGGCGGTCAGGCAGAACGGGGTAAATACAACCATAAATCTTGGTCGGATGTATCTGTGTGAGTGTGTATCTGAACCGCATAAAAATAGTCCGAAAGAAAAGACTGGTGCAGAAAATTGTGAATTAAATCAAAGATTAAGCATGGAAATTGTCAATCGTTTTAATCTTTTGGAACGCATGATGGTTGAACTTGGGTATTTCGGGAAAGAAAGCATTGAGTGTATTGCAGGAGATGTATATCGTGTGACGTTGACGTACCGGAAGGAAGACGAAAAGGAACTCGTAGTCCGGTTGTTGGGATTTGGGCCGTTTGTTACGGTCAGGCATCCTGCATCGCTGGTCAGAGTGATTTCGGAGCGGCTTGGTCGCCAGAAACTTCCTGAGGATGAGCAGTCGTAAGAGAAACGGGAAGAGAAAAATGCTTCATACACACAAGAAATATTGGGCGGCGCGTCTTGGAACAGCAGAAGTTCTGCCGATGACGCGGGAAGAGATGGACTCGCTTGGGTGGGATGTTTGTGACATCATTCTGGTGTCGGGGGATGCGTATATCGATCATCCGTCGTTTTCTACGGGGATTGTGGGGCGTTATCTTCATGGTGAAGGGTTTCGTGTTGGGGTTGTTGCGCAGCCGAAGACGGACGAGGATTATCTTCGTCTGGGAACGCCGAAGTTATTTTGGGGCATCAATTCAGGGAACATGGATTCGATGGTGAACCATTATACGTCGGAGAAAAGGCGTCGTCATGACGATGCCTATACCCCCGGGGGGAAGGCAGGCGCGCGTCCGGACAGGGCCTTGACGGTGTATTCGAAGACGTGCCGGAGGCTGGCGCCGGAGATTCCGATTGTGATCGGGGGGATAGAAGCGAGTTTGCGCCGAATGGCGCATTACGACTACTGGCGTGATACGGTGATGCCGTCGATTTTGATCGATACGGGGGCGGATATTTTGAGTTTCGGGAGTGGTGAATGGTCTCTTGAAACGATAGCGCATGGGTTGTCGTATGGCTGGGGACTGGAAAAATTCAGGGGGCTTCCGGGGATTGCAGTGATGTGTGCTTCTCTTCCGGAGGATCTCCGGGTAAGGGAGGATGATTCAGGCAATCGGCGTGGCGAGTATGATGTACGCCGGCTGCCATCTTTTGAAGAGGTTCGGAAGGATAAAAGGGCGTTTGCGCAGGCTTCGAGGCTTCAAATTCTGGAGACGCGTTTTGGGGGGCATGGGCTGGTTCAGAAGCATGGAGAGCGCGAGTTATGGATAGGGCCGATTCCGGAGCCGCTTTCGACGAAAGATTTGGATTCGGTTTATGATTTGCCATTTTCGAGAAAGCCGCATCCGTCGTATGGGGATATGAAAATTCCGGCGTATGATATGATCAGGACTTCGGTGACGATCATGCGCGGTTGTTTTGGCGGTTGTGCCTTTTGTTCGATAGCGGCTCATGAGGGGCGAGTTATTCAGAGCCGTTCACCGGAGAGTATTGAGCGTGAAGTGTTGAAGATATGTTCGCAGTCGCCGAAGGGTAAGGCGTCGATCAGCGATATCGGAGGACCGTCAGCGAATATGTATATGCAGGGGGGAAAGGACAAGACGATATGTGCGCAGTGTACGAGGGCGTCGTGTCTTGCCCCGAAGATATGTAAAAATCTGAACACGGATCACAGTCAGACGATAGAATTATATCGTAGGATTAGAAATCTTCCGGAAGTAAAGAATGTATTTATTGGTTCGGGCATACGATATGATCTTGCGCTTTGTTCGCCGGAATATATAAAAGAAGTGGCGCGCAATCATACGAGCGGATATTTGAAAATAGCACCGGAGCATGTGAACAATCATGTATTGTCATTGATGCTGAAGCCGAATGCACAGATATTTGATAAATTTTGTGATATATTTATGAATGAATCGGCAGCATGTGGAAAGAAGCAGTATATCATACCCTATTTTATATCATCATTTCCCGGATGTGGTGATTCGGAGATGCTGGATGTGGCGCGCTGGCTGATGGATCATCATTTGTTTGTGGATCAGGTTCAGAGCTTTTTGCCGACGCCGATGAGTGCGGCGACGACGATGTATTATACAGGTTTTACGCCGTATCTTCCGATAGAAGGTCAGGAACCGATAAGAAGTGCGAAGTCGAGAGAGGACAGGGAGCGGCAAAAGGCAATACTTCGGTATCATGCGCCGGAGAATGCGGGATTGGTGAAGTCGCTCCTTAGAAAGTATCACAAGTAGGTTAAGGAACCTCTGAACAAAACAATGTTTTATGGCAGAAATTGAAGAGAGTCGGTGCCGTTGGGACAGCTGTCGTCATCACATACGCCGTCCTCGTCAATCTGCCCGTCGCAGTCGTTGTCGATTTGGTCGCAGATTTCATCAGTCGGCGTGCAGGCTGGTTTGGGGCCGCCAAATTGTAAGGTTGTGGTATAATTTTCTTTATTCCTGCCATTGGAATCATTGAGGCGGGGGCTGTTCAGAGGCGTTTCGCCAAAGCCATCGCTGGTGCCACCGACGGTTACAGAGCCGCCATGACCGTCAATAAATTCGAAGACGCCCTCTCGTTGCTCGAATCCCTGCGCGCCCTCGTTGCCGCCTTCTTCGAAGCCGTTCTCGTCAACTGCGAAGAACTCGCCGTGCGCAACAACCGTTTGGCCCTTCTTGCCTCGGTTCAGGCGCTCTTTGACGTTTATTGCGACGTCCGCAAATTATAATTAATTATAATTATATTTATATATTGTGTTGCGGCGGCTATTCGCGTTGCGAATACGCCGCACGCTAACGGGCTATTCGCGTTGCGAATACGCCCGTTATTTATTTCGCGCCCGCTTTTTTCAAAATATCCACGATGTCACTGTCATTTGCGTGGTAATCGAGGACGGATTTGCCCGATTTGTCTTTGGCATTGACGTTTGCGCCCGCTTTGATCAGCTTTTCGATGCTACCGACTTCGTCAATGAGCATAAGCGGCGTCATGCCTTCATCATCGGCCACGTTTACGTCTGCACCATGTTCGAGGAGAAAATCTAATACATTCGTTCCATCTATGTCTTCGTTGTTCTCGTGATGGTAGAAGAGCAGCGTCTGTCCGGCGCAGTCTTTTGCGTTGATGTCAGCCCCGGCCTTGAGGAGCGCCTCAGCAACAGCTGTACTGACGGCATCTTCAACGCCGAAATCCAAGGCTCGATGATAGAAAAATCGCTCAAAAAGCGCGGTTTTGCAAGCATTGTCGCGATGATTCAGATCAGCGCCTGCTTTGGCTAATAAATCGAAGTTTTGGATGATTTCGTCGTGGCCGTAAAACCAAGCTGTTTCGCCTTCCTTGTTTTCGGCGTTCACGTCGCATCCGGCTTTGATCAGTGCATTGGTGGTATCATCCGAGATAGCATAGAACAGAAAAGTGTTTCCGTCGTCATCGCGCTGTTTTACGTCGAGACCTTCATTGACAAGTTCTCGAATGAGCTTGTCCTGCTCGTTCAGGCGATCAACTAAACTACCAAGAATGGTGGTTTGTTCGTTCTGGTTTTGATATTCAGTTTCGTAATCAGTGTAATATCGTTTAAGCGCATTCAAATACTGTTTGGAATCAAAATCGGGCTTGGCACCCATGTCTTTTAGGCTGTTATAGTCTGGACGACAGTAATACTCGAAGATTTCTTTGGATAAGATCGTATTCCCCTGTTTGTCTTTGGCGTTAATGTCAGCTCCAGCTTTGACGAGCAATTGAATGTTGGCCACATCCAGCCGGACTGCATCCAAAGTGTCATAATACACCGTGCACCCTTCAATCTTGTTCTGCCGAAATATTGGCGTTTCGCCGTCTGCATTTTGGGCATTGACGTCGAGTCCGGATTCAATGAGGTATTGCAGCGAATCGGAATCCTGGGCGATGTGTAGCAGCGAGTTTTGCTTGTTATCTTTGACTTTTAGGTCGGCGCCGAGGGCTGCTAATGTCACGAGCATGGGTTGGCTGTTGGCATAAAACGCCGGTGTTTTGCCGTTTGCGTCTTTGATGTTGATATCCGCACCGCTTTTTATCAGTAATTTTACGATTTCCTCGTTATTGACGACGTAAAAAATAGCGGGTTGGCCGCCTTCTATCGGTAAGTTGGCATTGACGTTTGCACCGTCGGCCAGCGCCTGTTTGAGTTTGGCAATGTCTGGGTTTTCCCGCACTTTTAATGTCGATAGATCAATAAGGCTGAACGTAAGCTGTTTATCTGCATCGGAAATGTTATCCATTTGTGCTGAATTATGTTGAATATTTATGATCT
>JAZRVP010000124.1:0-47690 GCA_045599245.1 Myxococcota bacterium
GAAAGAGGGTTTTGAAGCGACTGGAACTGACTTTAATATAGAGCTTTGAGTTGGGGATGGTGCCGGTGCTGCCGGAGAGGCTGCGGCAGGTGTTGCAGGAGCGGCTGCCGGGGCTTTTGCTGTTGCAGGACTGGACAGTGCGGAACGAGCCGGCATTGCACCCGGTTTGGAGGCCATTGGGAGTTTTGACAGGCCGGCTTTGGGCAGAGAGGCTGATTTTGTGCTCAAGGACGGTGCAACCGGTTTTGAGGGTGCAGATGGAGCGGCAACAGATGAAATCGGCTGAGGGGCTGCTGTATGAGATGCAATTGGAGCCGGTGCTGCCGAAGCGGCCGGTGCTGCCGGAGCGGCTGGTGCTGCAACCGGTGCTTCAAGGGCGGATGAAAGATCAACATGAAGTTCTTCAAACGCCTCGCTTGTCTCTTCCAGAACGCCGGATTCGATATCCTCGAACAGACTCATGTCATCCAGTGCCAGATTTTTAATGACTTCTCCATCGTCTCCCGGAAGTGCTGTTTCTTCTTCCGCGTTGTTATAGGCATCAATTTCAGCAAATATAGATGCCATTTCCTGAATCAGAGTTGGCGTATCAAGCGGTTTGAGGAAGTAGCCATCTGCGTGAACCGGAAGATTGAGATGTTGTTCAAAAGCCGCTGTCGAATCGGCGCTGCTCGTAATGAATACAGGAATTGAAGCGGTATTGGGATTTCGCTTGAGTGTGGAGCAGACGAGAAAACCATTTTGATCTTCAAGTTCAACAGCAAGAATGATAAGCGAAACGCCGTTCGTTTGAGCAAGTCCCTCTGCCGCTGTTGAGGCAAGGATTGTTTCATACCCTGCATTGGTAATTTCCTGACCGAGGGTATTTAAGAGTGCAACTTCCGAGTCGATGATGAGTACTTTCTTCATAAATGTCCTTTGCAAAATATAGGTGCGAACAGCAACGCGACTATATTTTAATCCTCTTTTCAAAGTATCACAAGAGCCTTTGCAGGAATTGAGCAGGCTGCTTAAAGGTTTTCAATGGAATGAGTGATTGTAGAGAGTACAGGCATTTGAGATGAAAGAAAGCGCGAGGCGTATTGGCGGAGCCGATAGCCGAGCGTAGGAGGGCGTATCGGCACTGCCGATAGCCCGGTATGGGAGGCGTGTTCGCAGGCCAGCGAAACAGCCGACCGGCAAAGATAAAACCCTCAGTTAGCGTTTCAGGTTTGTGTCGAGCAGGTGCGAGGGAACGACGTGATGAAGTGCGCGAAGAAGGTTTCCCCGGATGTTTGGATTTTTGAGTTCGAGTTCGGAGAGAAGTTTTTTTGTTTCGTATCGTTCGCCGGCGTGTTCCCGTGTGCAGAATGTCTGTTTTGAGACGGGGATTTCGAGGTAGTTTTCGGCCTGAATGAGCAGGTTTTCGGGGATATAGAGCATCGGTCTGATGATTGTATTGATGCCGTTGTCGGCGATGAGACGGGCCGGCATTGCCTTGATTTGTCCGTTGTAGAGGGCGTTCATCATAAATGTCTCGATGGCGTCGTCGCGGTGGTGTCCGAGTGCGATTTTGTTATAGCCGAGTCTGGATGCCTGTGTATAGATAATGCCGCGCCTAAGTCTTGAGCATAGGCCGCAAGGAGACTCGCCGGGGAGCGTTTTTTCTTCGAGTATTTTGGCTGTTTCGAGGTCTTCGTGCCAGACAGCAAACCCTTCCTTTGCGATCAGTTCAAGCGCGGATTTTGCGGGGAAGTCCGGGGCAGACTGATTGAGGTGAAAAATGCCGATTTCGAAGGGAAACGGGACGATTTTCTGAACGCTGTGCAGGAGATGAATGAGCAGAAGCGAGTCTTTTCCGCCGGAAAAGGCGACCATGATGCGGTCATTTTCCTCGATAAGGTTCCATTGAATGGAGCACTGGGAGACGAGGCGTGTGAGTTTTTTTTGAAGGGGAACGGGTAGATTGGCGATCATGTCTGGGGGGACTTTTTGGGCAAAAAAAAGAGGCCGTAAAAAGACCTCTTTTAATCGATTATTTTTTGGAAATTTTGGGTTTGAGAAGAACGTTTCCGTTGCTGACGTGAACCTGGAAAGTAACGTTTTGGCAGTGATACTGAGCCTTGATTTTGGCGGCATTTCTTTGAAGTCTTCGCAGGAAGCAGTCGAAATCCATTGGGGTGTTGATGTTGTTTTCTTTTCTGAGGCGCATGTATTCCTCGTAGATGGATTTTGCTTCTTCGACATCGGCTGTCTGAGAGAGACTGGCTTTTTCTTCTGGAGCGAGAGCTTCATCAGCTTTTGCATTTGCCTCGTCGGCGAAGTCCATCATGAGATTGTCCCAGCCTTCGGTGTCATCGTTGCTGTCGATCTGTTTGATGGTGAACTGGGCAAGATTTTCAGGATTTTCGTCCAGGAGAAAAGCGAGTGCGTTCTGATCGATGGGGTCACCGGAGTTGATGGCATCGGAGAAGGCTTTTCGGATGCGCGCCATTTTGCTCAGAATGGCATTAATAACGAGGAAAATGAGAACGATTCCTGCGATAAGAGCGATGATTCCTGCGATGAGGATGTTGGATTTAAATTTATCAACGGACTGGTTGGCGGCATTAGAATTGGAGACGACATAAACGTCAGTTTCCTGGGTATTGTCCCAAGTCCAGCGGAGTCTTGAAACGGCATAATTTTGAGTTTCGCCGGAAGTCCCTGTGTAAACAATATTTGGCTGAAGGTTGTCGTAATTAATGGTTGCGGCATTAGGCGCGAGTTTGTTTGTATTAACGTGGAACTGTCCGGACTCGATTGTTTTTTTAGTATTGTCGTTTGCGGCGTAAATGATTCGTTGAGAGGCGTCTTTTGAGACATCGCCGGGTTTTGGATTGGAATAGAAGAAGAGGAGATCGACGTATGAAGGCATGGCCTTTGAGAAGGTCGAAATGAAGTCTTTGGAGAGTTCCATGCCGACGACGACGCTTCCGACGATTGTGTTGTTATCCAGGACGGGGGAAACGACGGCGAGATACATTTTTTTGTCCCAGACGAAATGTCCGAACATTTGAGTTTGAGACTGATTGACAGTGGCGAGGATAGCGATGTCGTTGTCGTAACGTTTTCCTGCCTGAAGCTGTTTTCCTTCGGCGCCCTGAGCGATGAGTGTGGATGAAATGGATCCGTCTTTCATGGGGACGGAGGCGAAAGCGAGAACGAGTTCAGGGGATCTGTTCCACCAGTAGAGCTGAGGTTTTTGAGTGAGCATGGAGCCGGAGTCAGCCTGCATGGTGTTGCTGAGTTGAGATTCATGCTGTTTGATTTCAGAATCTCGTTTCTTTTTCCAGTCGAGAACGCGGTCAAAAACGGGGCTGTTCCAAGTGTTGTTTGTATTTTTTTTGAGATCGTCGGGGCTGTTATTCTGGAGTTTTTCGCGAACACTGACGAGTTCAGACACAAGCGTTGGATCATGAGAAAGCTCATTGGCCTGAACGGCAATACTGCTTTCTGCATTGGTTAGTTTTTCTTTCAGAGAATCCTGAAGGCGTGCATGATCGGCTTCAATGACATTGGATGTTAGATATGCAGCATCGTTAGAGAGATAAAATACGGAACCCGTTAAAGCTGCGACGACCAGTGCCACGACAAGAACTGCTTTAAGTCTGTACATGTAAGAATCTCCAATATAGCGGCGTCCATCGCCGCCAAATTTGGGAATATGACATAAATACTGTGAAAGGGCAAAACGATTTGCCGTTACGGTTCAAGTTTTGATGAAAGCGTCGAGAGATCGGTGACAAGTTTTTCTAATTGTTCCGGCAAGTCGTTGAGTTTTTTAAGGAATTTTGCATGTTTTTTGCCGGTTTGCTCATACGATGCCTCATATAGTTTCAAGTTTTGAAGTTTTGTAAGGGCATGAGAATAGAAGACTTTTGATCTCGATTCCGGCAGCTTTTTGTGGGCCAGAATGTCTTCTGTGGCTTTTTTCATGATTTGCGACAGAATATCGGCATCTTCCATCGTTTGTGTCTGATGGTCGAAGAAATCGAAAACAGCTGAATAGCTTTCGATATGTGTAGCCATGCATCGCGTGAGTTTGAACAGTGCAGGTGTAGCGGCTTCTGCTGGTGTGATGATTTCATTCTCTTTTCTAATCCACAAACGTCGATTCATGGATTCATAGGCGGCTTCAAAACGATTTTGCGCATCTTCGGGAGAGAATTCGATCGAGAAGAAATCTGCAATGGCCTTGAAACGTTCGCAGACGTTTTCTTTGGTTCGATTGACTTCCGGGAGAGAAAGAAGGGCACAAGCAAAGTAAATATCGTCGATGAGTGCGAACAACAAAATGTTTTTATAAAAAGCCATCTGAAGTCGTCCGCTTTCGATGATTTCCAGATCAAAATTTTCAGTGTCTTTTGAACGGTTTCGAATACGGATGCTGCCGGATTTTTCAAAAATATCGATGATTTCAAGCAAAGGCTTTTTTAGAGGCGGTATGAGACAAGTCAGATTGAGGTTGAGCGAGGCATCGAGTTCCGGAATAACAGGGATTTCTTCGGAATACTGGGGTTCGTGGCGTGTGGCACGGCTTGCTGCAAGAGCGGTTTCAAGAATTGGAGATATGGTCGCATTATGCTCGATGAGAAGGGCGAGAAAGAATGCCGTGTGTTTGAGAAGTTCATTGAAACTGACGGGCAGGGTTTCGATGTTGAGGAGGGCGCAGCTAAGGAGTGAACTCGTAGTGATTGTCGATGCTTTGTTAATGGCTGCCATGAGTTCAATGGCCAGTTTGTCGATGTTTTGTGTCAGTTTGTCATCGGAAGAGACTGTAGGAGAATTTGAGTTAGTTGTGAGGGCCTGATTGAAGTCGATTGGCGGGGCAAAAGAGATGTAAATCTGACCGTATTTGCTCGTGAGTTGTTTTGTTGTTTTGAGCAGGCCGGAGATATTTTCTTTTTTCTTTGCGGCACCGTCCTGTTCCTTTTTATAAGCCATGTCTTCGATGACTTTTTCGTATGTAATGGCACAGGGAACGATTTTGACGGGAAGTTTTGGATCGGCTTCAACTGCCTGAGCGATCATTCTAAGGATACCAAATTTGGGCTGCAGGACCTGACCTGTTCTGGAACGACCGCCCTCGATGAAAAATTCGATCGGATAACCTTCGTGTAGGATTTTGGAAATATAGTGTTTAATGCAGGCTGAATAGAGCTGTTCGCCACGGAAAGAACGTTTGATAAAGAAAGCACCGCCGCGTCGAAGGATGCCGCCGACAGGGGGGAAATTCAGATTTTCTCCGGCTGCAATATGTGGCGGAAGAACGCCATGCAGAAAAAACATGATGCTCAGAACGAGATAATCGATATGACTTTTATGACTGGGAATGAATACAAGCCGGTGAGTTTTGGACAGTTCTCTTAATTCATTGAGCTTTTGGGTGTCGATATAAAGTCCCGTGTAGATATGTTTCCACATGGGGGCCATCGCGGTGCAGAACATTTTGCAGACGAGAAGAGAAAATTTAGAGGCCGTTTTGTCTAGAATTTTTCTCGCATCCAAAATGAGTTTTTCCTGAGCAATGCCCGTTTCACAGGAAATGACTTGAAGCTCCTTGATGAAAGGTTCGCTCTTGACGATTTCATTGAGAAGCTGTTGATGCGGTTTAACTTTGGGGCCATTGACCTGGGTGTGCATCATATCGATATCGTCATTCAGGCATTGTTTGATTTCAGAAGCAGAATGAACGGTATTGAAATCGAGATTGATGTGATGAATGAGGCATAAAGGCTGCCCGATTTGAAGAAATAGCTGAAGAAAACCGGGATGAACACTGACAAATCGACGGATGGATTTGGGATGAGTCGGTGTACCGTAGATCTCATGAATGAGGGGATGGGCATCGGATTCAGCGCGTCTTTCCCAGATGATGCCAACGGGAAAAAAATGGATTTTCAGTTCCGGATGTTCAAGGGCAGTGTTTCTGATGGCATTGAAAATGGCTTCGGTCCGGATGGCATTTTTTCTTTCGTTGATGCCGTACTGATTGAGAAAAATGAGAACGGGTTTGTGTTCGAGAACGGCATTGGCAATTGCTTCTGGTGAGGGCTGTTCTTTCCTCTTTGAGAAAAAACCGATAAAATGGCGCCATAACGTGCAGTATCTGAGTTTATTTGCGCCATTTCCTGTATAGGCAAGGGGCATATCATTTTGAAGGCACAGATTATTTAGAAACAAAAAATCGTATTTATTTTCAGAGGCCAGAAGGTAAACAATGCTCTCGTCTTTGGGAATAGAGCAGACGTCTTGAATTTGGGATGGTTCGTGAACGACGTGAGTGTAGATCCAGGCGATAAAGATTTTCACGAACAGAGAAAATTTTGTGAGCATGCCAAAACGCGTTGGCCGCATAGACAGATCTGAAGATTCTTTCATTCTTTGATTAAATAATGCAGTGGAAGAAAAATGTCAGAAATACAGAAAAAAGGAAGGCGCGTATCCAGGATAGGACAGCGCCTTGATGAAAAAAGTCAATAAAATGAATTATTTATCGTAAGCATCGCCAGCCGCTTCGATGGCATCGACGATTTGAACGTATCCTGTGCATCGGCAAATGTTATTGGCGATGGCTTTACGGATGTCAGCTCGAGAAGGATGGTGATTTTGCATGAGCAGGGCGTGGCTTGTCATGATCATTCCCGGTATGCAGTATCCGCACTGAACTGCGCCGTGGTCGACAAATGACTGCTGCAGGGGATGAAGTTCGCCATGATTGCCATGAAGTCCTTCGATGGTCAGGATTTCTTTTCCTGCAACCTGTTTGAGTTTTCGACAGCAGGCTCTCATCGGTTTTCCGTCAATGAGAACAACGCATGCACCGCAAACGCCGACATGACAGCCGTTTTTGGTTCCGGTTAAGTCGAGATCTTCGCGCAAATAATTGAGAAGATCTTCCTCCTGTCTTGCTTCATCAACAATATGTTTAGTTCCGTTAACTGTAATTTCCATGATCTGGTTCCTGAATCGGGTAAAGTGTCAAAGCTGAGAACCGGAAAGCCCCTGCGGGCGAAAGCCTTTAGGGGGAAACTGATTATTTTTCCGGTGCAATAATCATGGGAAGAGTCTGATAACGCTTTCCAGTGGCATGATAAATGGCATTTGCGGTCGCAGGAGCCATGAGTTCGAGGGCTGGTTCACCGATGCCTTTTGCTCCGGATTTTGACATGGGATCGGGATTTTCAACGAGTGTGACGATGAAGTCAGGAAGCTCATTGGCTTTAGGAACTTTGTATTTGCCGAGGTTAAGGTTGGTGATCTTTCCATCCTTTATGCCAAGATCTTCCATGGTGCCATATCCAAATCCCTGAGCCATACCGCCATTGATTTGACCAATAACGAATGGTGGATTGACGGCTTTCCCGACGTCGTGAGTTGCAGCGGCATTGATAAGTCGAATCTTTCCTGTCGTGGGATTGATGGCGATTTCTGCGGCCTGACATCCATAAACGAAAGTGAAATAGGCTTTGCCGTGACCTGTTTCTTCATCCCAGGAGCAATCAATGCCGTCGCGAACGCGGAATGTTTCCTGGGCATAGGGATGTTCGCGGTTAAAGAACATCTGGAGACCGGCTTTTTCCCATGTAAACGATTTGCCATTGGGAGCGCTGATGGCGTCGTTTGCAAAGATGACTTCTTCCGGGGCGCATTCAAGCTGTTTGGAAAGGCTTTTTGCCATGATGCCTTTGAGCTTTTTAGCGGCGAGAACAACGGCACTTGTTCCCATGATAGTGCCTCGGGAGGCAACAGTTGTTCCGGAATCGGGGATACTTGACGTGGATGAACGGCGGTAACGAATGCGGTCGCGGCTGCATCCAAGATATTCGGCTGCCGTCAGAATCATGGCACTTTCCGAGCCCTGACCATTTTCATGGATTCCGGTTTCGATGAGGATGGAACCGTCAAACTGAACATTGATGATGGCGGCACACATATCCGGACCTTCGGCTCCAAGACTCATGCCCCGGTAGCTCATCGCAATTCCAACGCCATAATACTCTCCGTTTTCATTGACTTTGCCGTAAGTATTGTGTTTGCGTTTTTCGTAGTAATCAATTTTTTCCAGGGTCGTATTGAGGACTTGTTCCATGCTGACGGTATGGTTGTCCAGAACCTGCTGCGTGATCGTGGTTGAACCTTGTTTGACGCAGTTGAGGCGGCGGAATTCGATTTCATCCATGCCAACGGCTTGAGCGGCTTTTTCGACCATCTGTTCGACGACAAAGTTGATTTGCGGAGAACCAAAACCACGGAAGGCACCGGTAAAGACGTTGTTGGTGTGAACACCATAGACGTCGCAATGAACATTGGGAACGACATAAGGACCGCAGCACTGTGCCGTTGAACGGAATGTGACCCAGGGGGTGACAGAGCAGTAGGCACCGCCGTCGGCAAATACCGTCACATGAGCCGCCTGAATTTTGCCGTCTTTGGTCAGGCCCCATTTGTAATAAATCTTATACGGATGACGCTTGTAGCTTTCTTTCATCGACCATTCGCGATCATACGTGAGTTTGCAGGGACGATCCGTCAGACGCGCACACAGGGCTGCTCTGGCGGCAACGATAGCCGCCGTATCATCTTTGCCGCCGAAGCCGCCGCCAACGGGAATCGTGAATACCTCGATGTTTGAAAGCGGTTCACCAAGCAGGCAGGACGAGAAACGACGCGCAACAAACGGATGCTGCATCGAACCATAAATGCGAATAACCCCATCGTCATCGGGAACGGCAACACTCGATTCCGGTTCAATATACGCATGTTCCTGATGCTGAGTCTGAAAGACTTCATCGAGAATAATATCGCAGTGTTTGAACGCTTCTTCGGCATCACCGGTTCGGACTTTATGGTGGTTGATGATGTTCGTGCCCTTGTCGGGGTGAATGAGAAATTCATTCTTAAAGGCTTCTTCCGGATCGAGGATAACGGGTAAATCCTCGAGATCGGCGTGGACAAGTTTCGCTGCTTCAATCGCTTCTTTGCGTGTTTCGGCAATGACCAGGGCGATGACATCGCCCTGCATACGAATGCGATCGTTTGCCAAAACGCGGTAGTCGCGTTGAATCTGTCCAAAATACGGATTGCCGGGCACGTCATCGGCCGTCACAACCCGGACTACACCAGGCATTTTTGTGGCTTCTTCCGTATGAATCGCACAGATCTTCGCACTGATCTTGTCCGTGTAGACGGGAACGACATGCAACATGCCGTGAAATTTGTAGTCATCTGCGTACTTTGCTCGACCCGTTACTTTGGCAACAGCATCATTACGCCAGGCTTTTTTTTCAGTCACTGAATCCTCCTGATGATGAAATATATGATGCGGGGTTCGCATCATGAGTAATAGGGATTACAAAATATCCCATTCAAAATACTTTTCATTAAAAAAAGGCCTCAAAATGGTCACTGGCGAAGGACTCGGAAGATTTCCACCGGCTCGCGCTTGCCCTTGACTATGATGGGGGGCAGTTGAAGTGTCGGAATCGTTTGGTTTACGAAATCATACGTTTCACCGTTAATCAGGATTTCCTGCGGACGGGCGGCTGCGCACAGACGTGCACCCAGATTTACGGTGTCACCGATGACCGTGTAGCTCATGGCCTGGGTCGATCCCATGTAGCCTGCTATCATCAAGCCTGACGCGATCCCTATGCCGATTTGGAACTGGGGGAGGCGTTTGGCTTCTCTCGCTTCATTCAAATCCTCGACTGCCTGCATCATCTCAAGCGCACATCTGACGGCTTTTTGGGCACTCACTTCGGGATTGGCATCGAGATTCCACACGGCCATAACCTCGTCTCCCACGAATTTGTCGAGTGTCCCTTCGTGACGGAAGATGCATTCAACCATGCGTTCAAAAAAATCATTGAGCATCGTGACAATGGTTTCCGGCTCATTGATTTCGGTCATGTTGGAAAAACTGCGGATATCGGCAAACAAAACCGTTGCTTTGGTGCGGCGGCCGCTCTTTTGAAGCTGTATCTTTCCGTTGAGAACATCATTAATGAGATGCGGCGGTATGATTCGACTCAAATTCTCACGAATGATGGCATTGGTCTGTTCGGCTTTGACCATTTTGGCCTGCTGAAGCATGAAGGCTGCCTGCCGCGCAAAACCCGTCAGGATTTGAAGATCTTTTTCTGTAAAGGCTCGAATGGTCAGCTGCGTATCGAGATTGATGATGCCGCATACTTCGTCTTCATAAATCAGAGGAACACACATCGTCGAACGAATGCTGTCCACGATGATTGAGTTGGACGTCGAAAATCTTCGATCCTGAAGCGCATCCCCTGACAAAATTGCACTCTTTTCCTGGATGATAACTTCGAGAAGCGTCTCCGATATCTTGAAATGCTCAAGTGGACGGCGTGATTTGTCGAGGGCAATGCGAGTAACCATCCTGCCCGTTTCATCTCGAAGCAGAATGGCCGCGCGATCCGGTCGGAACAGCTCAAAGGCTTTATCAATGATAAGTTCCAGGAGCTTGTCCAAATCCATCGTGACCGCAGCCTGGGCCGAAAGTTCGGCGGCTGCTCGAAGTTTCTCATAATCCCGTCTCAGATCTGCTTCAGACGTTATCTTGGATTCCGGCAAAAATTGCGCTGCCGATATCTTCTTGCATATCGACGGCATGTTCTGTAGCTCTTCCAGCAAATGCATCTGGGCGACCGCATCGATTTGGGACGTCGCGCCTTCATCCTCACGAGACTTGGAAGAACCAGTATAAATCGCTTGTGAATTCGGATCCGTCGGGATGAAAAATTCATCGGGTATCGGATCGATCGAGTCCATAAACGTCAGAATATAACCCCCAAGACCGATCGAATCTCCATTCTTTAGATACCGTGGACTCGTGATAATTTCGTTGTTCAACGTCGTGCCATTGCGGCTGCCGACATCGCGAAGCACATAACGACCATCCTGGCTCAACGTGATTTCTGCATGGGTCTTGCTGATCATTCGATCAAACAGCTGGATATCCTGATCCAGCTGGCGACCTATCGTCGTCCGTTTCGTATTGAGCTCGTGGTTTTCCCATTTACCATTCGATGAAAAGTAACGAATTATCGGCATGATTTCCTCGCAATGCATGGAACCTAATCCATCAACCCTACAAAAATAAGAGATTAGACCTTGAATTGCAATTCAGTTATTCCTTTTCAGCCCCCCATTTCTTCCCTCAGTTGACACTTTGCGATTTCATGGCATAACCCTACAATCGGTGAGTTGCGCTTTTTCGCTGTTTCTGCACCCGCTTTTTCAATCTTCCGGCAACTCTCCCTACCTCATCTCGATTGGATGCTCCGGTGCAGAGGAATCTTGGACGTCATGAATTATCAACTTGGTTTCATTGTTGCTCTTATTTTACTGGTGACTCTGCTCATCTGGCATGTCATCAAAATCACTAAACTGAACAAACTTCTCGCCAATTACTTTCCTATGAAATCCAAATGCGAAAAATTGGCTGAAGAAAATTCTGCACTCAAACTCAAATACGAAAACGAACCTGTTAAAAAAGATAATAAAAAATCCGATAAACAGTCCAAAAAGAATGTCAAAAAGGAAGAACACGATTCGCCCGTCGTTTCAGAACTCAATGACAAAATTAAATCCCTGAAAGAGGATAACGCCAGGCTCAAGGAACGGAACTATTCTCTTTCAAAGGATAATGAAACGCTTCGAAAAGATGTGCGCGCAAATGTTTCCTCCAGTGAACTCGATCAACGCGAACTGCTTGATCTTCGCGAAGCTAAAGAAAAACTTTCGGCTTCTCTGGACGACGCTCAGGGTAAAATTGCGGCCCTTGAAAAGAAACTCTCCGATAATGCTGAAGCTGAAAAGAACGCCCCGCAGCAGCCCTCTTCGACTGAAGATGTCGAAAAAATCACTGCCCTCGAAAAACAAAAAATCTCTCTCGAGGCTTCCCTTAAAGACGTTCGTTCAGAACTCGCTTCTATGAAACGCGATTTCAAAGACCGGCTCGAGGCTGCCAAAACTGCCGCTAAAAATGAGGTCGCCGACTCCTCAAATGCCCTCAAAAAAGAACTCAATGATGCCGTGCGCTCCATGCAGCAGGCCAAAAAACGTGCTGACAACAACCACAAAATTTACCTCATCGCCCGCGCTCAGATGCTCCTCGCCGAACAACGCCTCAGTAAACTCGACGCCGATTACAAACCTATCGTCGCTTTGCCCGTCGGTAATGATGCAATCGACGATGTCGTTAAAAAATTCATGACCATGGACGCCCGCGAAAACAGAGCTTCGGCCGATGTCATCGTCAAAGAACGTGAAATTTCCGAACTCAATGAACGCATTCGCCTCCTTGAAGCCGATAATGAGGCTTTGACCAACCAGACTTCCTCCATTTCCCTCTCTTCCCTCAATGACGGCACCGATGATTCCCTCTCGGAACTCGTCAATAATTTCAAAAATAAACTCACTCCGGTTTCCGAGGATGAAGGCATTAAACTGGGCAGCAGTGCGCAGATCGATTTTTCTGGCCTCGATGATGACTGGGATCTTTGATTCGGTAGTGGGGGCCGAAGCCCCCTGCGGCGCTATTTGCCAGCAAATACGCGCCTACCCCCGGTGCGGGGACACCCCGCAACGCCCCGCCTCTCACTTGACGTCGAATTTCATAAATCATTGGGTGATAACAAAAGCCGTTTCTTCACTGAAATGGCTTTTTTTTTGTCGCGGTTTGTTTCATTTCGGCTATTTTATGCCTTCGGGTTGATGTGTGACTGGTTTATCGCGATTGTTTCACACCTGTTTTGATAGTTTTCTATGACTGATTTTGTTTTTCCGCCCGATAAATGCATCCCGCCTTCTGAAATTCGTTTTGTCAGAAAACTCGCTAAAGGCGGCGTCAGTCTGGTTTGGCTCGTCGAACATGAGGCTATTCCTGCCCCCTTTGTCCTCAAATACTCTCAGGTGCCCGTGGATAATAATCCTTACCTTGGCGGGCAGTTTGAACGCGAATTTCAGGCATCACGATCGCTCTGTATGGCAGGATTCCCCGATATTTCGCCAAAAATTTTTGATTATTCCATCGACAATCGACATCATGCCTACCTCCTCATGGAGTATTTTCCTTCACGCTCTCTTTCTCAGCTCATGCGAAATGATTTGCCCTGGGATGAGAGCAAAATATTGTTAAAAAAGGTGATGCCGATCATTGCCGACATCCATCGGGCTCAAATCATTCATCGCGATATCAAGCCTGGAAATATTCTTTTCGGGGTGGATGGCTCCGTTAAAGTCATTGATTTTTCACTCAGCGTCATACAGGGACAATGGCATCCCGGGCATGAAGAAGGAATCGCCCATGGAACGCCGTCATACCTCTCCCCTGAACAGGCTTTCGGTAAAAAAGAAATGCTTACTTATGCCGCAGACTGGTATTCTCTCGGGGTCATCATTTATGAATGGATGACCGGACATCTGCCTTTTGAAGGAAAAGAGGTTCGAGAAACACTCCGGATGCATTGTTTCAATCCTCCGCCGCAGCCTGTCTGTCGCGATGGCCTGACGGTGCCTGATGAACTCATCGATGCCTGTCTTGGCCTTCTCGAAAAAGATCCCGAACTGCGATATCCGGCAATACATCAGCTTGAGAACCTTCTTTTTGAATGACCGATCTATTGAGGGCATGGTGCGGTTAGAGTACAATCGCAATGAGTTACAGCCATTTCTTGGCCTTTTTATGTCTGGAGAAATACATGAACCTGAAACACTCTTGGATGATTGGAGTTCTCATCGTCTCGTTGGGAATGTTGGGCGCCTGCTCTAAAAAACAGCCTGCCCAGGAACCCGCCCCAGCTGCGCCTCAAAATGTTCAGGCAGACGCCGCGCCCCAAACCAATAACGCGCCGAATGCACAGAATGTCCCCACAAACGATGATTCAGCGGCGGCTGAACAAAAAATTGAACAGGAAAAGACTGATCGCCCTCTCAAGGCGATTGTTCCGGTCGATCTCAATGCCATTCAGATGCTTGAACCCGAACAAGTGGAGGAAGAACTCCTCAAAGTGTTCGAAGCAGATGTGCAGGACTCGGCTGATTTGAAAGTCTTGATGGAACGTGCCGCAACGGGGGACGATTCGGCAAAAGAAGCTTTTGTCAAAGAAATTTTCAAACGGCCGCACACCGATCCTCATTTCAATCAGGCCGTTTCCTATCTCAAGACGATACGTGAGTTCAAGGATCCGGACGTCCTGTCATCGAGAGCCATTCTCGAGTTTTCCAATGCGTCATTCGATCCGGGGGCAGCCGAAAAAGCCAGGGAATTCTTTATAAAAGCTGCGGAACTTGGACATGAACACACGCTTGAGTTCCTGTTGAAAAATAAGACTTTTGGCCTCAGCGATTATGCCTTTGAAAAACTCAATGCCATCTATGAGAAAAAAGCTCAGAGCCACGATCCGAAAGTTCTTTATGATTGGGCAAAGATGCTCGAATACGCGCCCAAAGGCCATGAAGTTAAAATTGCGGAACTCCTTCGGGAAGCCTCCGACGCAGGCTATCTTCCGGCACAGTTTACATGGGCTGTTTCCCTCCTTCCCGATCCGCAGTTCTGGAATGTCGGCTATGATTTGCTCAAAAAAGCCGCAGAAAAAGGCTCTGAAGAAGCCAATTTAAGACTGGCCAACTATTATGCGGTTGTGACGTATTCAGATAACCTTGCGGATGCCATGGAAGTTGGCGGAGAGGAACTGGTTCCTGCCTTTTATGAGGCCGTCAAGGCAGAAACGGCAAAGGCTGCGGATCCAAAAATGCTCATCGTGGAGAAAGCACATCTGGCCGGTGGGTTTGACGAAGCCTGTGGAATGCTTCTCGCGATTGCCTCCAACGAGGATGATGCTGAATCGACTCTCAAGGCACGCGATTATTCGGTTGAATGCATTGACAAATTTGTCGATGCCTACCCCTCAAGGGATGCCTGCGATCGTGCCTTTGACCAGGCCACATACGCCGGATTTGAAGAATTCGATTTCGTGAAGTATTACACCCTGGATCAGCGCACAAAACTTGGTCAGTCGATACTCAAATGTTATCGTCATGCCCTTGAAAACGGTCAGGATTATGCCGGTGACACGCCGTTTATTGGTTTCTCAACGGCACTTCAGCTGGCGACACTCGCGGCTGGAAACGAGAAACTCAATATCAAAGGAAATGCCTCCCTGGAAGCGTCATACGTCGCGTATGCTGCGTCCCATGGCGATATCATCGGTCAGGTTATTTTCGGAAAAGATTATCAAAATGGCCAGTACGTGAAAGAGGACAAGCCGAGAGCCTGTTACTGGTTCCAGAGAGCGGCTGCGTCTCACATCTGCACATCGTTCTGCAAGGAAGAAGGCGTCGATGAGGTTGGCACCTGCATGGCCTGTAAGGATGCCGCCACGGAAGTTGAACTTTGCAAAAAAGCATCGCAGGGCGTATCGGCCGAAGGCAGATAGCCCGGCGCCAGGGCGGGCCGTATTGTGCCGTTGGCGCAATAGGCCTGCACCTATTTCCATGGGCGGAAATGACGATAAACCAGAACGCAGATGATGATCGAAACGAGTGATCCTGTCGGCGTTACAAGCCCCATTTCGTACAGCGTGACTGGGAACAGAATCGACGCCAGATAGGTTCCGGGGACGCGCACCAGTGTGATCGAGGCGATGTTGTGAATGAACGACCAGATTGACCGGTTATAGGCGCAGAAAAAGCCGCTGAAACAGAAATGCACACCGGCGGTCATGATGTCGATGCTGTATGTACGAAGGTATTGGGCGCCAAGCCGGACGACTTCGGCTTCATCTGTGAACAGACCGACGAGAAATGGCGCGAGCGGCTGACACAATAAGGCGCAGGCCGCGCCGTAAATGCAGCACGTTCGGACGCCGTAGCGAAGGGCCAGACTGGACCGCTCGTGAAGGCCGGCACCGCGATTTTGTGCCGCCATGGCAGAGACACAGGCCAGCATGGCCGAGGGAACGAGAAAGAAAAAACAGATGATTTTTTCTACGATCCCGACCGAGGCTGAAACATAGAGCCCGCGCGCGTTTGCTATGGCTGTAATGATGAGAAAGCCGACCTGAACAAAGCCGTCCTGACAGAGAATGGGAAGCCCGACCCCAAGAATGCTGCGAATCGAACCGCGATCGGGACGAAGTTTGGGGCGGCATCCAAGGTTCAGGCAAAACAGCCCGATGACACCGGCGATGACACTTGTGCCCTGGCCTATGACGGTTGCGATCGCCGCACCTTGCGCACCGAGACCAAACTTCCCGATGAGTATGATGTCAAGAATGATGTTGATTGCACCGCCTATGGCGACAAATACGAGTGGATGGCGAGTATCTCCAAGCCCCCGGTAGATGGCTGCAATCACGTTATAGGCGGCAATAAAGGGAATGCCGAGGAAACAGGTTTGTGAATAGATGAGGGTTTCAGAAAAGGCTTCCGGCGGCGTCTGAAGGGCCGTTGCAAGTGACTCGGCGAAGACAAATGACAAAAACGTGAGCAAAATTGCCATGATCGCAAAAACAAAAATGGAACTTCCGATCATGCGGGCGAGTTTGTCGTCTGCTTTTTCGCCGAAGGCACATCCAATTCCGACATTTGAGCCCATGGCAATACCGGCGATCATCATGATGATGAGATGAAGTATCTGTCCGCCGATGGCAATGGCTGAAAGTGTCGATGGGCCGTTGAACAGGCCGGCAATAAATAAGTCTGCGATGGGATAAAAGGTCTGAAGAAAACACGCGAAAAGATAGGGTGCCGCAAAGGCGGCCATGTTGCGTCTCAGACTTCCCTGGGTTAAGTCACGGGGCATAGAACGAATTGGCGGGTCTTTTCAAACCCGCCATTGGATGGGACAATTTACAGGCTGTCGCCGAAATCTTCTCGGAACTTTTTGACGAGATTGATTTGCCAGTTGTTGACAGGTGCCAGTTTTCCGAAGAAGAAACGAAGGACTTTGGGTTCCTCGATAAAGGTCAGGCCGCCAATGAGATTGCGGTTGTCATAGAGCCATTTGACGCGATCGGCGCAGTATTTGATTTGGGAAAGGGTAAAGACGCGTCGGGGAACGGCGAGTCTGAGGAGCTCAAGTTCGGCATATTTTTCAGTGCCATCCGGTTCTCTTTGTTCGGAAATGGAGCCGCGTTCCATACCTCGAATGCCGCCGGCAATATAGAGAGCGGCGGCCAGAGCGCCGGCCGGGTACTGGCTGGACGGTATCTTGCCGTCGAGGAAGGCTGAGGCATTGATATGAGCCCCAAGTCCGCCTGCCGGCTGAATCATCGGCACACCGTAGTCGACGAGTTCCTTGACGAGATGTTCAATAAAAATGGGTCCCTGAGAAATGATTTCCATATCGAGGGTTTCGTACAGACCCTGAGCCATGGCCTCCATGGAACGCACTTCCATGCCTCCATAGGTGAGAAATCCTTCGTAAAGGGGAACATATTCCATGAGCTCGCGATAAATATTCTCGTGCATCGTAATGATGGCACCGCCTCGGCTGAAACCCAGTTTTCGGCTCGAGAAATAGATGATATCCGCACTCGCTGCGAGCTGATGCATGATGTCACGGATGGGAACGTCTTTGTAGCCGCGTTCACGGGTTTTGATGAAGTACAGGTTGTCCTGCAGAAGCGATGCGTCGATGACGGAACGAATGCCTTCTTCTCGACAAAGATGGAGAACTTCAAGCATATTGGCCATCGATATGGGCTGTCCGCCGATGAGGTTTGTTCCTGTTTCAATTCGCAGAAATGCGATGTCTTTTCGGCGTTCAGCGATGAGCTGACGAAGCCTCGGCAAATCAAAATTGCCCTTGAATGGCATGTCATTGACCGGTTCGAGGCCTTGCGGCGTCACGAGTTCAACGACTTCGCCGCCGACGCGGGTGATGTGGGCTTTTGCCGTCGTAAAGTGGAAGTTCATCGGACAAATCATGCCCGGTTTGACATAGGCTTCAGCCAGAATATTTTCACAGGCTCGTCCCTGGTGTGCAGGCAAAAAGAAGGGTGTACCAAAGACATCAAGCAAAGCAGCCTTGAGACGATTGCACGTTTCGCTGCCGGCGTATGCATCATCGGCACGAAGCATGGCAGCCTGCTGGAGATCTGACATCGCATTCACGCCTGAATCCGTGAGCATGTCCATGAAAACGTCTTTGTTTTGAAGAAGGAAGGTGTTGTTTCCTGCTTCATTGATTCTGGCAAGACGCTCTTCGACAGGCAGAAGAAAGAGCTTCTGAACAATGCGTACTTTGTGCATTTCAAGAGGCACTTGTTCTTCCGAGCGATAAAATTTGATACCCATTTTTTAGTCCTTCACTGTCAAAAACTTAATGACTGCCTGTAAAATACAACAACGAGACAGTCAGTTGCCCAACGCTGAACACACGTGTGGACAGACAGAAACTGAATAGCAAAATTTTGTTACAAAAAAAAAGATCAGTTTGGTAACAAAATGGAAAAAATGCCCAATTAAAACAAGTAGGGAAGGCCTGAACAAAACATACTTTTAGGCAGGAATTAAAGAGAGCCCAGTGAGCAAATGAAAGTAGTGACAAAGGGGGGGCTGTCTCGGGAAACGAGGTGCATTTCATATTGCGAACTGAGGACAGGGGCATTCAAAGTTTCCGTTGGTAATTGATTGTTTTTTATGAAAAAATTGAAATGAAAAAGTGTGAGATGGCTGTTTTTTTTGCTATAAAATTATCCGGTGTTTTTTTTCGTGCTGATTGCTTTTGCGACAGAAAAAACAGTTGAAAATGAAGAGGTTACGTATGAAAAAATCAAGTGTGGCGGTCATTTGTGCTTTATTTTGTGCGTCCTTTGGGTTGATGACAGGATGCATTGAAAATGCACCGGCAAATGTTGGCGTGAAACCGGCTTCGTGCAGCGATGAGGGTTCATGTGACAAGGGGAGTAAGACAAAATCATCCAAGGGTGATGTCTGTCCGCCAAAGGGCGTCAAAGGCAAACTGGCTTATATTCGGGATTCTTCATGTACTCCGGATGAATGCGATCTGGGTGATTATTCAGATTACTTCGAAGACAATGTCTGTCCAAAAGATTATCCGGAATGTGCCGAATCCAGTATCGACGGCGTTTTTATTTGTGTGGAAAGACAGAAAGACAGCGGTGATACGAAGGATAAAGATTCGGACGGAAAAGATTCAGACAAAAAGACGGGCACTGACGACGATCCGACGGGGACAACGCATCAGCTTGGCCGTCAGCCCAACGGACAGCTCAACTGTAAGGCCGGCGACAGCGTTGTGACCGTTAATCCTGCCGATGAAGTTACCTGCGGCGCCATGGACTGTGACACCGCAGATTTCGGCGGAAGTGACTGCTCAACATACTGGGACGGTCGTTCCTGTCAGGACAAAGACGGCGTCTATGACTGCCGATGCACGAATGGAAAACATGAGTGCGCGGGGCGATGCTTCGATACCTCAAGTGATCGCGATCACTGTGGTGAATCCTGCCAGAAATGCGGTGACGTTTCTCCCGATGCAATTTGTCAGAATGGGCAGTGCGTTGTTCCCAAATGCGATGAAGGAACGCATCCAATCCTTGAAAACGGTCTGATTAAATCCTGCGAGCCCAATACTTCAACCGCTTGTGCTCCGACATTGACTCGGACCAATGACAGCATCATGAACTGCGAGCTGAGAATGGATGAGAATGCGACGGGCGTGGCCTGCAGCAGTTTCGGTACCTGTATCGCCACGGGCTGCAAGCCGGAATACAAACTCGACTCGACCGGCACGATGTGCGTCCGTATAACCTGTGGTGACAACGAATATCTCGATGGCGAGAGCTGCGTTCCGTACAAATCCAGCTGTGAGGAAGGTTCTCACATCAGTGAAGATCGCAAATCCTGTGTTCCGAACACGAATACGTCCTGTGCTCCGGTGAGCGGCTGGCCGAATGCATCCGGCAATTATGCGGATTACGTCAAATCCTGCTCTGACAAACAGCCGTACTGCGATCGCGGTACATGCGCCTGCGGTGAAAATATGGTCCTGAACAAAGAGGGCAATGCCTGTGTTCCCAAAGTCTGTGCCGGTCTTCCGGGCATTGAAACGGCCAGGGTTTCCACCGACAGCAAAGGCAACGAAATATGTGTTCCCAAGACGTGTCAGGCCGATTACTCGCTCGACTCGCGCCTCTGTCTCCCGCTGTGTGCCGCAAGCTGCAAGTGCCCGACTCTGATGCCGGGTTATTCTGCCGGAACGTGTATGTCACGCAACGGCGCACCGCATCGCTGCGAAGCCAGTAAATGCAGTTCCGGTTATCAGCTCAGTGGATATGGCTGCGCACCGGTCGATTATTGCTGCGGTTCTTCCTGCATCAACTGCAAAGCCAAAGGCTTGTCCTGCTCCAGTGGAACGTGTAAATAGTCTGCTTCGTCTATCGCAGACGGCCTGAGCCGCCTGCGATACGACTTCGCAAGCTGCCTATGCCAGGGGCATACGGCGGCTTTTTTTTACTGTTTTGTCTATGATCGAGAGTCTCAAAAAATACTTTGGTTACGATAAGTTTCGGCCGCTTCAACAGGAGATCGTTTCGCATCTCATTGAACGAAAAGACTGCCTCGTCCTGATGCCGACCGGGGGCGGAAAGAGCATCTGTTTTCAGCTTCCGGCCATGATGCTCCCGGGGACTGCGGTCGTCATTTCGCCCTTGATTTCTCTCATGAAAGACCAGGTTGATGCGCTCGAATCGAACGGTATCAGAGCGGCTGCACTCAACAGCAGTGCTTCGGCTGAGGAAAATCAGCGGCTTCGAAAACAGATCCTTGCCGGTGAAATTAAACTCCTTTACCTGTCTCCGGAAAAACTTATCGCCGAAAAAGATTATCTGCTCTCTCAGATTGAGATCAGTCTGTTTGCCATTGACGAGGCACACTGCATCTCTCAATGGGGGCATGATTTCAGGCCGGAATACACCCAGCTCTCGTTTCTTCATCAGGATTTTCCGGGGGTTCCCATTGCTGCCTTTACGGCAACAGCCGATAAGGTTACACGCAGGGATATCGTCAGTCAGCTTCGGCTCAAACCGGATAACGAGGGTGAAGTCAAAGTCTTTATGTGCAGTTTCGATCGCCCGAATCTGTCGCTCGACGTTCGACGCGGTTACAACGCAAAAGAGAAGTTCAAAGCCGTCGAGGCGTTGATTCGAAGGCACCCCCATGAGTCTGGAATCATCTACTGTCTCTCCCGCAATACGACAGAAAAACTGGCCTTAAAACTCCAGGAAGCCGGCATCAATGCACAGGCTTATCATGCGGGGCTCGAAAACGATGTGCGCGCTCGCGTTCAGGACGATTTCCTTCAGGAAAAAGTGAATGTGGTTTGTGCAACGATTGCGTTCGGCATGGGGATCGACAAGAGCAACGTCAGATTTGTCGCGCATTACAACCTCCCGAAAAGCATCGAGAGCTACTATCAGGAGATTGGTCGCGGGGGACGCGACGGGCTCAATTGTGAGACGGTTCTGTTTTATAACGTCGGCGATATCATTATGCTTCGCAAGTTCGCCCAGGAAAGCGGTCAGTCGGAGTGCAACTATACAAAACTCGAGCGCATGCAGAAATATGCCGAAAGCCAGATTTGCCGCCGCCGAATCCTGCTCAATTACTTTGGCGAAAATATGGATCATGACTGCGGTAATTGTGATGTGTGCCAGAATCCGCCCCAGCGATTTGACGGAACCATCGAGGTTCAAAAGGTCTTGTCCGCAATCATGAGAACGGGGCAGGCGATAGGTTTTGGGACCGTTATCGATATCGTTCGCGGTTTGTGTTCGCCTGAAATCACTGCCATGAGATATGATCAAATCAAGACGTTTGGGGTCGGGCGCGATCATACGCAGCGCGAGTGGCAGGACTATCTCCTGCAGATGATTCAGCTGGGTTTTCTGGAAATCGATGATCGCGAAAACAGTCATCTCAAGGTCACAAATTCGGGCAAGGATGTTCTCTATGGCCGGACAAAAGCCGAACTGGCCGTCGTCGATCACAAAGATTTTGCGGTCAAAGGGCGCGAAAAACGTCAGGCAAAAGGTGAACGCGATTTGAATGATCTGAGTGAAGAAGAGGACGATCTTTTTCAGGTTTTGCGCGGTCTTCGAAGGGAGCTCGCAAAAGACCAAAAGGTGGCGGCATTTGTCATTTTTTCGGATAAAAGTCTGCGTGAAATGGCTGTCAGAAAACCGACAACATTGGATGCTTTTCAAACAATTTCAGGTGTCGGCACACACAAAATAGAGCAATATGGCGAACGTTTTGTCGCTGAAATTCAGCAGTTTGTTGCGACAAAATCGTGA
This sequence comes from Myxococcota bacterium, assembly GCA_045599245.1. Classification (GTDB taxonomy): domain Bacteria; phylum Myxococcota_A; class Bradymonadia; order UBA4248; family UBA4248; genus UBA4248. The sequence continues at coordinate 22,371 of JAZRVP010000124.1, forward strand.
ATGAGACATGCCCTGGACGGGCGTTGTTTTTTGGAAAAAAATGATCAATTTTCAGAATATCGGATCGGCAATTAAAGAATATCACCCCACAGATGCGAACGAAATTGCATCAAAAGAAGACGAAATCAGGGAAAGAAAGCAGGAGATTTCAACGACGCGGCCTGATGGAGTGGTCAGTCGCATCGAAGCTCGCGGGCGATTGACGGCCGAGGCGCGTGTTCGCCTTTTGTGTGACGAGGAACCATGGTTTTTTCAGGAACTGGCTGGATATGATCGGCCGGTAGAAGGGCGGAATAAACCGTATCGCCTTGGTGTGATTACCGCTTTGGGGTGCATCAAAGGACGTCAGGCGATTATCGTAGCCAATGACAATACGATAACGGCAGGATCGTGGTGGCCGGGAAGTCCGGAAAAGATAATTCACGCACTGGATATCGCAAAACGCCTTCAGATTCCTGTCTTTTATCTCATCGAGTGTGCGGGGCTTTACCTGGCGCACCAGGAACAGACTTATGCATCAGAACATGGGGCTGGCGGCATTTTTGAAAAACAGGCGCAGCTCAATCGATGCGGCATTCTGCAGGTCGCCGGAATCTTTGGCGACTGTATTGCCGGGGGCGGCTATATGCCGCTGTTATGCGATAAAATCGTTATGACGGAACAGGCAAGCATGTGCATTGGCGGCAGTGCGATTACATCGCATTCAAGAGGGTGTTGTGATGCTCGTCTGGGGAGTCCGGCAGTTCATGTTCATCACTCGGGATGTGCCGAATGTCGGGTGTGCGATGATCGATCTGCCATCGAAAAATTGCGGGAATGGGCCGAAAAAATGCCGAGTTCAGCCAATGATTTTTATCGATTGGAGGAGACGGTTCAGCCGCCATTTGATATCGATGAACTCTATCATTTGCTTCCCGCCGATTTGTCAAAGCCGACCGATATTCAGCAAATATTGTCTCGAATCGTCGATGCGGGACAAATCGAGTTTCTTCACGATGACACAGGGCGGGAAATTCTTGCGGTTTTTGCGCTCATAGAGGGACTTCCCGTCGTGTTGATTGCTAATCGCACAGAAATCACGCGAGATGAAGAAAATCGGGTTCATGGCGGCGGCATTCTCTATCGAGAAGGCATCACGAAGATGCGCCAGGTTTGTGAAGCCGCCAATTCGGATGGCGTTCCCGTCATCTGGTTTCAGGATGTTTCGGGGTTTGATATCGGTGTTGAGGCCGAATATTCGGGGCTTTTGAGGCACGGTGCCATGCTTTTGAGAGAGCTGTCGGAGGATGAAAGGAAGACGCCGGCGCACATGACTGTTTTGCTCAGAAAAGCTTCCGGCGCCGGCTATTACGCCATGAAAGGTGCGCCTTTTCATCCGGCTTTTGTCGTTGCAACGGTCCTGACAAAATTGGAAGTCATGGCGTCCGAAACTCTTGCAGGAACTCTTTTCGATCGAAAAATTGCTTCGACTCCGGAAGGATCGGATGCGCGTCTTTTACTTGAAAAAAATAAAGCCGAAACCATCCAAAAACAAACTCTAAATTCGGCACCGTTGGCGGCAGCCATTCGCGGCGACATCGACGACGTCGTCGCACTTTCAGACCTCAGAGGCCTTCTCGGACGATTTGTTAAAGCCGCCTGGCAGAACGGAAATCGATGCGTCAAGCCCGTTCGCCTCTGGTCTCTGCTCAATGGCTGAGAATATCCGGGCAAAAAAAAATCACGCCTCGCTGTGAGGCGTGATGATTGGCTTTCGTCAGTATGAATGATTAGTCGCCGAGGATATAGAAGTCATCGCGTTCATCGTCACGGAAATCATCGCCGGGGAGAATGTCGATTTTTCCATCACCGTCGATGTCAAACGTTTGGGCGAGTTTGACGATGTTGAGGGAACGTGCCGAAGCATCGAAGATGTCGTGATAGACGCCTTTTTGTTTGTAGAGGTCCTCGTGTTTTCCGTGTTCGACGATCTGTCCCTGTTTCATCGCATAGATGATATCGGCATCAATGATCTGTGAAATGCTGTGAGAAATGATGACAACGGTTCGATTTTTCTTAATGGCATCAATGCTGTTTTTGATTTGTTCAGTTGCAATGGCATCGAGTGAAGCCGTGGGTTCATCGAGGAAGAGAATGGGCGGATTTTTGAGGAAAATACGGGCAATTGCGATTCGCTGCTGCTGTCCGCCGGAGAGCTGTGTGGCGAGTGTTTCAAACTGTTTGGGAAGTTCCATGATTTGGTCATAAATGAAGGCATCTTTTGCGGCCTGAATGACTTCTTCGTGTGTGGCATTGGGACGTCCATAGAGAATGTTTTCTTCAATAGAGCCATCGAAAATATGGTTTTTCTGCATAACAATACCGACTTTATCGCGAAGAAATTCGGTGTCGATCTCCTGGATGGGAATGCCGCCCAATGTAATGGAACCGGAGGATGGGGTATAGAATTTGTCGAGCAGATTGATAAGTGTTGTTTTGCCTGCACCGGACAGACCGACGAGAGCCGTAATCTTGCCTTTTTCAATCGTAAGAGACACGTCTTTGAGAGCTTTAGGTCCATTGGGATAGGTGAAATCGACGTTTTTGACGACAAATGTCGGATCGAAATCGTCGGCTTTTTTTGAGCCTCTGTCTTCGATTTCTTCGTCGGCTGAAATGACTTCGAAATAGCCTTCGGAATAGACGAGTGCATCGTTCATATCGTCGTAAATGCGATGGAGCTGACGAATGGGGGAGGAGACGTTGTTGTAGAGCATGACCTGCATCATGATGGCACCGATTTCGAGTTCACCCTGAATGACGAGTGCAGCTGAAATGATGATGATGACGACGACACCGAGCTGTTCGATAAATGATTTGAGTCCGTCAAAAATAAAGCCGGTTCGATTGGTCTGGAGCTGATTGGTCGTGATTTGTTCCTGGAGATCGTACTGTTTATCGGATTCAATGGGTTCGCGATTGAAGGATTTGATGACGGAAATTGACTGAATGAGATTGAGGATTGCGTGGCTTTTGGTTTCACGGTAATGCCTGTGATTTTCGCGCCATCCGCGAAGCTTTTTGCCTTGAAGAATGGTAATGCCAAAGAAAATGGGAATGACGACGACGGAAACAAGGGCAACTTTCCAGCTCGAATTGAACATGAGCCCGAGTGCGAGAAGTGCACTGACAACGAGAGGAAGGATATCGAGGAAAAAGTTGTTCACTAGCCTTGTGAGGCTTTCAACGCCGCGATCAATTCGGGTCTGCAGTTTGCCGGCATCGTTGTCTTTTGCGCCAAAAAAAGCCATTCGATAGGTCAGAATACGATCCACTGCTTTGAGAGCCAGGGCTTTGGAAATCGAAATTCTGAGCTTTGCACCGAGAAATTTCTGACAAAACGACGTCAGGGCTACCAAAACTTCTTTGGCGATAAGAATGGAGCTGATCGTGACGAGGATTTTAAAGCCGTCGGCAAACATGTTTTGATGGGTCGTTCCCACGAGATCATTGACGGAATTGACTGCCCAGTTCAGGACGAGTGCGTTGACCTGTGCAAGTCCTGAACTGAGTACGGTCAGCGCGAGAATGATGCCAATGATGATTTTATGCGGGCTGACGTACGGAATGAGATTTTTAAAGATGGCCGCAAACGACATCGGTTTTTTTGAACCGGTGACCTCTTCTGGTTTGTTTTCTTCTGGTTTTGTTTCGGACATGGAATAGCCTTTAATCGAATAAAGATGAGTTCAACAAAACACGAATTCCGGACGCGGAAAAAAGATAAAAAAGGTACCGTGCCGGCGCTGCCATTTAGCAGAAAATCGTTGATTTTGCGAGACGATGACAAATGGATATGTTTCGTAACAAATCGAGAACATAACAGACACAAATGCTGGAAACTGCGCCTGTGTTTTGGCTTGTTCTGATTGCCATTTCAGGGGAGAACGGTTAAAAAGACGCGCAATTTATGGGTTAAATGGATAGCTCCCATTTTTATTATGACATCAATTAGGAAATGAAATGGCTGACCAGGAAGCAAAGGAAACGATTCAGAATTCAGTTGAGAATGATCCCGGAGTTGACAATGAATCGTCGGATGAGGTCGTGAATGACTCAGCGTCATCACAAGAGACAGCCGAGAATGATGCAAAAGAAAATGTCAAAGAGGATGAGGCTGTCGAATCCAGGACTGATATTTCAAAAGAAGAAGTACATCCGGTTGCGGCACCCAAGTCTGAATTAGAGCGCATGGCAGACGATCATGCTGCCATTCAGGCTTTGTTGGGGCTCAACAAGCCGCTTTCCGAACGAGGCAAAGTCAAAGTCGAAAAAAAGAGACTTGGCATACGGCCTTTTGTCGCAATAGTGGTGACGCTGTGTGTGATTGCAGCCAGTATTGGTGCCTGGGTGGGGTTTGAGTATCTTCTTGAGAAACAGGAAGAGGAACGCGCGATTGCGGAGCACGATCGTCAAATCGCGGAAGAAGAAGCGCGCCGCAACCGCATCGAGTATGCCGATATTGCATTTCTGGATTCATTTCCGCCGAATGTCGCGATCGCGATGGATGGCAAACCGTTGTATGCGCGTTCTCAGGATGGCAGTTATACGGAGCTCAGAGCGCGGGAATCGACGTGGATTCAGAACCTTCCCATTAAAGAAGATACGGTTTTGAAGTTCAGCTTTGCAGCGGAAGGGTTTAAACCGCTCACGCGTTCCATCGCGTATTACGACTGGTTTCCGAGCAACAAGCCGGGCAAAAATCCTTTGCAGAAATCGTTCAAGAAGATTGTGTTAGAACCGGATGTTACGCCTCGCGTCGATGCATGTGCGGAATTGCCGAAGATTCAGGATGTCGATGCGTGTGAATGGACGGTATTTAGGGAGATTGTCTTCCGCGAACGCTATGCGCAGGCTGTAAAACCGCTCGTCATTGATGAAACAAAACAGCGCGACGCACTGAAGTCATCGCTGACGCTTCATCCGCTTCTTTTGCAGGCGGCATCCGGCTTTAGCATGAGCGTTTTGGAAACAAAAGAGCCGCTGATTTCCCCGGATCTTCCGGATGCCACGAAGTCGTTATTAAAGACGCTCTCGGAACATCCGTTTGGGCTGTATGGCTCGATCACGATTGAAACGGATTCGCCGGACACGCGAGTTTACTTCATGAGCGAGCCTTTGATGGTATTGAAGTCGACGGGAAGTATGTCGCAGGTCAAGGTGCAGCCCGGGGAACCGTATACATTTGCGGTCTATGGTCAGGGGCGTCCAATCGAGATTACGCAGACGCTCAGTCTTCGTCTTGAAACGAATGATGCACCGGCTTACGTCGCGGAAATTCTGCCGCATCAGTGGCATTGCAGAATACCGGATATGAAGACTGCTCTTGAGCTGATGGCCCCGGAACTTGCGCCCGAAGTTGCTTCACCGGATTATCGCCATTATCTTTGCGATTATTCAATCCGCATTTCGGTCAATTTCACCGGGATTAAAGAGATTGAGTCCGAAGCCGTTCGCCAGCGTGAACAGCAGAAAGAGCAGGAGGCAAAAGCGGGGGCGCGTTCGGAAAAAGCCGAAGAAAAAAAGTAACGCCGCGTACGTGAGAAGCGGCGTTTGCCGGACGTATGCGCCGCAGTGCGCATAGGCCGGCAGGGCCATCCGTATGCGCCAGCAGCGCATAGGGGGCCTGCATTTTATTGTGGAACGGAAGATTTTATATGCAGATCGGGCTGCACAAAAAGCACCTTGGTATCGGGAGCCACGGAGTGCGTAAGCCAGACGTTTGACCCAATGACGCAGCGCGCGCCGATCGTCGTTTGGCCGCCAAGAATCGTTGAATTAGCATAGATTGTGACGTCGTCTTCGATGGTAGGATGGCGTTTGGAGTGATCGCCGGAGTCCGGATCGGGAATGCTGAGTGCTCCGAGCGTTACGCCCTGATAGATTTTGACATGTCGACCGATGATCGTTGTTTCGCCAATGACGACACCGGTACCGTGATCGATAAAGAGCCCCGGGCCGATTTGTGCGCCGGGATGTATGTCGATTCCCGTTCGGTTGTGGACGTATTCACTCATCATTCGAGGGAGGATGGGCACGCCATTTTGATGCAGTCGATGGGCGAGACGGTGAATGCCGAGGGCGCGAAGACCGGGGTAGGCGAGGATGATTTCGGCATAGCTTTTCGCAGCAGGATCGCCCTGCCAGGCTGCCTGGAGATCGACGTGAATAATGTCGCGGATTTCGGGAAGGTGCTCCCAAAAGTCTGTCATGATCGATTCCAAACGCTGTTCAAGATTGCAGCCAGCGGGCATTGACATTCTGTTTTGCGGATGCTGTGAGGCGTAATTCAGGCAGTTTTTGACGAGTTCCCTGAGCGTCGAATCGATGTCGGCCAGATGGCTTCCGATGTGATAGGAAAAGCCGCATCCGGCCTCTTGACTGGTTATCAGACCCGGATACAGGAGGCGTTCGAGCTGATGGGTCAGGTCTGTCACGCATTCGCGTGTGGGGAGCGCAAGAACACCTGTATTGATCATGTCGGGATATTTTTCGTATGAATCGAGCAGATTTTTTAAGATGGTGTCGAGCATAATTATTTTGTTTTCTTTTCGATAACGAGATGAACTTTTTGAATGCCGAGTTCCTTGAGCAGATCGAGGGCATTGATGACCTGCCCATGGCGTGCACGGTGATCGGCTTTAACATTGACGCTCAAATCGGGATCCGAGAGGAGCTTTTCGGCGAGAAAAAGTTTGAGCTGTTCGTTAGTTCGGGGCACGGCTTCGTCGGACTGATAGAGATTGCCTTTTTCATCGATAAGAAGCGTCAGTGATTCGTGTTTCATCGGGGGTTGAGTCGTCGATGATTTTGCGAGTTCGATATCGATAATGGCTTCTTCGATTTCCGTTTTTTCTTCCGTGAACGTCATCGTGAGAAGGAGAAAGACGAGCAGAAGAAAGACGACATCGATGAGGGGCGTGATATCGAGACTGGGGGAGAATCGGGATGCGGGGCGTTCGAGATTCATGATTTTGCCGTGTCCTTATGCGCATCATTGGCGGTGTTTTCGGACGATTTGGCGTGAGCATCATTGGGTGAAGTCGAGGCCGATGGTGTCTGAGTGCCGGTTGATGCGGCTGACGCGTCACGGGCTTTTGGTGGAACGATGAGATCGATAATGTGAGTGGAGTCTTCTTCGAGTTCGAGCCAAAGGGCATCGAGTTTTGCATTAAGTATGCGGTGGAGCAGGAATGCGGGAATGGCGACGCAAAGGCCGGCGGCAGTTGTCAGGAGGGCTTCCCAGATGCCGCCGGCGAGCATTCCAGGGTTTGCGTGAGCGCCGGCGGCATATTCGTCGGCCAGATTGCTAAAGACCTGAATCATACCGGTCACGGTTCCAAGAAGCCCGAGAAGCGGGGAGATGGAGGCGATAACGCCGAGTGCGGGAATGAAGCGGTTGAGTTTAGCAAACTGGCGTTTTCCCTCGTCGGCAACGGCTTCTTGAATGGCTTCTCGCGAGAGATGTCGATTGCTGATAGCCGTTTGTGCGAGTCGGCTTAAAGGGCAGACATGGTTGTCGCAAAGCATCAGTGCGCGTTCAAACTGGCCGTCTTTGACAGCTTCAATCAGGGAAGTGCGGAGTTGTTTGGTGGTTCGCGAGGCTCCGGAAAGAGCGATCATGCGTTCGATGAAGAAAACGATGGAAGCGATGGAGCACAGAAAAATGAAAATCATCAGGACGCCGCCTTTCGCGAGAAAGTCGAAGGCCTGTGTGAAAAAATCGGACATAGTCGGAATAAGTGGCTAGGGGGTAGGGGAATCGGAAGACTTCTGATCGTTATTGGGCGGTGTGAACAGTGCGAGCAGAAATTCGCAGTTGCACTCAGGGGTCTTCAGGAAAGCGTGAAAAGTATCTTCAGGAATATTGTTTTCATGAAGTGCGGCTATGACGCGTTTTTTCAGATGATTTTTTCTGAAATGGAGTATTCCGCTTCCGACGAGCAGGATCATGAGTGTCGATCCGATGGCCTGAAGGACAGCAAAAGTGGTCATGCCGAGGTAATAAAAGATGATCGAGACGAGGGGAATTTCCAGGGCAAGGGCTTCAATTGAAACGGCGATGTAAAGTTTTTCGAGGAAGTGTTCGTTGTCATTGGCGAGTTTTTGCATCGTCTCGTTCATCGTGAAGGCGCAATATGAAAGGGTAGCCGCGTCAGGCCATTGGGGAGCCTGTCGCAGAAAAGATCGAGTTGTTGTGAAGAAAGAGCCATGGCGATGAGGATATCGCCGCCGCCGGCGCCGGAAGTTTTTATGGTGACGCCGCAGGATTGTGCGATTTTTTTGATGTCGTCAAACCCTGTCGGGATAATTGTCAGACCAATGACTTTTTCCAGCCTGGATAGTAACGCAGAAACGTTTTCGATTTGTTCTAAAAAATCGATTTTATTGGCAAGAATGACGGAATTTGCGAGGTCATGATAGAGCTCAGACAGGTCGTGGATGATAAGTTGGTAATCGTGAGAATTTTCGACGGACTTTGCAGCCTGAATGAAAGTGGAGGTCGGAGCCTGGGAGTGGGTAGCGATGAGGGCGAAAGGGGGCAGATTTTGTTCGGGAATAGGAGTCCGGACCGGGTGATGGGGGCATTGATGAATGAGCTGAATGCCTCCGTGAATGGCTGCGAGTACGTCGATTCCGGAGCCGAGTCCGTTTTGGAATTGTCGATGGGCTTGAATGACATCGATATCGTCAAAAGGTTTGTCCGTGGCAGTTTGTCGTAAGAGATCGAAGAGTGCGGCAAAAGCTGCGGCACTGGAGCCGATTCCGAGTTTGATGTGGTGTTCATCAAAAAAGGCGCTGTTATCGATCTTTAGTGTGGTCTCGATCGAAGAGAACTGATGCAGACACTGATGCAGAGCGGCCCTGAGAGGCGAAGAAGCGGAGTCGTCGATATCGGAATCAGAGGTATTATCAAACGAAACGGTGCAGGGTGTATCGAGAGAAGCGACGAGACCGTAGGCGCCGTGCATGACGGCGTATTCGCCAAAAATAAGGGCTTTGGCGAAGCCAAAGCCCGAAAGCGTATTTACCTGACGCATTGAAATCAGTTGGCGGCCTGTTCAGGCACCTGTGCGGCGGCCTGTTGTTTTTGCATTTCGATGAGCAGTCGTTTCTGAGTGCCGACCTGAACGAGGAAATATTTGAGGACAGTGGCACGTCGGTTGAGTTCAGCCTCGAAGTTGCCTTTGGCATATTCTTTCATGGCCGTTTCACTTGAGAAAATGGGGTCAAGAGAATCGGAAATGAAATCAATGAGTCCGGAGGTTCTCCAAACGCCGTCATCTTCACGAATCATTTTGAAAGTTTGATTTTTCTGATACGTGTAAATGATGACGGTATTTTTGTCGATAACTTCGTCTTTCCGGAACTGAAGGCCGGAGTTTGTGCTTTCGTTGAAGACGATTTTTTCAGGATTGAAAAGATGTCTGAAAAGAGCCTCGTAATCAGTGATGGGCTCAGTTTCATTGGTGAGAACGAAAGTCCCGGTACGAAGTTTCATGTCTTTGTGTTCGATGGAGTCGAAATAAGTTTCGATGATACGATCCATTCGTTGCAGAGACGTGTATGCTTCGAGGTAAAGGTTTCTGCTCTGGAAATCGAGGGCGTTGAAGATTTTCATTTTATCGCATTCCTGTTTATCAGGTTTTTTCTGATAAACAGGGTCTTGACCGCAGGCGCGGAGGGCATCGATAAAATCGTTATATGCAGAGACGGCTTCTTCGGCATCCTGAGAGACTTTAGCGGTGCAGCCGGAGAAACAAGAAATAGCCAGAAGGCAAACAAGAGCGCGGAGCAGATGACGCATTTTCCGTTCGACACAAAAGAAAAAGTAAGGAGGAAAGGCGGGCAAACAGGATGAGTTCACCCGGACGAAGGATATCAGTCTTCCATTTTAAACTGCATGGAGAACGGCAGTGTTACTGTGCAGGTGTCAGACATACTACAAATATCGCGCCAGTATTTCATGGCATAATAAGGTTCAAGGGCGATATTAATTTCGACTTCAAGCTGCTGATATTTGTCCATGAAGGCGCGCAGATCACCGATGTTGAATTCAGAGAATAAGGCGTGGTGGTGGTGAAGATCGGACGAAGGAATCATCATCCAGAAAACCGGTTTTTGTTCTGTATCCTCATCGTTTTCTACGATAGAAACGGAGATGGATTTGACGATATCGAGCGTGTAGCTATCGTCAATGCGTTCGACTTCTTCGCGATCAGCCCTGGGGCCGGCGGTCGGTGAGGAGAGCCAGGCTTCATAAAGCGTCATGGAGGAAACGGTTGTGAGATCGCGATCAAACTGGAAACGTTGACGAACAACAACCGGTTCTCCGTCGTTGTCTTCCGGGGCAATGTTTATGCTAATATCGGAACTGACCGAATCGTAATGCGTATCGGCAGAACAGCCATACAAAACGGGAATTCCCAATGCCAAAATAAACAATGATAAGAACAGCTTTTTCACGATAATTCCTCCCAAAACAACACTTTTCTTAGTGTATCAGTTTGATAATTGGTTTTCAATCATGAATATGTACGCGCCGTGCTATGGTGCATACGCACGGCGCCTTGCCCTATGCCCTGCGGCATACGGGCAAAGCAGGGATGCTATTGCATACGCATCCCTCATCGTTCGATTTCTTTCCACTCCAATTCCGATGCGCCTAGCGGCCAGTCCGGCGGAAACGTGACCTCTCCCTCAATTTTGCCAGCTTCATCCGTCTGAAATATCCAGTACTTTTGCTCACGGCCATGACTCAGTATAAGTGCAAAAACTCGATTTGACAGCGGCTGTTTCCTGTCACCGACCATCTGACCTTTGATTACAATGGCTTTGTTGCGTGTCATACGGCTCGTGAATGGCTCCTGCGAAATAAACTCATACACAGGAGCCTTTGGCTCTGGTGGAACTGAAAAATCTGTTGAAAATGGCTGCCGTGACGGCATCTCATGATGGACATTACGATCGGGCGCGGCCTGCGGCGTATTTTGATTTGACTCCTGATTTGAACCCGGCTTTTGCGGCAATTTCCCGTCATCGAGCGTCTCGGTATCGAGAAATGACATGTCGGAGAAATATCGTTTGGGACGCGTCGGATTGGTAGACTGAATTGTCAGTGATCGTGCATTTCCGCCTAGTTCCAGAGGATACCATCGGTCGTCCTTGTTCACTTCTGCAAAGGCATGGGTTTCATTTGCGGCAATTCTGACCTGATACCCCCACGCCTGTGCAATGATCATAAACAAAAACACTCGATGGCGGCACAGGCCCTTTTCCTCGCTTAAAATCTGCTTCCCGGCCCATGACGACGGGCTTGCCTCGAACTGTGTTTCCAGAGATTCGCTCTTAAATGATTGAAAAAATTGGATGAGTTCGGGAAGCGGATCCGGGGTTTCCATGATTTTTTTCAGTTTCGGATGATGCTTGACGATATCGCGAATGACGAGAAGGTCTTTGGGGTGGATTTGTCGTGGCGCGTCTTGTTTAATGCCGGCAAAAAAAGAGGCCGGTTTGGGTTTCGTTGAATCTGGTTTCGTCACGGTTTCGTATGCAATCCGGAAACGTCCCTGAACAGTTCCTTTGACTGCAAAGCGATCGTCCGGGCATTGATAAAGCATAAGCGATGAATTGGCTTCTCCATCGATTCGTTCACTCTGGAATGCGAGAATTTGCATTTCGGGAGAGTCGGAGGGGATGTCGATCATTTCGTCCGGCGAAATATCCAGATAGAGCAAGGCACTTCGATGAAAAGTCAGGTCCGGAGACGGCGTATTATACCGGTATGGACGGCATGAACTCTCGTCCGGGACGATGCGAAAGTGCTGTTCGCTGTCGTGAATGATTTTTGAAAAAACCGTTCTTCGGATGAGCGTTCCAACGGGTGGGGCAAAAGGATCCGTGAGTTTCAGGTCGCCGGCTTTCTGAGTTTGAGTGTCGAGGTAGAGCGAAGAGGGCATTCGAGGAATAGAAACAGAGTATTCCGGGGATGAAAAAGGTGGGTCAATGGAATAGATTTCAAAGAACTCATAGGGGGTCTGCGCCATCAAAAAAATGGAATAAAAACAGACAATAATGGATAAAAAGCGATGCCTTTGTCGGGTTTTCATGGGGGCGTCATGATGAAAAAAAAGCCGCCCAAAGGCGGCTTTTAAATGAGGGCGAACTTAGCCTTCTACAAGGGCTTTAGCCTCGGCATGGGCAGGAGCGAGAGCCAGAATTTCCTTAGCCGTAGCTTTTTGCTCGTCGATGCTGTCATCGCGTTTCTTTTGCATTCTGAGTTTTTGTTCAAGGGAGGAGAGAACGAGTGCAGGATTGGATGATTTTGCCAATAGAGCAATCTTGTTCTGAGCTTCGGTGTAACGTTCGGAATCGATATCAAAGAAGAGCGAGAGAAGCGTCATTTTGTCCGATTTGACACCTTTGAACATGAGAGCCTGCTGAAGTTTTTTTGCGTCAGCGGGGGCAAATGAATAAAGGAGAAGACCTCTGTCGAGATCGATGTCTTCTTTCTGTTTTGGATCGGTCTCTATGTTGCTGCACTGTTCGAGGCAAGAAGCGGCATCAGAAGCGAGTCCGGAAGCCATCAGGGCAGCGGCTTTCTGGCGATAGATTGCGATGATGGCGGCACTATCCATGCCGGCTTTATTGGCGAGAACATCGTCGGGAACTGCGATTGTGTTTTTGAAATCACCGATCTGAGAATAGAGCATGGCGAGCTCAAGTTTGACGGCATTTTTGGTTTCGTCAGTGGCTTTTGAGAGTTTGAATTTGACGATTTTAAGGGCTTTTTTGAAGAGTTTGTTTCGTTTGTAGAATTCGAGCAGTTCGAGAGACTGAGTGAATGAGAAGGCTCGTTTGAAGTAATCTTCAGCCTGAGGCATGCGTTTTCTCGATTCATAGAGAGCGCCGAGTTTGAGACAGAGCTGAGTCTTGAGATCGGGCGTAAGCGAATTGAGAGCGCTTTCGATGATATTGCCGAAGTATTCGTCATCGATTTTGTCACTGCATTCTTTGACGAGTGCATCAATGGTTGACAGATTCGACATGGAGGGGTTGGGAGCGGCTGCGGGAGCAGGTTTCGTTTTGTTTTCACTCGGTTTCGGGATCCAGATTTCACTGAGTGTTTTGCAGGCATCCGACTCACTGTCGAGAGCTTTGATGATATTGAGTACCCGATCGAGGAAATCATATTTCTGAACCAAAGGAACGAGATCGGGGGTCATGAGTGCGACGAGATCGTCCAAGTGATCGGTTTCTGCCATGAGTTTGGCTCTGCAGAGTTTCATGGTGATGGACGACCATTCCGGGACATTGGTTTCAAGCTGTTCGAGGAAACACAGGAGCTGATCTTTGTCGAGGTTTGTCGCAGCGGATTTTTCGAGAAGCTGATCGAAGACGGCGGGGATAACGGCTTCATCGTCTTTAATGATGAGATCGACAAAGAACTTCATAGCTTTGGTATCGTAGAGATGGACCAGCGCAAATGTGAGAGATTTGAGTGCGAAGTTGAAGCGTTCCTGGAGCGGAAGTTTGTCCAGCGGGAAAGCTTTTGTGATTTCGACGCAGTCAAAGTATCGTTCGAGACGTTCAAATGAGGCGAAGCAGGATTTGAAAGCAGCTGCATTGTCGGGAGCAACCTTTAGAAGGTTGGCGAAAGCGTCGGCGGCTTTTTCTGGGTCGTTGATAACCGTGGTGTAACAGGCGGCGATGGTCATGCGCAGCTTGCGAACGCAAGTGATATCATCGATGGTTGGAATGGCGTCTTCGAGGAAGTCCGTCCAGGCTCTGATGTAACCTTCGTTTTCGTGTGCGACAGACTTGAACATGGTGAAGAGTCGGTCGCTTGGTGATAAAGCGTAGAGCTGAGCATGAATGGGGATAAATTCTTCGACATCGAGTGAGGCGCCCTGTCCCAGCATGAAACCGACGTAACGTTCGAGAAGACCTTTTTTAGCATCGGAAGAGATGTCGCGTTCGATGACGCTCTTGTAGAGATCGCCGACGAGTTTGGACATGCCCTGTGACATGCATTTGGGTTCGACGCGTTGGAGAATGGAAATGGCTCTTTCGTTTGAGACATCGGTGATGAGAGCTCGCAGTCCCTCTTCAACGCCATCCTTGAGGTCATCAAACTGAAGCATGGTTTCGTATGCTGAAATCAGATTGTCATCGTCTTCAGAGAACGAAAGCTTGAGTTCGTTGCATGTATTTTCAAGTTCAGCCTTAATTTTGGGATTCTTGGCTCTTGCGGCTTTGAGGGAGGCATAAATGAAAGCACGTGCCTGCTGTGAAGATTTTGTTGCGATATTGTAGCACAGATCGATGGCTTCATTGTTTGCGGCATCGGCGACGACAGCTTTTTCAGCATATTCAAGCGCGATGTTTTCGTAGATTGGGGAGCGGAGCAGGACGTTTGCGACGCGAAGCCAGATATTTGCGAGGTCGCGAGAGGCCAGAGACTTGGCTTCAAGTTCGCTGATACCGGAACGGAATTCGCTGATGGAGCGCATTTTGTTGCAAATTCGAAGGAGCATTCCGTCGATGAGATTGGTATTGGGGGCAAGTTCGACGGCATCGCAAAGCGTTTCGAGAGCCTGAGGCTGATCGCCTTTGAAGCTTTGAATACCGGCGTCGATCAATTTGGTCAGGCACTGTGCGAGGGGTTCGCTTGAAGTGCTGAATTTTTTCTGAAGTGCTTCGACTTTGTCACACTGAGAGAAGTTGACGATATGGAGCGTAAGCGTAACGAGAGCGCGGAGCTTTTCGGAATCGGTATTATTCTCCATGAGCCCGTTGATAATTTTATAGAGCTCGTCGAATGTATTCCCTGGATAACCTTCGATCATGCAGCGTTCATAGAGGCCGAGTGCTTCATCAATGTTCTGGCATTTGAAGGCCTGAATCTGGGCGCAGTCAAGGATAAGAGCGCAGCGTTTTGCCGGATCGTCGATGGTATCCCAATGATTGGAGAAAAGCTCGACGAGTTCGGGCCATTTTTGAGCTTCCCGCAGATGGTGGCTGATTTCTTCAAAAGCTTTTTGATTGGAGCAGTCGTATTCAAGTGCTTCTTTGAATGAGGCGGCTGCTTTTTCGCTGTCTTTGAGAAGGTCTCCGTAAATATGTCCCATGCAGACGCAGAGGCTGGCATGTCTTTCGAGTTCATTTTCGAACAGATAGTTGTGAGCGTCATAAAACTCGATGAGTTCAGCGTACTTTTTGTTGACGAGGAGTTCATTTCTTGTGCGGATGAATTCGAGTCGTTCATCGGCATTCATATCTCTCGTAGGAATTGCGAGGAAAGGAGAGTCGAGGGGAAGAAGGAATGAGCGGACTTCTTCGGTGCGCTGCTTTCTGTCGTAGATGTACTGGACTGTTGGGATGTTGAGGCCGCTTTCACTGGCCATTGCGACGAGTCCGTCGATTTCGGACTGCATCGTGAGGAGATCCTGAACGAGTTTGATGGTGCCGTCAGCCTCTGAAGCGCCGAGATTTTCATAGAAGCCGTTTGGATCGAGCTGATCGAGGGAAATATCGATGATGGCTTTGGCATGAACGGCATTAATGGGCTGAAAATCCTTGGCATTTTCGCTCCAGATCCAGTTGAAAAGCTGTGCAATACGGCGTGCATCATCCCGGACATTTTCGGCTTCAAGTTCGCACATATATGCGCGTCGGCTCATGATGTCTTCAAAATCAAATGCGTCCATGATACCTGCATGATACTGAAGATCATTGCATTCCATGAGGCGGAGCAGAACGAGCATGTGGCCACGGTGGTAACGCTTTTTATTTCCGATTTCCAGCGGCACGATCCAGCCCGTCGAAGTATAGAGCTCCACATAATTGCTGACACGCTCCAGGCCGCGTCGTTTGAGCATGGCGATAAAGCTGTCGAGCTCAAATGTTTCGCAAAGGGATTTAGCCTGCTCTCTGACTTTCTTCATATACAACATGTCGTTTGCCATACCTATACCTCACCGTGAGAAAGAAGAACCGCATAAATGATGCAGCATAACCGTTGCATAGCAGCCTGGCGGGAGCTCAAAAGTCATGCTGACTGTTTCTAAATCAATTCGTTTAAACTCTAAAAAATTGGGACGAATCCATAACGCTCTCCTCGTTCCGTCTGCAAGACGGAAGAGCTTTTGGGCGGCATTGTCGTCCGTTTCATTCCAAAGGTGCAAAAAATCGGACAAAGCAGTCTGTTCCAGCGTTTCAGTGAAACCATTTCCGTGCATATATTTTTTACCGGGAAGGGAGAGCGTGGCGGCGATTTCACCGTTCTGGGCTCTTTGTCTGTCGGTTTCCGGATCGTCACACACGAAACATGCACCGTTCTGTTTCTGCATGACATCGCCCTGAAACACATCGAAGCCGCATTCGGCATAACGCCTTGCAGCGGCGAGATTGAATATAGCTGACTGGACGGCACTCACGTACATTTTGAGCATCTGGCGGCGGACTTTTTCGCCATTGATGACGCGGATGCCGTGGGCAACATTTTCGCCGTCAAATCCAAAACGCTGAAGCCCGAAATAGTTGATAAATCCGCTGTTTCGAAGCTCGCTGCAGGCTGTTTCGATTGCCTTGTCTTCGGCCTGAACATGGTAAAGTCTGGCACAGAACCGATTTGCCCGAAGATGTCCCATGTGTATTTTATTGGTATGCCGAGAGGACTCGATAACCTTCAGCCAGGGAATGGCATTGAGCTCTTCGATTACTGGGGCCGGATCACGGTTCGTCTGCACGCTGAACCACTGTCTTGTGACGGCATGGACGTCTTTTTTTCCGGCATAGCCGACATCAATTTCCCGGACGCCGAAGGCTTTTTCGATGGCATTGAAGGCATCCTGAGAGGAACGTCCAACTTTCTCAACGAAAAGATAGACGTGATCTCCCTGGCCGGAGGGCAGATAGGCGGGAATCTCAGTGACTTCAAAATCCGTGCATTCGCTGCCCAGATCGCCGCCAATTGCATCGCATTTTCGGCTTTGAGGCATTTGGGGATCTGTGCCCAGACGGATAATTTTCTGTTCCCATGGGTGTGAAAAATTTGCAGAATCCATATTTCAGATGATCAAATTTACTTTTTTTCTAATGCTTTTGAAAAATCGAGGGAACGTTCGCTGTCGGAAGTCCACTCAATCGTATCTGTTACTGATTTATAGCCAGATTTTCGCAGAGTGACATGATATTTTTTGTTCATTGGAAGAACAGAAGTCATGGGCGTTTTGCCTTTTTCCTGCTCATCGATGATGACGGTAGCGCCACTGGGGTCGGAGTCGAAGTTGACACGGCATTCAAGCGGGACCAGTTCGACGTTGAGATTCGTTCCGACTTCTGCTGATTTGAGATGAATGGGTGAGGAATCCCGATAGAAGGGCATTTTGAGAATGATGACGTCTTTGTCGGAACTGATGTCGGCCGGCGTTGTCATGCCGGAGTCCTTGTCCAGGAAAAAGATGGAGGCGCCGGAAGGATTGCTGTCGATGTTGATCGTGCGGATAGTTTCCTGAGTCGAAGAGGCGGACGTGACGGTGACTTTTGCTTTTTCTTCGTCGTCGCTTCCGAATGCAAAAAACAGGATGAGGACGACAAGAAGGGTGCCGATAAGAGAAATGGCGGCTATGGTGAGTGTCCGTTCGTCGAGGGAGATGATTTTGTGGAAAAGGGTTTTGGCAGAGGTTTTGATTTTGCCAAGGTAGAAGAAGATTTTTTTATTAGGTGAGAGGTAGTCGACGGCGTTGATATTGTACATGACAGTTTCATCGCGGTTGACTTCTTCGATATCGAGATCGACGCTTCGGTTGAGGGCCACATCGGAGAGGATGCTTCCGCCGGCTGCGACGGCCTCCTCAAAGGCTTCCTTTGAATAGACATTTGTCGCCGATTCATCACAGCTGTCATTGGCCCCTCCCTCGGAAAGGCGTTTGGTTTCGGCAACGCTGATGACTGCGGTATCGCTTGAATCTATGGGAAATGTGGAAGTGTTAGCCGCGAAGCTGACTTCGCGTTTGACAGACAGGTTTGTTGAGCTGGATTTGATGGCTTTGTTTGTCGTGCTGGAGGACGAGAGCGATTTGGTCGCGAGGTACTTCTCGACGAGCATGGACAAATTCAGGGCATCATAAACTTTGCACGAATCGTGGAAGAACTGGGTGAGTGCGAGGAGAAAGTCTCTGGACGTTGGGAAGCGCTGGTTGATGTCTCTGGCGAGTGCTTTGGCGACTATTCTTTTCAGTTTTTCGGGCAGATCGGGCAAATAGCTTTCGATGGGGACGAAGTCAGCCATTCTGGCTTTGGTTCGGAGGCGGTTTTCGTCCAGACTGAGTGGGTAGAGCATGTGTCCGCAGAGCATTTCGTAGAGAACGGCACCAAGTGCAAAGACGTCGGTTCTCTGATCGACTCTGTCGCCGCGAGCCTGTTCCGGGCTCATGTAATTGAACTTTCCCTTGATGGCTCCGGCCTGTGTTTCCTGGGTTGCGAGTCTGGCTTTTGCGATGCCGAAGTCGATAAGTTTGACCTCGCCTTCTTTTGAAATGCAGATATTCTGCGGTGTGACGTCGCGGTGAACAATGCCGAGGGATTCGCCTGATTCGTCAGCCAGGCGGTGTGCATAGGAAAGGCCGCTGCAGATTTCCATGGCAATGAAGACGGCGGCTTCGACGGGGAAGACGCGGTTAAGGCTGAACAGATAGTTGGCTAGTTCGGCCAGATTGACGCCGTCGATATGTTCCATGACCATGAAATAGGTATCGCCGTCATGTTCAAGTCCGTAAACCTGGCAGATATTTTTATGGGTCATGTTGACGGTAATGAGAGCTTCATCCCTGAGCATTTGGACGAAGTTGTCGTCTTCCTGCAGGGCGCCCTTTAGGCATTTGAGCGCAACCGTCTTTTTTACCCCGCCTATTCCTTCTGTTTTAGCGCGAAGGATGCGAGCCATGCCTCCTTCGGCGATATAACCATCTACTGTATATTTACCCAGTGTTTCGATCATAGTACCCTTTTCCTTAGATACAAACAAACCAATTTTATCATACTAGTTCATATTGGCAAGAACGGAATTGGAGGGGAATGCGCGAAACAGCGCCGGAGGCGGCGCCCCCATTAAAAAAAGCCGGGCGTATCGACGAGGTCGATAGCCCGGCTCATGCGTGCCGTATTTTGCGGCTGTGCCGCGAAACAGGCGCGCTCAAAAACATCGATTACTGTCTTGCTGTAATGGAAATGATGTTGTCATTCTGTTGAATGTCGACGGGCGCTGCCTGTTTAAGCTGAATGACGACCTTGACGCCTGAACCGGACTGCATGGCGCGGGCTTTTGCGAACGGGGTCTGGAAGAAGGACATATCGAGTTCGCGGGTGTTGTTTGAGACTGCGAGTTTTGTGTTGCTAAGAAGGAGTTCAACGCGGTCTTCGGAGGAAGCAAGGCGTTCGTATGAAGTATTTTTGGAGGTCTGAAGGAAGACGCGATGGCCGCTGCTGTCAGGTAAAAAACCGATCCATGAGAGCTGGTTTGCGGATGTTTTCGTGAAAGTGGATTCATTTTCAGGAACGAGTCTTGAGGGAGGCGTGACGCCTTTGTAGGCAACGTTTGCAGCCGGTGCCTCAACGGGTTCGGGCTCGTCTTTTTTCATGCTGTCTTTTCCGGCGACGCTCACGCGGGAAATCTTGCCTTCATTGGCGTTGGAGCCCTGTGAAGACGCTGCTGCGTTGGATGCGCTGTCAGACGAAGCCGATGCCGAGGCCTGCGGAACAGGCATACCTGGGATGTATCCGACCCCTCCTGCGCCCTTGTCCTGGGCCATGGCGGGCACTGAAAGAAGAAAAATTGCAAGCGATGTCAATATGATTCGTTTCATTGCCAGTAAAATCCGTTTAGTGTGAAGGTGTCAAAAAAAGCAAAGTAGCGGCTCTTTCCGCCAATATCATATCATAGCACGAAATAGAAAAAAGGAAAAAAAAGGGCCTCAAAAGAGGCCCAAAAAAATTAAGCGGCTGGATTATTCAGCGGCTTCTTCTTCAGCGGCAGCGCCTTCACCGATGACGATGCGTTTGAAGGAAACGATTGAGAGTTTGTCGTCGACGGCTTTGGCGCACTGAGCGAGTTTGACTTCGACGGATTCTTTGGCTTCACCCTGCCAGGGCTGTTTGAGAAGGGCAACGTCGGCGAACCATTTGTTGAGCATTCCTTCAGCGATTTTTGCGTGCATGGCTTCGGGTTTACCGGATTCGGCAACTTTCTGGAGGCAGACGTTGCGCTGATCGGCGACGGCTGCGGGATCGATTTCGTCGGCGGAAACGGCGAGGGGGTTGATGGCATAGACGTGAAGAACGAGTTCTGCGCAGAAATCTTTGAAGGTGTCGTTTTCGCTGGTGGCGTCTTTGTCACAGGCTACCATGACGGCGACGGCGCCTTTTCCGTCGTGATGACGATAGGAGCTGACGAGACCTTTTTCGATGACGATGCGTGCGAAGCGGCCGATACGGATATTTTCGCCGGTGGATGCGGAGAGATTGCCGCGTTTGTTTTCGAGTTTTTCACCGTCGATGGTGAGGTCGAGCAGATTGGCGTCGGCAGCGGGATTGGTGTTATAGATGTCGCGAGCGAGATCATTGCAGAAAGCTCTGAAGTTGTCGGTGCGGGCGACGAAGTCGGTTTCGCAGCTTACTTCGACAAGGGCGATGCCTTTGCCGTCATCGGCGCGGTACATACCGATGTAGCCTTCGCTTGTTTTGCGGGCGCCGCGTTTGGCTGCCTTGGCGAGGCCTTTGATCTGAAGATATTCAGCGGCTTTTTTGAGATCGCCGTCGCATTCGACGAGTGCTTTTTTGCATTCCATCATGCCGGCGTCAGTTGCTTCGCGGAGCTGTTTGACCAATGCTGCAGAAATTGTTGCCATATTTACCTCATGGATATGAAAATCAGGTTTTGAAACGGGAAAAAATTTCCCATGTATCGGAAAGGTACATGGGAAAAGGGGAGAATTACTTGTCAGCCTTGTCAGCTTCTACGGGGCGGCCGCGATGCTGAACCTTTGTGGCGGCTGCATCTTTATCGGCGTCTTTTGCAGGAGCTTCGGCAGCGCGGCGTTTTGCACCTTCGATGCAGGCATCGGCGATGGCGCTGGAGAAGAGGCGGATTGAACGGATGGCGTCGTCATTGCCGGGAATGACATAGTCAATGGGTTCGGGATCGCAGTTCGTATCGACGACGGCGATGACGGGAATGCCGAGGATCTTGGCTTCGTGAACGGCAATGGATTCTTTTCCGCTGTCAACGATGAAGATGGCGCCGGGAAGGGAATTCATGTCTTTGATACCGCCGAGGGATTTTTCGAGTTTTTCGCGTTCACGTTCAATGACGCGGACTTCTTTTTTGGAGAGCTTGTTGTAGGTGCCGTCGGTGGCTTTGCGATCGAAGTCGCGAAGTTTTTCGATGGAGGAACGAATGGTTTTCCAGTTGGTGAGGGTGCCGCCGAGCCAGCGATCGGTGATGTAGAACTGGCCTGCGCGCTGAGCTTCTTCAGCGATGACGTCCTGAGCCTGACGTTTGGTTCCAACGAAGAGAACGGGAGCACCGGATGCAACAACGCTCGACACAAAATCATAAGCTTTGTCGAATGCGACGACGGTTTTGCCGAGGTCGATGATATGGATGTCATTGCGGGCACCGTAAATATACGGTTTCATTTTGGGGTTCCAGCGTTTTGTCTGATGTCCGTAATGAACGCCTGATTCGAGAAGCTTTCTCATTGAAATGTGCGGCATGTTTTCTCCTTTGTGTTATGCCTCCGCATGCTCTGACACGCTGGCCGGAACATTCCGGACACTCAGCGTCTCATTAATAAATCGTTTGCTGCATGCGTGTGAATTCGCTTCGCAAAACTGCGAAACGCGCGCGTCCCTATCACACTCTCTCTTCATCCGTCAACGATTTTGATAAAAGAATTTGCTCGCTATTCCTTCGGAATACGCTCGTCATGCGCCGCTATCCTGCCGGATACGCGCCGCATCGCATTTGGCTGTCGTGACCCCTTGCGTCTGTCACCGTTCCCTGCGGAAATTGCCTTATATCCGCCGTCTGCTGATGCATGGCGTCCCGGCGGCTTTGGATGTCAAAAAAAAAGATTGAATTTCATCGTTCTTATTATATGGCATAAAATGCTATTCTGAACAATTAGGTTTGATTTTGTCAGAAAGCTGTTCATTCTGAATACATTCGGAATGGCGCCTTTTGCGTTTTTGAATTCGTAACAAATATGGTGTGTCTTATGATGCCAGGAAATAAAAAATGCCTGACGGCCTTGATGGCGGCACTTGTCGTTCTTTGCGGCTGCGATGTCGCCAGCCGGAATTCTCATCCCGAAAAGGAGTTTTCCTTCCGGCAGTTCGGAGAACGGTGCTCGATGCATGTCGAATGTGAAAGCACATACTGCATGTCATATGAGGAAGGTGATTTCTGTTCCAAGCCATGCGATGAGGGCTGTCCGGACGGCTGGTCATGTCAGTCGGTGGATAATCCGCATGGCGAGGGTATGGTGTCGCTCTGCACGATGACTAGACAGCTGTTGTGCCAGCCGTGTACACAAAACGCTGCCTGCGGCACGGGTAATGCCAACTGGTGCATGGCGATGGGAGAGGCAAAATTCTGTGCCATGGACTGTTCCTTCCAGAGCTGTCCCGAGGGGTATGTCTGCAAGGATGCTTATAATGATGATGGAAACATTGGGCGTCAGTGCATGCCCGTGACTGGACGCTGTTCCTGTGATGAGGAAAGCATCGGTCAGGTTCGCGGCTGTGAGGTGTCCAATGAATTCGGCACCTGCCGAGGGATAGAAACATGCGGGAGCAGTCTGTCGTGGGAAACATGTGATGCAAGAACGCCGGCGGCGGAAATCTGCAACGGTCAGGATGATGACTGCGACGGCTTTGTCGATGAAGAGCTCGACGGCGGTTCGTGCGAGATCACGAATGAATTCGGTACGTGCGTGGGTGAAAAATACTGCGCCGGTCTGAACGGTGAGATTTGCTACGGCCAGTCGCCCGAAGCCGAAATCTGCAACGGCGCCGATGATGACTGTGACGGCAGTGTTGATGAGGACTTTACGAATGAAGACGGCATCTACAACAGCCGTGAACATTGCGGCGCCTGCGGGCAGAACTGCGATTTGCTGATTGAACATGCGGTTTCAACCAAATGCGTGATCGACAAGGGCGTTGCTGCGTGCCGCGCAGTCGAGTGTGAGCCCGGTTACTTCCTTTATATGGACGGCGTGACCTGCATGGCGCTTCCAAGCAACCTGTGCATGGCCTGCTCTCAGGACAGTGACTGCATCGGTCCCGACAGTCTCTGCATCGACAACGGCCTTGAGGCATTCTGCGGCCGCGACTGCTCCGCATCATCGGCCTATGGCACCGAGTGTCCGGACGGTTATTATTGCAAGACTGTAAGGGACAATCGAAAACAGTGTGTTCCCGTCTCCGAAACCTGCATCTGCAATGAAGAAAATGTTGAGAGTGCCAGGTCCTGTCATGTCCAGACCTGTGTCGGTTTTGAATGGTGTCGTCCCAAGGACGGGAGCTACCTCTGGTCTGAATGCATCATCGATAAATATAATCCCGAAATCTGTGACGGCCTCGACAACGACTGCGATGGCGAGATCGATGAGGGCTTGCGGGATCCGGTTACCGGACTTTATACATCAAAAGAGCACTGCGGATATTGTTTCAACGACTGTACGGACTATTACAAGCATGAAATCCATCACACGGAAGGCGTCTGTGTCGTTTCAGCCGGAACGGCATCCTGCGGCATGGGAGCCTGTGACAAGGAAACTGTCGACGGAAACAAATACGAATGGGTCAATACCGACGGCATCAGTGAAAATGGGTGTGAGTGCCGAAGAGTTGACGGCAATACGCGAAATGATGATCCAGATATCGTCGATACGTATGCATCAGGCTATGTTTTTGTCGACGAAAACTGTGACGGCATTGACGGCGTGATTGAAGACGCAATTTTTGTGTCACGCGATGCGGCTCCCAATGGAAACGGAACGATAACGGCACCGTATCAGAGAATAGGGGATGCCCTCAACGCGTGGTACAGTGCGGGTAAGAAGTATATTCTTGTTGCCGAGGGCATATATGAGGAAGACCTGACACTGGTAAACGGGGTTGTGCTTCACGGCGGTTACAGTGTGAATTTCAGGGATCGAGATCTCGTTCTTCACGCCTCAAAAATAAAAGGCGTGTCGGCAGAAGCGGCATTGACGGCAGTGCGTTTGACGACGCCGGCTGTAATCGATGGATTTGTCATTGAAGGCGCGGATCGATCTGTTGCGAATGCGGGAAGTGCGTCGATAGCGGTATGGATTCGCAATACGACGCAGGTCAGGCTGTACTCAAATCAGATCATAGGAGGCCAGGGGGCACCTGGCATGGATGGCGAGGCTGGTGTCGGGGGCAACGGTCGAGGGGTTGATCCGAGGCTGGATGGAGGAGATGGCGTTGCGTCACTTCGGCGTGACGGTCCCTGCAGAAACGATTATCAGGCAGGCGGAAGTGCCGGCGTGAACAGAGCCTGTCCGGGTGCGAATGCGACGGCAGGCGGTGGTACGGTGTGTCCGGATTACGACTGGGCGCGCCACATGGGACATCATGCCGACTATCCGGATAATACGCTGAACCGTGGCATCGGCGGATATGACGGTTCATTTGACCACATGTCGAGTTATGACTGCACGCATGCGACGGAAGCCGGTTTTCCGACGAACATTCTGAATGATGTCGGAGAGGATGGCCTGTTTGGGACAACGGGTGCGAATGGCAAATCGGGAACGGGAACGAAAGATGCCTACGGATCGATACGTTCGGGAGCCTGGGTTGCTGCGAAGACGGCCGGCGCAGGAACGGCAGGCAGCTATGGTGCCGCAGGCGGCGGCGGGGGTGCCGGCGGCGGTGTGGCCTATTATTACTTTAGTGCAAGTGACTGTCCCTTGTATGAAATTGGTCCGACGGGAGGCGGAGGCGGCGCCGGCGGATGCGGCGGCGGTGGCGGTGCCGGCGGAACAAGCGGCGGTGCCAGTATAGGACTCTTCATGTCTCTGACAGCTTTCACGTCGGAACTTCCTGTCGTCAAAGGAAACGTCTTTATGCGAGGACGCGGCGGTGACGGTGGCGCCGGCGGTCTTGGCGGCGCCGGCGGTGCCGGCGGCAATGGCGGCAACGGCGGTATTGCTGGTTACTGGATTTCGACAAAAGCCGGGCGCG
>JAZRVP010000125.1:0-12298 GCA_045599245.1 Myxococcota bacterium
GGCTTATACCACCTAAAATTATTGAGGTTTCTTAAGGGCTCAGCCCTTAAGCGGGGTTCGGGGCAGAGCCCCGACGGGGGCTGGGGCAGAGCCCCGGCGGGGTCTGGGGCAGAGCCCCCGGCTGAATAATAAAAAAAAAGCCGCCCAAACGGGCGGCCAAAAGCTTTGTTTGACTTATTTAAGTTTGAAAACGGTTTCAACCGTACCAAATCGAATCAAGTCGCCATCCTTGAGGAACTTTCTTTCGACTTTTTCATTGTTGATATACAGGCCGTTAGCCGACCCGAAATCACGAATTTCATAACGTTTTCCTTCATCCGTCTTAATGGCAGCATGTTTTCTGGAAACGGCCTTATCGGCGAGATAGATGTCGTTTTCAGGATAAGAGCCGATGGTGGTCATATCTTTTTTGATGAAGAAAGTCGTGTCGGCCATGGGGCCTTTGGTTATCTGAATCTTCCCTCGATCGGGCATCTGATAATACGGGCAGTCGGGAAGTCCGCCAGAAAGACAGAACTCGCCATTGAACCCGTAGAGCTGCTGCGGAAGAATTTTGCCGCATGTCGGACAGCACACTTCCTGCGGTCCTTCGTCGATGACTTCATCCGGTTCTTCTTCGCGTTTTCTGACGATGATGAAAGCTGCAACTCCGCCGCCGACCAGAAGAATGCCGCCGATGAGGCACCAGAGCCATATCAGGTTCTTTTTGAGGTCCGGCCAGCTGATCTTAATCGCAGCCTTGTCCTCGGAGTTGTTCGTTTTGACCACGAGCTGCATCGTATATTTACCGGGCTCGAGATAATTGTCACCGGCCATCTTGAGCTTTGCGTGATAAATATACTGATTGAAGATGTAATTATAAACATCTCTCTGAATGACCTGCTGGAAGGACGAGAGGCTTTCGGCCTGGAAATAGGGACCGCCCGTGTTGGTGGCAATTCGTTTAATCAACGAAACATTGGTCATGGCCGCAAGACCATCCGGACTGTATCCGACAACAATCGGCGTTATCTTGCTCTTCTTGAGCTGTTCCGTAAATTCACCAATAAGCTTGAGGGCACGTTCCTGATTGCCGACGATCGCGCCTTCGGCATCACTGATGATGACGACGTATTTCTGGTCGATATTCTTCAGATTTTCGAGAACAGAAATCGCGGGCTGGAACGACGCAAAAAGGTTCGGTTCCAAAACTTCGGTCGTCTGCATTTCGCCCAGAGCTCGGCTCAGTGTCGCCTCCGATGCACGGCTCCAGCCAACCGGCGTACCCGATATGTCATACGGAATGGCATTGAGCATATCAATATCGCGGTTAAAGAGCTGAACAAGCGTCGAGAGCGTCGCTCGAATGCCAAAGCTGTCCTCGGCATAGTTCTTGGCTACAGGAAAAATAAACAGAACCCCGACACCTCGGTTGCCATCCGCAAATTGCAGCATTTCATGTTCAACCACTTCCGGCTTTTTGCCTTCGATTAAAACACTGCAGTTGTCTTGATTGATACCCGTAATGGCCATCTGGTCACCCTGCCGGATATCAAAATAAACCGACAATTCAGCCTCTTCGGTCGAAGAACCGGGTTCAGGCGTATCGACATGGGTAATCGTCAATGTATTGGCCCAGGCCATGGCCGGCAACAGCAATACAAGCATTAAACTCAATAGCCAGCCCAAAGGGCGCGTCGTTGAATTCATATATATTCTCCTGAGCATAATATTCGTCCCGGTGATAGCACCGAGGAGTGAAAAACTCGCATGATACATTATCACAACACGAAAATTCTCACAATATCCGCATGATTTCTTGATTTTTTGTGGGCACGCCTATCTCGCTAACGCGAAATACGGCGCGCTTTCGCGCGGGCTATCGGCCAAAGCCGATACGCCCGCGCCCGTCTTTTGGGAAATACACCAACAATCTACGGCGTCGATACAGACTGCGGCTTACTGGCCATCTTCGAGACCAGTATCGACACGGCATACAAAAGACACATCGGAAGCCCCAGCAAAACCTGCGTTAATATGTCCGGCGGCGTAAGCAAAGCCGCCATCACAAAAATAATCACAACCGCAATCCGCCAGTGCCGAACCAATGTCTGCGGCGTTATCACACCAAGCTTCGTCAAAAAATAACTAAATACCGGCATCTCAAACACAATCCCAAATGCCGCAATCAGACGAATGACAAGCGTGTAATATTCCGACATCGAAATCTGGGCCGTCGCCGAAAATGCCTCCGTTGAACCCGCTGATATCAACACCTGGAGCCCAAGCGGCAAAACCCCTTTGTAACAAAATACCGCACCAACGATAAAAATAACCGTCGAACAAAACACCAACGGAATGAGCGCCTTCTTTTCATGGGCATATAAGCCCGGCGCAATAAAACGCCATATCTGAAAAAAAACAAACGGCGAAGTCAGCCCCCCCCCCGCAAGAACACTCAGTTTCAGGTACACAAAAAATGGCTCGACAGGACTGATAAAAATCATCTGCGAGCTCTCCGGAAGGGCCTCTTTAACCGGAACTGCCAAAAATCCATACAGCCAGTCCGCAAAAGAAAAACTCGCAATGGCACCAACAAAAACAGCCACAATACACTTGAGCATCCTCGAACGAAGTTCGGCAAAATGCGAATAAAACGGCATTTCCTGCACATTTGTTTCAACTTTTTGTAATTGTGTATCTTCGTTCATGGCACAGGTTTTTGTTTTTGCGGGAGAACAAACGACTTGAGCGATGCGTTGTCAGGATTTACAGGAACCGGGAGACCCCTATGAATGCACAGCCCCGGAAAAACTGCCGGTTTAGAGACGGGAACAGCCTTGAAATGCTCGCCTTTTTCCGGTCCACAGAGTGCAATTCTCTTTTTTGACACCTGATGCGATTCAGCCCCGGGAAGAAATGTATGCGGCGAAAGCCGAACGGCCCGAAGGCCGGAGACACACGGCTCTTTTTCGGTGACAAACGCCACCATGGGGCGATTCCAAACAGGCGTCTCAGGTTCCGGCACACACGCCTCATTGTCTCGTCCGGTCGAGGCCTGAAATGCCTTCAACTCCTCTTTGGCATCCTCAAATGCATCATGCGTCTGACGACCAATATCCAATACTTCTTTCGACACACCGGTGAGTTCATTTTTGGCACTTTCAATCTCGCGGCGAACGTCGTTCAGATTATTTTTTATCTCTGAAATATCGGCATCTTCGGTCACTGCCTGCGTAAAACTCGTCGCCGCACTCCGCATTTTGGCGCTCCACTTTCCGATCATACGAGCGGCTCGCGGCATGTGCTCCGGCCCCAGTATCAGTGCAGCTAGAACAAATATGAAAATGATTTCAGGCAGGCCAAGACCAAACACTATTCGTATCTCAAACCTTCAACAGGTGACATCTGTGTCGCCCACCACGAAGGATAAAGCGTCGCAAGAAAACTGATAAAAAGCGTCGCAAGACCGACGAGCGCAAAAACATCGCCTTCGATTTTCACCGGCAGTGAACTGATGAGATAGACCGTCGAATCGAGCTCAAAATGATACAGCGTCAAAAGCTCACAAATTATAAATCCGCCCAAAAGTCCCAACACCGTTCCCAGACCACCGATAAACATTCCCTGATAGATAAATGTTCTCATGATCATCCCATCACTCGCCCCCATCGACTTCATAATGGATATATCCCTCTGCTTGTCCAGAACCATCATGATCAATGTCCCGACAATATTAAAACTCGCTACAATCACGATGAAAAGCATGATGATGGATAGCGTAATCTTCTGGAGATGAAGGCTGGAAAACAGATTTCGGTTCAGATCCTGCCAGTCAATCACTTTGTATCGATCGAGACCGGGATTGTTGTTCAATAGCGGTGTCACCGCATCGCGAAGCGCACCGGTTTTCGTGATGTCTTTGACGCGAACCTCGACACCCGTCACGACGTCATCCAAATTGAAGAAATCCTGGAGTGCCTTGTAATCGCAAATGAGAAGGCGGTTGTCGTAATCGTAAAATCCTGAGTCATAAAGGGCAATGATGCGGAACCTTTTCTGGGTCGGCTCCATCTGGCTTGGGCCATATCGATGCTCGCCCACAATACCGCGTCTTGGAGAAATGACACGAACTTCATCACCGATACCAGCCTTGAGCTTTTCCGCAAGAATGCGGCCGATAATAACAGGCGGAACTTCACCATCCCGTGATTTGACGTAATGAAGCTCCTCCAAAAGTGCCTCTCGATGAGCATCGTCATCTGCTATGATGTATTTGGCCAGATCGCTCACGCCCATCATCGTTTCCGGTTCAACCCCCTTGATGAGTATTCCCGACACTTTGGAGCCAATGGCTATCATCATTTCGTGAAAAATGAACGGGGCTGTTTCGAGAACCTCTGTCTCGTTTGCCTTCGGCTTGTACTCTTCCAGTTTCTGCTGAATATCGCGGTATTCACGAAAATCATCCTGCTTGTAAGTCATGACGAGAACATGACTGTTGACGCCGAGAACCTTGTCGCGAAAGACGTCTTCAAATCCACTCGCAACCGAGATCACGGAAACGAGTGCCATAACCCCCAGACAAACACCCACAATCGAGATGATCGAGATGATCGAAAGACTGACGCGAGCACGGTTGAGCAGGTAACGAAGTCCAACAAAATATTCAAACATGAACGAACCGGAAAATTGAACGCAGAAAAATGCGAAAAAACTCAAACTTTTTGGAAATTAAAAAAATCTGAGCAAATTCAGAAAATGCGAAAAAAGAAATCGCAATTAAAATTGCGTCCTTTATCGCGTTCTGCTCGGTGTTTCAACGCAGAATCTTCAAAAGACGGCGAGAAAAATGAAACAACTAACCGTTCTTTTAGGTAAACCTAATTTTTGGCTTATTTGAATCTTCTGACCTAAAATGCTAAACAGGCACGCCGCGTCATACGGCGCACTTTTGATATGTGTTTTATTGCGAGGAGTTTGGATTTTTTGTCGTCACAAAAATTCAAATCCCGTTTTTTTCAAGGAGTTTATATGCAGAACGGTTTTAAGCATCTGACCTCGATTTTGGGTGCTCTTTGTTTGATGGGAACTTGCTCAGCAGCAGCATTTGCTCAGGATAACTCTTTTATTCAGGGTGACTCCAGCATTACCGTCGATTCCGAAAACGCGGTAATCAAAAATGCCGATCTGGAAAAACAGGTTAAAGCAAGCACGACACGAGCTGACGGCTGGTATCCAAAACTTCACATCGGCGGTTCTGCCCAGTTAGGTTACAATAAAGACGTGGACGGCATTGATGATGGTATCAACTTCACCTTCGGCCTTCTGCTCAACGGCGCCATCGATTATGTCCATACTTTCGGCTCCAATGGAACCATCGAATGGCAAAACAAACTGGTCCTCGAAGATCAGATGACCAAAACTCCAACCATCGATACCTTCATCAAATCCAAAGATAAACTCGATTTCGAAACACTCGTCCTCTATCGTATTCCTAGCGTCGAATGGTTAGGCCCCTTCGCTCGTTTCCAGCTTACAACCTCCATCTTCCCGGGCAATTACATTTCTGACAAAGACATCACCGTTCGTTACTACACGGAAGATACCAAAATTGACGAAAAAGACGACACCAAGCTCAAGAAAACAAAAGAACTTAGTGCTCAGGAATCCGTTAAACTCGCCAGCGCCGGTATTCCTTTGACTCTCAAAGAATCCGTCGGTCTTTTCATGGATCCTTATCAGTCCGTTCCTTTCAATATGTCTTTCAAAGTCGGTATCGCCGGCCAGGAACTCTATTCTGATGGCGAAAGCTACACCGCTTTTGATGACGACGATGACGACGCTTACTACGATGTCCGTTACCTCGGTGACGACTGGACATCCTCCATCGGTATCGAAGGCAGCCTCGATTTCAAAGGTGTCCTCGTTGACTGCTTCAACTGGGAACTCTATGGCCGTATCTTCTATCCGTTCGAAGGTAACTTCGACAAAGATATCTATGATGAAGCCGACCGAATCCATGCTGAAATCATGGCCAAAATCAGCGTCAAGATTTCCTCTTGGGCAAGCTTCGACTACAGCCTCGAAATTAAACGCGATCCGTTCGTCACGCTCGACTGGCAAATCACGAACAACCTCCTCTTCACGGTCGGTTTCGATGTCTTCAAATAATCAGTTCACCTGATACCAATAGAAAAGCCCCGCTTCGGCGGGGCTTTTCTTGTTCTTTTCAACGTCACCATCAGTTGGCACATTTATTCGAAATACATCGGCTGCCGCCGCAATCTTTGTCCGAATAACACTTGCCATCCGGCGCATTCGCACACTTGTTGGAAATACATCTGGCTCCGCCGCAGTCATTGTCCGAGTAACACTTGCCGCCTTTGGCCGTCGCACAAACATTGGAAATACACCTGGATCCGCCACAATCCTTGTCCGAATAACATCGGCCGCCGGCTGACGAACACTTGTTCGATATACACGAACCGCCACCGCAATCTTTGTCCGAATAACATTTTCCCTCTGGCGAGTTCGCACATTTGTTTGAAATGCATTTCGCGCTACCGCAATCGTTGTCCGAATAACATCGGCCACCTGCGGAATTGGCACATACATTCGAGATACATTTAACACCGCCTCCACAGTCATTATCCGAATAGCATCGGCCATCCGCAAATGCATTTGCCCCAAAACTCAGACAAAAAAAAGCCGTTAAAAGAATCGTTTTTTTCATGGCAATACCCTCCTGTGTTTGGCGAAAATCGCTCGTTCAAGAATATGGTAATTTCCTTTTTTTTCAAGCCTGACTCAAAAAAAAGCTACAAACTGGTTACTATTCAGCCAAGGTTAATTCACGAATCAACATGAAATATGAGCAGAAATTGACGAATGACGGATTATTTCGCAATTTTAAGGCAAAAAAAACAGAGAGCCGGGCGGTGGGGCCCCGGCGGGGAACAATTGTTAGGCAGCCCCAAATGCTAATACCAACCTAAAATATTGCGGATTCTTAAGGGCTCAGCCCTTAAGCGGGGGGCCGAGGATTTTCGCCATCCAGTGAATGGTGAAAACCACAGAGCCCAGTGAGCAAATGAAATGAACGAGTTGGAG
This sequence comes from Myxococcota bacterium, assembly GCA_045599245.1. Lineage (GTDB taxonomy): Bacteria > Myxococcota_A > Bradymonadia > UBA4248 > UBA4248 > UBA4248. The sequence goes on from JAZRVP010000125.1 coordinate 7,093, forward strand.
AGCCGACAGGCTCGGGAAACGAAGTTCATTTCATATTGCGAACTGAGGAAGCGGGGCAGAGCCCCGACTGAGCTGTAACACAAACTGGTTACAACTCTGCGCAGGATAATTGTTACTCCCTTTGCTCGCGCGATCCCCGGCTGAACACTAACACTCAAACGGATTTCAAAAACTGAGCAAAACTTTGCGCATTTCTTCCGTCAATTGAGGATGCGTCGATATCCTTTGACCAAATTCATGGCGCGAATGCGCCAGCTCTTCCGGCAACGACAACGACCGGAGCCAGTCGAGAACATTTTCCGCAATAACCGGCGTGTTTTCTGCCGCACCATATATCCCATGTTCAATCAGCATCAAGGCTGAATCAAAATCATCCGAACTTCTCACAGAAAATTTCAACCACGTCAAACATCCAGAAACAAGTCCCGGTGTCACATCCGGAATGATAACCGACATCTGACACACTCTATTTTGAAGTATTTGCCGATAATCGCGAACGCCTGCCGGCCAGTTTTCTTTCGGTGAAAGGGCAGAAACAATGGCTTCAAGACGATCTCCCGTCATCGTCTCCGATACAGCAGCAATATAGGCCAATCGCATGGCATTTTGGCGGCTCAAATAATGAGCCTTTGCATCATCACTGGCTTTGAGTGCCTTGATTGTCGTGATTTCTGCCTGTCTCAGCTTCCTGGACATCAGTTCCGTGTAACCTTCGATCGAAACACCATACATCCGGCTTTCAAATGACGGCGACGCTGCTATCTCCTTAAACGCCGACGCAATAAAACTGTTTTGATTGGATAACAAGGCCGCTTCTATCCGAAGCTGTGCCGCCATTTCATGCGCCACATTCTCCGGCCATGACTCACCACCATCGATTTTTTCTGCACACGCTATGAGATAGTTTTCCTCAAGATACGGCGTGATATGCTGATCATGGAGAAACAGTTCCGGAAAAACACCATAGCAAACCGGATTGTCCGGCGATGATGCAGAGAGGATTTTGGCCCGAAATGAAGAACTCTCAGGTTCTGCTTCAATTGTCCGGGATGCCCATGTCTGCAGTGCCTTGTCGAGTGATACATCCGGTGACTGCCCGTCCAATATCGAACATGACATCGGCGTAAATCCCGTCAGATTGCCCGCAAAATCATACTTCGTCTCCGGCCCCAAACATAGTCTGGCACCTTCATCTGATGACTCAATGCGATGAAATGATACCCCTTCATCCGAAGGCGCTTTCGTCTCCAGTGCATATTCAGACCACGTCTCATTCAAACGCTCGGCAGCACCGCTCCACACAGAATCAGACGTTTCAATCACCGTCTGTACCGAAAACCGTGCCGCCGTTTCCGGCGACGGCGTCGCCCCTGAACACCCCGTCAAAATAACCGCTGTCAAAAGAATTATTCGTCTCATCTTTTCCCATTTTCCATAAACAAAATCCTCAATGCCACAGTCTATCACATCTTTGACAACTGTGATCACGGTTTGAAAACTGTGTCAAATGTTACAGTTAAGCCGAAGTTAATTCACAAATCTGCTAAAATATGGTTAGAAATTGACAAAAGACGGAATTTTACGCAATTTTAAGGCAAAAAATGATGAGAGCCGGGGGGACGAGAAGGCAGGCGTCCAGTGGACGGCAGGCATCACAGAACCCAGTGAGCAAATGAAATGTTACCTTATATTCCCCCTCGCCATAATGGAGAGGAGGAACGTCACGTAATGACAAAGGGGTGAGTCTGCCTCGGGAAACGAAGTTCATTTCATATTGCGAACTGAGGACAGGGACAAAGCCCCTGCGGAGTTCGGGGCAGAGCCCCGACTGAATAGTAACGACAAATAAACAATTTCATAAAAAAAATTGAGCAATCACGGCGTTCATCGCTATGATAAAGTCAGGCCATGAAAACATGGGGGATGACATGAAAACAAAAAAGAAACATGATACAGCCATTCAGAAATCCTGGATGCTCAGTTCCCTGGAACGAATTCATGAACAGTCCGCTGATGCGCCATTATTCGTGGAAATCGGGAACGAAATAATCACCAAAAACCGTCATGACTTCTATGAAAATGTCATCGAAATGGCGCGATTTCTGGACAGCCGAAAGCTCACTCGCGGAATGCGCCTGATACTCGATATCGATGTGGGAACACGCTGGGAAGTATTTGTTACCTGGTGTGCCTGTCAGGCTCTTGCCGCCCAGGCTTTTTTCTGGCCCCCCGATATGCGTTTCCGGCATGCCGCCCAGGAAGTCATTCAATGCGATGAAATCAATGCCGCTCCGGCCCCTGTTCTCACCGCAAGTATCGAACGAATCCAAAAATGGCTGACTGAAGATGAAAAAAAACACATCTCCGGCCGCCTCTTTCTGCTTATTCGACGCGATCTATCGACAGATCCCGAAATCGAAACACTCAAAATTCACCCCGTCGCCCCGCAAATCATCCCCGTCGATCAAATCTTCGGACACGGCGACACTTCTCCCGCCAATTTTCTACTCGTCAATGACGAAGCCGCCATCGTCTATACCCAGGGCTCTCATCAAACCGCCAGACCCGTCGTCCTCTCCTTTGCTCACATGCACGCACAGGCCGAAGACCTCCTCCATACGTTTTCTCTCGACGAAAATGACCGTATCTTTTGCGATTTGACCTCCGTTCACACGGTCACACTTACCCTGTTCGCAGCCTGCCTTCATGCCGGCTCCGTCCTCGTTACGCAAAACGATTCATCCCACCTTGCCAATATTCTCTCCGAAGCTCACATCACGCACGCATTCATGCTCCCGCACTCCCTCAAAATGCTTGCCGCCCAGGTCAGACGCCCCTCAAATGCCACAAAAGGCGGCTTAAAATGGCGAAACCTCTGTCTCAACCTCGGAAAATTCAAAATCCGAAATCCTCAAATCAAATCCAGACTCGTATCCCCAGTCATTGATTCCGTTTGCATTAACCCCATCAAAAATCGCATTTTTCCCAACATAAAGGCCATTATTTCATACGGAAATCATTTTGACTCAAAATCCGCCGAAATTTATTCATTTCTCAGCATTCCTACTTATAACGCCTATACGGTCACTGAAATCGGTTTCGTTCACATCCACGAATTCAGTGGTTCCGGCGGTTTTCTCAAAAGCATTGATGCCAAAATTAAAAACGGCATTCTGTCCGTCAAATCAAGCAAAGCCGGCAATGCCCTCATTCCCATGAATGATATCGTTTTTGAAGACGAACGCTGCGGCCTGTGCACCCATCGCACGATGTCCGTAACCCTCGAAAATGGCACCACTGTCGATGCCTCGCCAATGCTCGAAATCCTGCGCAGGGACCGAATGATCGACGAAATGTTTATCCTCGGCAACGGTCGGCCTTTCCTGACGGCTTTGGTCTATTTAAACGACCGTGTACTCAAGGAATTTGCCGTCGGCCACAAACTCCCGGAGGCCTCTTTTTCCTCTCTGGCCCAGTATCCGGAAGTTTATCGCTATATTCGAAGCCTCATCGACGATTGCAACCTTCGCCGAAGCCCCCAGGAAGCCATTCAAAAAATCGCCATTCTGCCGCGAATAATTGACGAAGATCCCCGCATTCTCACCCCTTGTCGCCTCACGCGCAGGACCGATGTCGAACACCGCTACGCCTCCCTCATCGAATCCTTTTACACAGAAAATTTTTAAACGTGCAGAATATTGCTTGACAAAAAGGACAAAAATATAGATAAAGCCGCCTGTTCGCCGGGGTGGCGGAACTGGTAGACGCACCAGACTCAAAATCTGGCGGGGGCAACTCCATATCGGTTCGATTCCGATCCTCGGTATCACAAAAGACGCTCTTTTTTGAGCGTCTTTTTTTTTGCCTTTTTTCGGGCGCGCCTATGCGTCTCACGGCGCATACGGCTCGCTTGGGGCCGGGCTATCGGCTGCACCAATACGCCCGGCCATTTTTTACGCCTTACGGCGGGTACAAAAAAAGCGCCCCAAAAGGACGCCTTTTGCTATTGTACACTGGATTTGGATTAGAACTGGGCTCCAATCTTAAAACCAACGCTCATGACTTCTGCACCAAATTCACCTTCGGCATCAAATGTAAAGAAATCGCCTTTCAGTTCCACACCGACGAAACCTCGCGAAAGGTGATTGTTCACTCGACCGAAAACCGATTCAAACGTCGTATCATTGTTGGCTCTCAAGACGAGCGGTCGGCTGGATGCCCATGATGTGAGAAGGCTGTAACCGCCATACGGGGTAATCGCAACAATACCGCCAAGCCCCCATGTATAGGAAATTGCAATATCCATATTGACGTTGATGAGGCTCAATTCAGCCGCACCGACAATCGTACCGGCATGCGCACGAATGCTCAGGTCGGGGATATATCGCCAGCCTTCGGTAATGGCCCAGCGAAGTCCTGCACCAACATAGAAAATTTCCGAATCCGCCAGCCAGTTGAACACGCCCTCTACTTCGAGACTGAACGGCAAACCTTTTCTCATGTGAAGCTGAATGGTCGCAAACACATCAGGGGCAGCATACTTCACATTGCTGTCGGAACCATCGTTGTCATTCGTCGAATTCCCATCGGGATTATTTTTATTGGTCGCTTTCCAACTGTGATCGTCTTCCGTCGAAAAACTCATTTTGCTCTCGACTGCAATTTCAAATCCCTCTTCACCAAGCGTTCTGGCCGGCTGAAAATGCATCGGAGCAAGAATGGATGAATACGCTTTGGTTAGCGTTTTGAAGTCAGAAATACCCTGGTCTGTGCCGCAACCGACTGAACTGCAAAGTCTGGCTAGTTTGAAATCATTACCACCAGCAAATGCATTGCCGGCTGACATGAAAAAAACCGCAAAAACCGTAATAAAAGCAAACGCTAAATGTTTATAAGTTCTGATTTTCATATCGTTCCTATTGTTCAACGGGAAAATACCGTCAATCTAAACCGCGTATTCATAGCATGACAGAAAATTAGCGTCAAGTTTAGCACCAACTATGCCTTGCTTCAGGGTTACAACTCAGGCAGGATTAATTCATAAATCTTCTGAAATATGAGCAGAGATTGGTGAAAAACAGATTATTTCACAATTATAAGGCAGAAAATGCAGAGAGCCGGGCGGTGGGGCCCCGGCGGGGGAACAATTGTAAGGCAGCCCCAAATGCTAATACCAACCTAAAATATTGCGGATTCTTAAGGGCTC
>JAZRVP010000126.1:0-2017 GCA_045599245.1 Myxococcota bacterium
GCCGAGGATTTTCGCCATCCTGTGAATGGCGAAAACCACAGAGCCCAGTGAGCAAATGAAATGAACGAGTTGGAGAGCCGACAGGCTCGGGAAACGAAGTGCATTTCATATTGCGAACTGAGGACAGGGGCAGAGCCCCGGAAATAACAAGTAAATAATCTTTATTCAGACCTTCCTTAAGGCAACAAATGGGGAAAGCCGGAGTTGAGGCCCCGGCGAGGAACATGTTTTTGGCAGTCCAAAAGGCTTATCCCAACTTAAATATTGCGGTTTCCCAAAGAGAACGAGGAGGAAATCGAACATCAGCCGGCTGATGTATCAATTGTTAATATAAAAAGCCGCGTATTCCCAAGGAATAGCGGCTTTAAGCGGCCGTACGAAGAAGGCCGCAAGCGCAAGCCGTATGCCGCCAAGGCATAGGCTACGCTAAAACGATTACGCACGGCGTTCGGTCTTGCAGACTTTGGAAAGGCCGAAGGCAACGAACATACTGCAAAGTGAGAGGAGCGCACCAATTTTTGCAGCATCCTTGATGTCACCATCAGGGAAAGCCACACCGGCGACGAAAAGTGCGACAGTAAACCCGATACCGGCAGCCGATCCAAGGACGAGCAGATCTTTATAGGACATGCCATCGGGAAGGCCGAGGATTTTGCCTGAAACACCGCCAAATGTGAAGATACCGATCATTTTGCCAATGATAAGAGCAAGTGCAACGCAAGCGGTTGGGAAACCAATCGTGGTGAAAGCGACGCCGGCACTAGCAAAGCCGAAAACGCCGAGAATGATTTCGGTTGGAACATAGAAAGCGGACTGAAGTTTGTTAAGAGCATCGACTTTTCCGCGTTCGTCATCGGAGTGAACGCCTTCATCCTTTTCGGCGTGAGGCATGCAGACGACGAGAGGAATAAAGCCGAGGGAGCAGTGAATGCCGGCATAACCGAAGCAGAGCCAGCTGCAAATCATGAGCAGGAAATACGGCCACCAGGCATTGCAATGAAGTTTTTTGTTGAGAACGAAATAAGCAAAAAGGCAAAGAGCAACGACGACACCAAGTCCGATGAGCGTATTGACGCCGAACCCGGAACCGAAGAAACAGGCAATGATGACGAGTCCGACAGCGTCGTCAGCAATGGCCAGAAGGAGGAGGAAAGGAACGGCGGGATGACGCCCCCCGAAGATAATTCGGGCGATCATGGCGGAGAATGCGATATCGGTTGCGGTCGGAACAGCCCATCCCTGGTAGAGATTAACGGCTTCTCCCGATCTGGCGTCGGCCATCATTCCAGCATCGGCACCAAACATTCCGGAGAACAGGAAGACGATAAGACAGTAGACACCAATGGGGCCAAGGACGCCGCCGGCGGTTGCAATCAAAGGCGTTGCCGCCTGCTTTGGATTGTGAAGTGCACCTCCTGGGAATGTTGCTTCGAAGACCTCCTTACCGGCACTCATAAAGAAGAAAGCCATCAGGAAATCATTGATAAAGAAATGGACATCGAAATGAAGTCCTGTTGGATCGCCGACATCGGTTCCATAGAATGGGTTGTTCATAGCATCAAGGTGCCAATGCAGGAAGTGGTCATAGACCTCCTTGGCACCGTCGCCGATGTTTGCCCAGACAAGTGCAATGACCGCCCCAATAACGAGCAGCAATGAGTTGTCGAGCAGGAATTTCCACGCCTTTTTAATCATAATTCCTCACTCAGTTAAGAGAATAAAACCATTGCGACGAATGCCGCAAATTCAGACAACAAATTGATGTGCGCAATAATGCGCATAAACTATCGATATTATCAGAAAACGGCGTAAATGGCGCAAAATATCGGATATGTAGGTTATTTTTAGTTACTACTCATCGGGGCTCTGCCCCGAACCCCGCTGGGGCTTTGCCCCTGTCCTCAGTTCGCAATATGAAATGCACTTCGTTTCCCGAGCCTGTCGGCTCTCCAACTCGTTCATTTCATTTGCTCACGGGGCTCTGCGATGCCAGCCGTCCACCGGACGCCTGCCTTCT
>JAZRVP010000127.1:0-3582 GCA_045599245.1 Myxococcota bacterium
CAGCGTCATCTTTGCAGTTGTTGAGGATTTCCTCGCGCTTCTTTTCGTCGATGATGAATGCTTCATTACAGCCAGTTTTAATGCCATAGTTGATCTGGATATCCCAATCTTTGAGTGGCGTGCCGACGGCTTCGATTTTGCGTTTAATCGACAGTTCAATGGGCGAGAGGATCGCCCAGGACTCGCCGTTGGTGAAGCTGCTGATGCACTTATTCTGCTTAATAAATTCGCCCATATTTTCCACCCCTTCCTGTTTCATCGTACAGGTAACAGTTTGGTACTGATTGGGGGCTTTTTGCAGGGCGAGTACATCGACATCAACCGTTGCTGCTTCAAACAATTTGACGCCAGCAAAGTCGACGAGAAGCGTTGGATTGGCTTTTGTCGCAAAGAACAGACGCGTTTTTTCACCATATCCGGCACGCATCCATTTGTTGGATGTCAGCAAACTGACCTGGGCGCCTTTTTTGAGAATCGAAAGACCGAGTTCAAAAAAGAGGCAATAAATATCGCCCATGGAATCGTACGTGTCCTTAAAGCGATAATTCATCAGGTTATTGGCCTGTTTAATCGTCTGAAGTTGAATATAAGGAGGATTGCCAATCACGGCATCAAAACCGCCCTTCTTGAACACTTGCGGGAACTGTAAGTGCCAGTGAAACAGACGATTCTGTTTCCATATTTTTTTCACTTGGATCCCAATCGGGCTGTCGACATTTAAGCCTTCAGGTTTGTTTTGGATGTCATTAAAGAACTTGTGCGTAGGCGCCATATCGACAAATTCTGCAGTTTTGGGCCACAAAAATGCAGAGCACCAGAGATCCGCAATGCCGCGTTCATGCAAATATTCAGGCGATTCCAGGAATTTGATCCATCTCGTTTTTTTCGCTTTCACCTCAGTAAGCGTATCCTCAGATGCAGCATCGATCCCCTCGATATCCTTCATCACAAGTTCAGCGGTTTTATTGTAAATAGATCGATCGAGTTCAAATCCGGGAAGATATCGATTTTCCGCCGATTCTCGTTCCTTTTTGTTGCGTTTTGCGAGGTCTTTAGCGACTTTCTGCACATCACCTTCGCTGAGTTTAACGGATTTATCAAACCAGGCTTCATCGGGAACACCTTCATCGATGAGTTCAGAAGTTGCGCCGAGGAGGGAGTTACCGCATTGGATATGTGCATCCAGGAATGTAAGGGGCATACCGGGTTTAACAGCTTCCATCCAAAGGGCAACGCGGCAAAGTTCGACTGCCATGGGGTTGAGATCGACGCCATAAATGCATTTGGAAACGACATCGCGCATTGCGGCGCGATAATCTTCAGCGCCGGGCGTTCCATCGGCACGAAGCTGTGCAACGCGTGTAGCGATTTTGCGAGCAGCGGCGAGCAGAAAATGTCCGGAACCACATGCGGGATCGACGATAGACAAGTTCAAAAGTGCCGCAACGGGATCAGATGGATGAGATTCCACGGTTTTGTCAATCAGCGGAACGATCGTCTGCTCTAAAATGACGTCGACGACATTGGTCGGCGTATAGAAAGACCCCGTCTTTGTGCGCTGAGAATCGGTCACATCATCGCCAACAAAACCGAATTTGTGTCCGTTATCAGAAACGGCGGGAATGAGTTCGAGAAGGCTTTCGTAAACACTGCCGAGTTCTTCGGGGCCCATATCGCGCCAATTGATGACGGAAATGGCATTGCCATCATTCATGAACATGAGGCTAAAAAGCGCTTCAAAGAAATCGGCATTTTTGAGCTTACACGCCATGATATGGGCGCATTGCTCGGCATCGAAGATTCCGCCCAGTGCGGGCAGACCTAGCGCAGACTCGCCGCGATCCAGTGCGTCGAAAACGGTCTGCAGAATGCACCAGGCATCGGTGTAGCGATCGCGTGCACTTCGGCGGCGCGATTTATCGCGAAGGCGGCGCAGACTATAGCCTTCTTCGTAGATTTCACGAGCTTTTGCGCTGCATTTAATCGGATGGAGCGTATCGCGTTCTTCAGCAGTAATGAGGAAGATCAAGCGATACATGAGGCGCAGAAGTTCGTTGTAATACGCGAGTGCAGTCAGCGAGCCATTGGCAAGACTCTGGCGAAGTGCGGTATTTTCGTGGTGATCGAGAAATGCCTGACCAAAGGTGCGCAGGGCTTTTTCGACGCCAAGTCGAAGATTTTCGCGCACGCGAGTGCCTTCTTTTTGGCCAGCAGTTCGCCAGGCTTCGAGCGGACAATCGGTAACAAGATCGCCTGTTTTACCAAAACGCGTTTCGTGCAACAGGAGCCAAGCCACACTAAACTCGTCAAATTTGTCGCCCGCAAAAATCTGTTCAAAGTCTATCTCAATCCATGCCGGGCGCGTCAAACTGGCATTATTGCGCAAGATGCGAAGCGTTCTGCCATTGGTCACGATGCCCCACAGGCAGCTATCGTTTGCGTTGAGATATTCCTGTGCAGCCTGAAATGGGCTTCGCGAACGCGATTCTGCGTAATCGCTGTTGGTTTTGTCGAGATCGCACTCGGGAGAAGCCAACACAATGGGAACGCGACCACTAATCGCATCATAGCGATAAAACGGCGCATCTTCACAATGCAGAATGCTCTGAAAATCAAAACAGCGTTTTAAGAACAACGCAATGTATTCAACGACGCCTTTAAAATGCCGCGCACTCGTCCAAAACTGCGCCCAAAGCGCGCGTGCTGTCGTGTACGTGTGATTGAGTTCATCGCGTAAATTCAATCCTTTTATCACGCGATAATCGTCATCAGCCTGAAAAGACGCCTGTCGCTGAGCGATTTTGTTGAGGTAATCCGGGGCAATGACGTTGCCTTCGATGGAAATCGCGGTGAGATTGAGCTGGAATTTATTTTTTTTGGAATTGCGGTATTTCATTTTAGTTAAGAGGGAAGAGGAAAGAGGGAAGAGATGCTAAGCGCTAGCACTCACCTCATCATCATAGAAGGAACGAGGAAAGAGATGCTGAGCGCTATCACTCACCTCATCATCATAGAAGGAAAGAGCAAAAAAGCTGCTAGCACTTAAATTCGTGATTGAAGTTTGTTTGCTAACGTTTTTAATAATCGGCTCACCTCATCTAATAAGGAAAGACAGTTTGTGGCTTGTTCCTGACTTAAAAGACCAACTCTAATGGCTAACATAATCTGCGTTTCTAGTTCTGATTTTGAACCTCTGGCTATAGCTAAAAAATGTAAATACTCTTTAATCGTATTTCTACCATTTCCTTCGGCAATATTTGAAGGAATTGAGACGGCAGCACGCCGCATCTGATCTGAAAGCGCATAAGTTTCTTCCTTTGGAAGCAGTTTCACAAGTTTATATGTTTCTGTTGCCACGTCCATTGCTTTTTGCCACACAATTAAATCTCTATAGTCACTTGCCATTTTAATATCTCCCAAGCAAACGATGAACTCTTCCCTCTTCCCTCATCCCTCTTCCCTCATCCCTCTTCCCTCATCTTCCCTCTTCCCTCATCTTCCCTCTTCCCTCATCTTCCCTCTTCCCTCATCTTCCCTCTTCCCTCATCTTCCCTCTTCCCTCATCTTCCCTCTTCCCTCATC
>JAZRVP010000128.1:0-12584 GCA_045599245.1 Myxococcota bacterium
TGAGGATTCCAAAGGACTCAGTCCTTTGGTGGGGTCTGGGGCAAAGCCCCAGCGGGGTTGGGGGGAGAGCCCCGGTTGAATAGTAACAATAATGGCATAGATAAGCCAGCATGTGATTGACAAACGGATACAAAGGATACTAGAAAGGGCAGGTTTGTGTGGCCGGTTGTCGGCTGCTTGTTTTTGTGCAATTTTGAATGGAATGAGTCACATGCCCGAAAATGTCATTAAAATTGGTATTTTTTACGATGGAAACTATCTCTATCACGTGAGCAACTTTTATGTTTTCCACCATCGTCATCACATGCGTCTGAGTATCTCCGGACTTCATGATTTTGTCCGGGAGGAAGTCGCACGCCGTGAGCATACAACGGCTGAATTCTGCCGCATCGTCGATGCGCACTATTTCCGTGGCCGTTATACGACGCCGATTGTGGAACAGAAAGGCTGGATCCGTGGTGAAAGAATTTTTGAAGATGTTCTGATGTACAACGGCGTAACGACGCATTTCTGGCCGATGACAGAAGGCAATGAAAAGAGCGTTGACGTCGCACTTGCCCTTGAAGCCTATGAAATGACGCATCTTCGTCACTACGATGTGTGTGTTCTGGTTGCCGGCGACAGCGATTACGCGCCTCTGGTTCAGAAAATTCAGGCGACCGGCACGAGAGCCATGGTTCTTGGCTGGGAATTCGATTTCATCAATGATCGCGGCCTGCGTCACGAAACCCATGTCTCCAAACGTTTGATGGCGGATGCCACTTATCCCGTGATGATGTCGGATGTGATCGAGTCCGGCAAATACGATCCGGGTGCCCCCGTCAGCCTGTTCGTCGCACGTTCCCCTGAAGCCGATGACGAACAGTACTGGGATGAAGATGAGGATGGTCAGGAAACCGGCGAAATGATGGGCGAAAATCCTGAAGCTCCTGTCGTGACTTCTGAAGCCGTTCGTTACGGCCATATCGTCCTTCTCAATCAGTCAGGCTGGGGGTTCATCGCACCCGAAGGTGATGAGGCTGATATCTTCTTCTGCTATGCCGATCTCGTCGACACCACCTTCGATCGCCTCCGCCACAATGCAGCCGTCAGCTTCACTGAAGGCCGCAACGAAAAAGGGCCTATCGCTCGAACAATTCGTCTCGTTGCTGTAGATTAATTTTGGCTTTTCGGCCGACCGGACTTTTTTTTCGGTCGGCCGTTTTTTGTTTGCGGCAGCAAGGCTTTCAGTATTTCAGTCTTAATTCATGCTTCTGCTGTCTGCGGTTAGAATCTGTTTTTTTCGGCTATAGTTGAAGTATTTGTAATTGCTTTCTCCGTTTTGAGGTCTGATATGTCAAAGCGTTTTATGTTGCTAGGCGGCCTTGCTTTATGTGCATGCTTTTTTGGTTGCAGCCGTCAGACAATTGATAATGTTCCCGTGGATGACATCGAACCGAGTCAGCCGCCTGCGTTTGAAAAGCCGGCCGTAAAGGAACCTGTTTTTGGCGTGGATGGCGTTTATAAAATTTCGGATAAAAAATATTTCGGTGCCGTCGTTCCCATCGGCGCTGTCGAAATCGGTTGCGATACAGAACAGTGCAGTTTCTATGTTCCAAATATGATGGCGACGGAGATCAAGTATTTCCTCGAAAAATATTTCCCGTATCAGAAAATGGAACGTTTCGCCCGCGTCAACTCTTTTGAAGTTTATCCCGAAATTAAGTCGGAGTATGGCGATGGTTCCATCGTTCCCGATGCCGATATCAATGTCGTTCATCCGACTGCGGAAACTGCCGTCTATATCCAGGTCTATTGGAGCAGGAGCGAGAGCCGTTTTAACTGGAAATATCAGAATCCGATGGTTCGTCAGCGCGTACTGGAAGATGCCGATAAGTTCTGGGGCAAGCCCGAGCCGCTCGATGAGTTCGAACCGCCTTTCCGCATGTATATGGATGATCCAGGCTGGATCGCTAAATATGAGTCGGTTTACGGTCAGGAAATTGCCGATGTAAAAGCCGGAAAATTGATTCTCAATGCCGACAATTATCCCGAATATCCCGATGGAACACCGTATCGACGAAAGGCTGTGCAGAATAATGAAAATGTTCTGTTCGATGGGGTCGGGGCAGAAGCTGACGGCGTGATGCCGCCGGATATGGCCGCTCCCGATGCCGGTTCTGATCCGTCTGCAGAGCCAGGCGGCGTGCGAAAAGGCATATCCGAAGAAGAGTTCAAGAAAATGATGCAGGAAAAGAAAAACAATGCTGCTCAATAAAAAATAGCCTCATGTCCTGAAGCCGGATGTGAGGCTTTTTTTTGCCGTGCTATCTTCGATACGCACGGCTAATCCGCCTATGCGATGCATACGGCGGATTAACTTTTTTTTGGGGATTGGTGCGGCCTGGTGTGCATGAACAGCATTGGGCTGGCTCGGCGAAGCGCATTTCATATTGCGAACTGAGGAAAGGGCAAAGCCCCAGCGGGGTTCGTGGCAGAGCCCCGGTGAGTAGTGACACGGATGAAAAGATTTTTGAAAAAAGTATTTGACATGAGGGGGGCAAACGCGTAAAAGCGCACCTCGCCGACGGGTTGAAAAAAGCGGAAATCGCGAGCCTGTTGGAGGATGTGCGAGAGTAACTCAGTGGTAGAGTGCAACCTTGCCAAGGTTGACGTCGCGGGTTCGAGCCCCGTCTCTCGCTCTCCGGACTTTAACAATTTGGCATATTGTGATGCGAGAGTAACTCAGCGGTAGAGTGCAACCTTGCCAAGGTTGACGTCGCGGGTTCGAGCCCCGTCTCTCGCTTCTCTTTTGCGAGAGTAACTCAGTGGTAGAGTGCAACCTTGCCAAGGTTGACGTCGCGGGTTCGAGCCCCGTCTCTCGCTTACTCTTTTGCGAGAGTAACTCAGTGGTAGAGTGCAACCTTGCCAAGGTTGACGTCGCGGGTTCGAGCCCCGTCTCTCGCTCTTCTTTCTTTTAAAGGTCCATTCATTATGGGCCTTTTTTAGTAATTACGTCCTTGCGCGGGTAGCTCAGTTGGATAGAGCGTTGGCCTCCGAAGCCAAAGGCCGCGGGTTCGACTCCCGCCTCGCGCATTTTTTTCGTTCTTCTTGCGCAATTACTCGTTCGCAACTTCCCGGAGTCTTGACATGGACGTTGCCCTCGGTCAGGAAATCATTCATCATGCCCTCCAGACCGGCGCAACCGATGCCGCTCTCTTCTTTAGACGTTTTCAAAGAAGAACCGATTGCTTTATCCATTATCTCCCTTCTTCTGAACTGTCCGCTTTTCAGGACGCAGAACTCTTTGTCGTCGTCAATTCCGGCTGCGCTCATTACCGCCTTTTTGACAAAAATTCTGACGTCATTCCCGATCGCAATTCCATCCTCTCGATGACCGAAAATTGCGTCCAGGCCGCAAGACTGGCCGCTGTCTGGGGACAGTCAACACACCCTCTCGAATGTGAACTCAATCGGTTTCAAAACGATTCCCTCATCGCAATTAAACCCGATGACGATTGTCCGCCTCCCGGAAAAAAAGACGATTTCGCTTGCGTCGGACATTGCCTCGTCCCTGAATGTCTAGCCGATCTCAAGTTCAAGCCATCATATATTATCGATGATATCGTTCAGGGATTTCAGTCTTTGAAGGCCAAATCCTTGCTTCAAATTCAGATGGATATCGATGCAGTCGATGAAACTCTGTTTCATGGATCCGGGATCAGCTCTCAAAAACATTACGAAACATCGATTCGACAAAGCATTTCAATCCATAAGGATAATCATCAGGTTTCGTTGCAGCTGCCTGAATACGTGTTTTCCGGAAATCTCTTTAATTCATCAGATCATCGGGCTCTGCTTCGCGTCCAGGAAGTGGCATTGGCTTTTGAAGAGGCCGTTCAGGCTCAGACAAAATGCGAGTTACCGGGGCACGGTTATGTCGTGTCGGGATGGGGAATGGCCGTTTTGGCGCACGAAGCCGCACATTTGCACGTCAATATGAGCGGCGCAGGACGACTCGTCATGGATATTGCCGGCTGCCCTGACGTTCCTTTCGCGTGCGGATCTTGCCGTAATTTGGCCCTGAATATTGCACTGGAGAGTTCTCTTCAGCGAGATGCTTTGCTTGAACGCGTGCCGGATCACGCGATTTGGCTCGATGCCCCGGAATGCTGGATTCGAAAAAATAAACATTTTATAGAAATGAGATTTCGCATCGTTGCCGAGATCGTGGGCGGAAAAATGAATCGCTTTTTTCAGCCTCTTACGGTTCGCTTCGATTTGGAAAAGATTTGGTTCTATTGCAAATACGCCTCAAAACCTCTTGTCCGAATTCGACTCCGGTGCGGCGACGGGATGACGTCAATGCAGGCTCCGTGCGGTTTTTTTGATCTCGATCTCGATCCAGTCGATTCCCTGGGGAAATGACTGTATGAAAATCGGTTTTCAAACGCCTTTCTATTCGATTCCTTTCGGTTTTATTGAATGGAAAAATGAGGGAATCGATCGAATCGGGCTTGGGCTTGAACTCCCCCCGGATTGCAGATGTTTGACAGGGAGAGATCCTGATTTCGTCGTCATGTGTCTGGACTGGTTCGAAGATTATTTTCATCATCGAGTGACACGGTCATGGACTGAACTCAGTCTCAATTTGCCCAAAAGTCCTTTTTGTCAAAAGGTTTTAATGTGCCTGTCACAAGTCGGAGCCGGTCAAACCGTGACTTACGGTCAACTGGCTCAAATGAGCGGTAATCCGCGTGCAGCCAGAGCTGTCGGGCAATGCATGAACAATAATCCATTTCCGATTGTCATTCCCTGTCACAGAGTCGTTTCTGCTTCCGGTAATCCGTGGCTTTATGCCTATGGGGAAGAGGCCAAAAGAGAGCTTCTCGCGTTTGAACGCATTCCGTAAAAGGCTTGCACTGATTGTAGGTCTGCAATATATGCCCGCACGACGATTCGCATTTGATTGCAAATTTGGAGGAAGAAGTACCATGAAGGTTACAAATATTGGAACGGGTTATGTGGGAATGAATACGGCGGCCGCACTGGCTTATGTCGGACATTCAGTCGTTGGAGTTGACGTCGATCCTAAAAAAGTCGAAATGCTCAGGGCACACAAGGCACCGATTTCTGAAGCCGGACTCGATGAATTATTGCTGCAGCCTATGGATCTGACGTTTACGACGAAACTGTCCGATTGCATTCAGTCGGCGGATGTCGTCTTTATCGCCGTCGGGACGCCTTCTCTCCCAAGTGGTGAAGCCAATCTCGCTTATGTGATGAGTGCGGCTGATGATATCGCTTCAACGCTTTTGCCGGATCACGATGTGACTATCGTCGTCAAATCAACGGTTCCCGTCGGTGTCAATGGGATGCTCGAACGCAGAATTCGTCAGAAAATTGTCGAACGAGGCGGAAATGAAAAATTCCTTCACTTCGCTTCCAATCCGGAATTCCTTCGCGAAGGCTGTGCATTGATGGATACCTTTTATCCGGATCGTTTTGTCATCGGAACCAGGGATGACAAGGCTTTTGAAATGCTTTTGGAACTCTTCAAACCCATGCTTGAACAGAGTTTTGAACCGCCTTCATTCATCGATATGCCAAAGCCGAGACCCAATACTCAGTGCATTCGCACGGATCAGGTTTCTGCTGAAATGATCAAGTACGCCTCTAATGTCTTTTTGGCATTGAAGATCAGTTATGCCAATGAAATAGCCGGTCTTTGCGAAAAACTCGGCGGCAATATGGCGGATGTCAGTCGCGGCATGGGAATGGATAAACGCATTGCCCCCTATTTTCTGCAGTCCGGTTTGGGGTGGGGCGGGAGCTGTTTCCCAAAAGATTCTCTGGCTCTTTTAAGCATGGCCAAAGATTACGATTATCCGATGCCGATTGTTCAGGCCGCCTGGGATGTCAATGAACACCAGAAAATGCGCCTCATTCAGAAAGTTCTCGATCGCCTTCACGTCCTCGCCGGTCGAACTATCGCGATTTACGGACTCACGTTTAAGCCCAATACAGACGATGTTCGAAACAGTCCTGCTGTTGACATCGCAAGAGAACTCGTTCGCCGTGGCGCCATCGTTCACGTCCATGATCCAAAAGGACTCGAACAGGCCAGATGCATTTACAAAGACGAAGGTTTCGTTTTCTTCGATGAACACGTCGATGCAGCAAAAGGCGCCGATGCGGTTATCATTGCAACCGAATGGGCTTTTTATAAAAATATCGACTGGCAGGCGGTAAAATCCGTCATGGCTTCTGCCTGTTTGTTTGATGCCCGAAATATTCTCAGAACATCACCTGACAAAGTGGTTGGTTTTGAATACGTCGGCCTGTAAAAGCTGATTGAGATTTTGTTATGACTCTGATTGCTCGACTTCGAGAACGTCTGTTTGGATTTCAGTCTTCGGTTAAGCCTGAAGATATTCCTCGCGTTGTTCATCATCTGGATGAAACAAAAACAAAGACTGAAATGAATAAAGGGAATGTTCCCGCAGAATTTCCAAAGAGAGTTCTGTTTATTTGCAGCGGAAACATGTGCCGTTCTCCTTATGGAGAGGCTCGTTTTCGACAGCTTGCAGGCGAGCTCGATGTTCAGGTTACGTCGGCAGGAACACTGCGAATCGATGGTCGAAAAGCGGCCTGTGATATGCAGACTGCCGCCATTGCCAATGGGCTCGATCTTTCATCTCATCTGTCAAAACCGCTGTCTCTTTTGCTCATTCAGGCGTCTGATGTCATCTTCGTCATGGAAAGTATCCACCGCAACGAAGTTTTGAGACTTTGTCCTCAGGCTGAACCGAAGATCGTCATGCTCGGTCAATGGCTGGATCCTGCACAGAATGAACTCGAAGATCCCATGGGCAAAGAACCTGAGGTTTATCAACGCGTTGCAAACGAAATTGACACCGCTCTCGCGCGTTGGTTTGAGTATCACAAGCCCCAGTCATCGACTGCTTCGATTTCCGGAACAACCCTTGGAAACAGCTGATGCACGATCGAGAGCCATTCGTTTTCATTGTGTGCGTATAAATACGCAAATCGAAGCGTATGCTCCGAGACTTTCCGTGCATAATGCCTCGATTCATCGAAAGAAAATTCATCCACAATAACGTCGAGGGTTTTGCCTTTGTCACGAAGGGCCCAGGGGCCAATCCGATGAGGGCCGCCATTATAGCTGCCGGCTGTAAACGCAAGGTTGTGTCCCCATCGTTCATAGTGCATTTTCATGTAATATGCCGAATATGGGAAACCAACTCTCGGATCAAAGAATGTATCCGGATGGAATTCGACGCCGAGGGCTTTGGCTATCGGACGTGCCGTTCTCGGAATCATCTGAAGGGCACCTATTGCATCCGCTGAAGAAACCTGCCAGGGGCGGAATCTCGATTCCTGAAGCATGATTCCATAAATGAAATAGTGAGGCAGTCCGTACTCTTTGGCCAATGATTCGACGAGTGGCGCAAAGGGCTGCGGATAGGCCATTTTGTGTCGAATATTGGCTCTCGACGGCATGATTTGACTCAATGCCCGGATGGAGCCCGAACTCGAGGACCAGGCTTCGTAATACGATTCAACGAGATGGGTGGCATATCGACGAAATTCCCCCTGCTCATCTCCAGATAAAACCTTGAGAAGAGACGATTCATTCGATGTATAAAGGCTTCGGGCTTCTTCAATTGCATCGTATGAACTCAATGTTTTAACGCGAGTCCAGATACTGCTTGCCGGCTCTTTTTTTAATTTTGTTCCATAACCCCAGGCATGAAAGACGACGTCGGTTGTCGGATCGCTTTTCCATCGAAACAGTTCGCGATATGCCTCATCTGCGTTTCGTCCAAACCAGTCCTCTTCTCTCTGATACGAGAGCATGTCATACCAGGTGAGCGGAAATTCGGAATGGATGGCTGTGAGTCTTTTTTGTGCCGATTCATCTTTTCCGAGATGGTGATCGGCGACAGCCTGCCAGTAAAGGGCTTTTCCACGAACAATGGGATTTTTATTGTTTTTGAGATGTTCAAAAGCTTCGATTGCTTCTGACCACATTCCTTCGCGAAGGAAACTCTGTGCATAAAATCCCCAAACGGATGTGTCGTTTGTTTTTTCGGCATAAGCCAATAAGAGAGGTCTGGCCTGTTTGTCTTCTCTCAAATCGAACAGATACCATCCGCGCAGATAAAGCGAACGAGAGGCATATTTGCCTTTGGGATATAATTTGTCGTAGTTTTGAAGTGCCTTGATGGCGTCTCGATATCGGAGCTGTCGTGAAAGTGCTCTCGAAATTCCGAAAACAGCTTCTTCTTTGTTTGCACCGCCTTTTTTGGCCCATTTGCGATAGATTTTTTCACTCAGTCCCGGGTCTTCTGAATTTGTCATTGAGACTTTGGCCAGTTCCCATTCTGCCGTGTCTCGAATTTTTGAACTCATTGCTGTGTCATCAACAATTGATTTGAGTTCTTTTCGAGCGTTGTCGTAATCGAAATGAGAGATTAGGCGACTGATTCTGCTCATTCGTTCATTTGGGGAATAACGGTTGGCCATATCTTCGCAGGAGCCTGCGAGTTCCGGCCAGAGTGACATCTGTGTGGCCGGATAATGAAGCACGAGCTGAGTTTTTTTGCCGTCAGCCGTTTTTTCATTTCCCAGGGCCTGTTCTATGACCATTTGAATATGAATAAGACTGGCGGCTTCGAACTGATTGGCACTGTTTGTCACTTTGGAGATCAGTGATTTGAATTGAGTCAGGACGGATGATTTGTCGGTTTTGGTATAGAAGCCTGTTTTTTGAGCTGTTTTATCAAATGCCAGAATGAGATCGCGTGTTTTGGGGATATTGTTATAAGTCGTGAGGTAGGCGGCGATGGCGTTTAATGCCTTTTCAAACTGCAAATCTTCTGTGAGTGCTCTGGCCTGCCAGAAATGGAAGATAGGTTTCAGGTCGGAATCGTTTGTTTTAAGGGTGTTAAATGCTTCGAAACAAGGGGCAGAGTCAGAACACAGGCCGGCCAGAATGCGAGCTTTGGTTTGAACAAAACGGATGTTGTCTTTTTGAGGTCCGCGAGAGGCGTAATCGGCGGCTTCTCGATATCGAGCAGCTCGCATGAGGTAGAGAATATGAGCCTCTGAGGGCTGTGTGATGGTTTCCTGCCAGATCAGATTGGCAATCCCGGCGGAGGCTATTTGGGGACCGATTTGATTTGCGATGGCCTTGTAATCGACGGGGACAGGCTCTGATACAGTAATTTCAGGCGCATGTTCAGCTGTATCCTGAATGCTGAGGACATTTGGTGTCGTTGAAAGCGCAGAGGTTACTTGTGTTGGCTGAGGTTCTTTGGCGGAACAGCCGAAAAAAATGAGACACAACAGAGCTGCTATCTTGATTGGGCGCATACGAAATAGTGTGTTATTGGCAGGCGGCTTGTCTGCATTCAGTCATATAACCCATTTTTTTTAATCATGGCATTATGTCATATAACAAAAAAATAGCGGCGGTGTATTGAGCGGTAGCGAAATAGCCGCCGCGCACCGACGTATTGCGAAGCAATAGGCGGTGCAATAATATATGTAAAAAATAAATAATATGTTATTTCCCATTCCTGGGCGGCATGATGTCGTCAACGACAAATGGGAATTCGCCTTCATGAATATGTGGGATTTTGCGGAGCATTTGTTTGACGGTTTTGCATCGTTTCCGTTCCATCCAGGATTTAAATATATTTGCGGGCTGGATGCTGTAACGATAGTCCCCATTTTGGGGATATGAGGCAAATGTTCTCATGACAATGGCTTTGTCATCGTAGGGAAGAGATAACATATTTTCTTTAAATTCAGGCGGATAATCCCAATATTGTTCAGCATTTGACAGATAGAGTACGGTAACTTTTGCATTGAGTTTGTTCAAACTGTCGGCGATGGATTTCATGCTTTTGGCGCCGAGAAGATTCGTTCTCGAAGTGACGAGTCTGCCTCCTGTTGAAAGATTTCGTATATATTCATACGTTTCGCGATCATTCATCATCGTCGTTTCGGACGATTCTTTGAGTCTTGAAAGGGATTTCAGGACGCTTTTGCGAAGGCGTGTGTATCGGTGAAGCATGTGTTCCGTGTTGAACCCTGCGGCTGTTCCTGCTTCACTTTTGAGCCATGACAGACCTTTTTCTTCAT
The DNA here is from genome assembly GCA_045599245.1 of Myxococcota bacterium. GTDB lineage: Bacteria > Myxococcota_A > Bradymonadia > UBA4248 > UBA4248 > UBA4248. Next base: position 10,153 of record JAZRVP010000128.1, read on the forward strand.
CAGAAAAATAGCGATACAGACATCGGCTGGTATCACATATTTCCATGAAGGCCAGGATAAATTGATGCAGTTCGACGACCATCGGATCGTAGTCGATGAGAATGGCATATTCGGGTTTTTGCCATCCAATATATAAATATCCCTGGTCTGTGCCGACGCCGATATAAGTTCCTTTGAGATCGGTAATGCTTTCTTTGAAAAGTTCCGGATGTTTTTCATCACTGACGAGGTAATGCTGTCCAATATTGATATCATCAACGGCATAGAGAACTTCCGGTTTTTCATCCCAACGAATTTGAGACATGAGCTGCCGTTGTTCATCAGAAAGCGGCTGAGGCCAGGCCGAGGTATCGACGAGCTCGAGGTTTTCCAGTGGCGGTTTCGGTGCAACGTCTTCGATAGTGGGAGGAACAGGGGCATTTATCTCTTGCAGAGCATTTTGAATGACATCGATTCTCGTTTGATATTGCTGCAGTTCGTTTTGAAGCGTCGTCAATTGAGATTGAACTTCATTGATTTGAATCTGGATGGCGTCAACGGCTTCGCGATTGGGATTTTTTGTTTTTTGAATGGCATTGAAATTGTTTTCAATGATGTCAATGGACGAGGGAATCGCGGAAAGCCGATCTGCAGCTAATTTTGGCATTTGAGCCTGAACCGGAGCTGCTGTCTGGGAGGAATAGGGCTCCGGAGTAGGGGCTTCATGCTGACATGAAATCGTCAAAACCAGAGCTGAAATGAAGAGAAAAATGCGGATACGGTTCATATATTACGGTCGAATGATGCCGTTTGGTGTGATGATTCCCGTGATGAGTTCGTGCGGTGTAACGTCGAATGCGGGATGGCGAGTTTTAACGCCTTCAGGGGCAATGCGTTTGCCTTTGACGTAAACGACTTCTTTATTAGAACGTTCTTCGATGACGATATCATTTCCGGTTTTAATGTTAGGATCGAAAGTCGAATCGGGGGCTGCAACATAAAACGGAATGTGATGGAAAGCGGCCAGAACGGAGAGAGCGTATGTTCCGATTTTGTTTGCGACATCATAGTTTGCCGCAATGCGGTCGGCGCCGACGACGATGGCATCGATGAGGCCCTGTTTCATGAGATGTGCGGACATGTTGTCAGTGATGAGGGTGCAGTCGATGTGATCTTTCATAAGTTCCCAGCTTGTGAGTCTGGCGCCCTGGAGATAGGGACGCGTTTCATCGACCCAGACATGGAGATGTTTTCCGGCCGCACGTTGATGGGCATCGAGTGCGCGAATGACACCGAGAGCCGTTCCGAGGCCGCCGGTAGCGAGTGCGCCGGCATTGCAGTGGGTCAGAATATTTTTGATGTCACCGATTTCATTGGCACCGTGTTCGGCCATGGCCTGATTCATGGCGATGTCTTCATTCCAGATGGCTTGAGCTTCGGCGAGAATGGCCTCTGGGGTTTGGTCGGAAATGTGGGCCGAAACGGTATTCATCATGCGTTCGAGAGCCCAGAAGAGGTTTACGGCAGTCGGTCTTGTGGCTGCGAGGATTTTTTTATCGGCCAGAATGGCATCGTATCGATTGGGCGAAGACCAGTTATCACGAGCAGAATAATAAATGCCGTAAGCAGCGGTAATGCCGATTGCAGGTGCGCCTCGCACGAGCATGTCGGTGATGGCATTGGCGATTTCCTGAACGTTGCGGGTTGGAACGAAAGTTTCGACATCGGGAAGTGCAAGCTGGTCGAGAAGCTCAAGTTGTTGAGTTTGTTGATTCCATCGAAGTGCCTGAACATCGGAATGAATCATACGACATCCTTGTGTTTAATGGGGTGGTTGTTTAAGCATCGGCTTGTTGGAAGCAGGAAGGACTTGGGAAACTTTTAACAAAAAAAAGGCAAAAAAAAATCGACCTTAAATTAAGGTCGATTTGAAGCAGCGGGTACGGGATTCGGACCCGTGTTACCGACGTGAGAGGCCAGCGTCCTAACCGCTAGACGAACCCGCCAAAATTCCGAGACCAGGATTCGAACCTAGATTAACGGGGTCAGAACCCGTCGTCCTACCATTAAACGATCTCGGAGCAGGACTGTTGAAAAGAAGCAGTCAGCCGTCGGTGACTGAAATTCCGAGACCAGGATTCGAACCTAGATTAACGGGGTCAGTACCCGTCGTCCTACCATTAAACGATCTCGGATTAGCTTCAACACTCAATTGAGCGTTTCAACGAGGGCGGCTTATACGCGTGATGAATGAACCTGTCAAAGCTTTTTTTCGCAAAAGTAATTTTTTGGTTACTATTCAGGCAGGGGGAAATTCATATATCTATTGAATATGGCGTATTTCGCAATTTTTAGGCAGAAATTGATGAGAGCCGGGGGGCCGAGAAGGCAGGCGTCCGGTGGACGGCTGGCATCGCAGAGCCCAGTGAGCAAATGAAATGAACGAGTTGGAG
>JAZRVP010000129.1:0-6854 GCA_045599245.1 Myxococcota bacterium
GAAATTCCGCTTCTCAAGTACATCAAGACGGCCATCGATGATTATGACGACATCGTTTCGGACATGTCGAATGCCATCAAGGACGCGCCGAATTCGCTCAAGGTCGTTCGCGGATACGAGGGCGTGACGGAGAATTACAACGCCGAAGACAGTGACAAGCGCGGGACGTCGAAGTTCATTCACAATCTGCACACGCTCGGCGTGGCGTTTGTCGGCGAGGGCGGCGACATCGAGATCAAGCAGGTTCAGCTCGATACGGCGGCCAGCGAGGCGCATTTGTCGAGACTTCGCAAAGATATTTACGACGCGGCCTGCGGCGTCGATGCCCAGGATGCGGCGCAGGGGAACACATCAGGCGTGGCCATTCGCCTGCGATACAGCGATCTCGACATGAACTGCATGGCCATGGCGAATGAGTTTGCATCGTCGCTGGAGTCGCTGTTGTACTTCGTGAATGTGGATGCGGCGTCTCGGCGGCTTGGGAATTTCGAGGGGATCGACGTCGATTTCGTTTTCAACACCGATGTGAGTGTGAACGAGGCCGAGACGATTGCCGAGGTCATTCAAAGCAAGGATATTCTGTCTCGAAAGACGCTTCTGGCCAATCATCCGTGGGTGTCGAATGTCGAGGATGAGCTTGAGGCACTCGATGAGGATGAATTCGGGTCTGATTTGGATGATGAGGCGGGGGAAGTGTCCCCCAACGCGGCTATGGCAGAGCCATACGCCGCGCCCCCTCAGGAAGCGAGCCGCTCAAACGCCGCGCCCGCAACGCCCACGGCTCAGCCTGATGCAAATCCGGAGGCATAAGCCATGGCGCGCAGGTCTTCGCATGACAGGGACGCGCTCGATGCGGCGCGCCGCAAAAAGCAGGAAAAATACTGGTCCGACAGGGCGCAGTCGCGCATTCGGGCAACAGACCGCGATGCCGATATGGTCAAACGCGAACAGGATCGCGCGTACAAGACGGCGCGCGAGAATGTTCAGCGAGAAATCGACAAGTTTTATCGAGATTTCGGCAATGCCGCTGGCATGAGTGAAGAAGAGGTTCGCCAAAAGCTGTCTCGCGGCGAACTGAAAGACTTCAAAGCCGAACTCGAACGAAAGCGCAGGATTATTCAGGAAATGATTAAGAAAGACCCGAATAACAAGGCGCTCAAACGGTATGACATGGAATGGGAAAACCTGTCGAAAGTTCGCGAACTGACGCGGAAAGAGGCTCTTGAAACAAACGTCGCGGCTGAAATTGCACAGATTGGCGGCAAACAGCAGATGTCGATGGACTCGCATTTGAACAAGGTCATCGACACGAGCCTGAAGATGAATGCCGACGACCTGAAAAAGCTCGGCAATGTCGATGTGAAACTCGGCGTCGGCAGTCCGGAACAGGTCAAACGCGCGGCAAAAGAGAACTGGCAGCACAGCGACTTTTCGGATCGGATTTGGGCCGACAAAGAAAAGCTCATCAAAGAGGCGCGCGAAGTCATCGAACAGGGATTTGCAAACAACAAGGGCGCCATGGATATGGCCACGGATTTGATGGTTCGCATGAACGTCAGCCATTCCAATGCCCTTCGCGTCGTTCGGACCGAGTTCAATCATCTGTCGAACCAGGCGGCCTTGGCGGAATACAAGTCAAGCGGCATCAAGAAATACAAATTCGTTTCGGCCATCGACAACCGGACATGTTCCGTGTGTCACGGCCTGAACGGCAAAGAGTTTCTCGTTTCGGAGGCCAAAACCGGTGTCAATTTCCCGCCAATCCATCCGAACTGCCGAAGCGTGACGGTTCCCGTTATCGACTGGGGCGACAAAGACCAATGGGATTATTCCAACATCGAACTCGATGACGCCGAACTCGCCGAACTCGGTCTGACGCGCGAAGAGGTGAAGGCACTCGATGCGTCGGCGCCGGAATTGCCAAAGGATGCGCCAAAACCGACGCTCACGGCGCGCGAAGCCGACAAGGCCGCCAATGATACGCAGTCCGTCAAAAGGCGCGCGGAGCAGGCCGAGAAACGCGCACAAATCGAGAGCGACATTGAGGTCGATGCACACAGGCAGCTTGAGGCCATCGATCAGGTCAAGACGAAGATGGATCAGCTTGAAGACATCAACCGGCGCCTCGAAAAAGAAGGCGCCCCGATGACACTTCCGCGCGCCGCCATCGTAGCCGAACGCCTCGAAGAAATCGGCATCGACATCAAGGAACAGGAGCTCGAAGCCGTCAAACTCCAGGAACGCGCCGCACGCATCGATGACACGGTGCCAAAGCCGGACGAAAACGCCGTCGAACAACTGCAAACAGCCATCGATGAAGCCAAAACACGTCGCGCCGAACGCCAAAAGAAAGACCTGCCGGACGCCGAAATCATCGTGCAGGCGCTGCCACAAATCGCCGTCGAAAAGTCTGAGCCGAACGCAGAAGACGCCGTCGCGCCGCAGAGCAGGGCCGGGAAGCTCTGGGTGAGAGTGAAGGCGGAGGTGGAGAAGGCATGGAAGAAATTTAATCATGCAATAACCGGATTAATAGAGAAATCGCCAGTATTTCGCATGTCAAAACCTGATGATTTGAACACGATGGATGTTGATCAGGATGTGGAACGATTGAATTTTGAAAACAACATTAGAAGTCTGAGACAAATTGTGGAGGATGCAAAAATGCATGGTAAAAAAGCAGACCCATCTAAAGAAAGGAAGCTCGCATTTTACGAGGGAATTCTGAAGAATTGTGAAATATTGCCGTCACGTGAACTTGCGAACAAAGCGTTTGAGTACAAGGAGAAATACTTCAAGAAATATGGAGAGGATTTGCCTATTGTGTTTGCTTCTTCAAAAGGCAGATTGAAAACAAAAGGAACTGGAGAGTTCGAACCAGAAGGTGAAACTGGTATTGTTCGATTGATGTTCAACGCAAAACCTCATGTTGCAGCGCATGAAATCACTCATGCGATGCATTACAAGATGTGTCCGTATGCATATTTGGATTTACGTGAGAAAATAGCAGAGGAACTTGGTATTGATACAGACAGTTTAAGCGAAGATGAAAGTGATATTCTGGATGAGTTCTATGAGCATCAAATGAAAAAACTGCTCAAAACAGACCCATTCGTTCAAGCTGCATCTTCTGATTGGGCAAAATTGCGCAAAGCGTATGGTGTTGAAGCTGAGTGGACGGTGGATAGTGCCAATGAATTCAAGAAGAAATTTAATGAAGAGGTGCTTAACGATGTGTTCAACGGGAAAGAGGAATATCAGCTCAACGAAACAGAACGAATGCAGTTCATGGCATTGAATGAAATCGTGTGTTCATTCGCACAGGATAAGCATTTCGAGTATGGCCATAAATTTGAGGAATATGGGAAATTTCATCATGAAGCGGTAGCGTCCCTAATTCAATTGCTTGACAATGGCAATGAAAAGATTAATAAGATTTTAGAAAATCGTTTTGGCGATTTTCTTAACAATTTCTTATTAAATTTGAGGTGATATTATGTCTATGCCCTACGATGTAAAAGCATTGCACCATCCAAAGGATGATGAACTCGAAGAATGGATTTTGAGTGTATGGCCGGATATACCAGGTGATAAGGCTCCATCACCATATTTCAAAGCAAAGGATGATGAAGATTGGGAACGTTATGTCGCGTTGGTGAAGAGAAGGGTGCTCCACTATCTTGAAAAAAGGAAAGATGAAGGAAAACCATTCTACTTCCCACGATTGAATTTCGTACCGATTTATTGATACAGAAGCCCGACCGAAAGGCCGGGCATTTTTGTTTAAACAAGTTGTAAATGTGGATACATGTTATTGGTGTCGAAGCCAAACAGATACTCACGAAGTTCGAAAGCATCCATATCATTCTCTATCGCAACATCAGTGAGGGTTTTGCCCTCGTCGTGAAGCAACTCTATAATTTTGGGGAAGATTTGAGAGCGTTCCTTGTTAAAAGTGGCATCAGGTTCGATTTTTCGACCGTTTTCAGATGCCATTATGTTGTATTTCGAGTACATCCAATCTGAAATCATGTTTAGCTCGTGCATTCGGTGGATGCATGCAAGAAACGAAACATTCCAGTGCTTCTTTCCTGCCAGCACGTCGGCATAGGCCGTTTTTTCGTTAAAGGAATAGCTAAATGCCGGCTCTGGCATGAGCAAACACGCAGCAAAAGTGTTCGCCTGGTCTTCAATTTGATTTCGATTTGTTCTATCTGTGGCGTCACAGTCTTGATGCATAATGAGATGACCGAGTTCATGTGCCAAATCAAAGCGAATTCTTTCAGAGCTTTTATTTCGATCAACAAAAACATACGGCTTTTCGTTGTACCAGAAAGAATAAGCTTCAGAGCATTCCATCGATTGCGGTAACGAGTAGATTCGAATTCCGTGATACTCCATAAGCTGGAGCAGATTTGGGATTGGTTTGTCAGCCAGCTCCCAAACACCACGTGATAAATCCGCTACCGTTCTAGCATAGGCACGGCCCTGCTTTAATCGTTCGTTTTCGGGAATAGATGTATCCTGAAACAGAGGAGGAAATACCAACTCATCGATTTGCGGCAAGGTCGGTTCCGGAAGGTTGTAGTGTGCATGCAGCCATGTATCAAAAGAACAAATCAGCAAAGAACCAGAAACAATTCGTCTGTCTCTTTCCCGCTTTGTCATTCTCGATAAGGCTCGAAAATTGACAGTTTTTTCATCAATAAGTTCGACATCATCACCGTAAAAAAATGATTCAGGGTAGGAGAATACCGATGAATACACGCTGACATAAGCCTCTGGATTTTTTTGCCCTTCGAGATGATAGCCTATTAAGCGCTCGCTGCAATCCAGCTCGGCCGATAAAGCACGTTTCGTAATTCCACGTGCCTGCATGGCCAATTTTAAACGCTCGGAATTGAACTCTTTCATCTTCTTCTCCTGGTTACGAAGCAATTACTTATTGTTGCTCTCCTCAAAATTCTCAGAAACAGGACTTTCTTTCCTGGATACTATGACATTCGGCACATTCAGTTCGGTTGTACTTGAAGTAATAGTACCTGTCGACATTTCTGCTTTGTCCTGCTTGTCTGTCAGAATTACAGGTTCGGCAAATTCATAAATTGGCAGTATGTGCCTTGTTTCCCATACATAGTCTTTTGAACAGTCACATGAAACGGGCTTTGAAATTTCGCACTGAACTGTTTTGGCATCCTTATCCAGATAATAAAGCAGCGTCCAAATTTCCATATCATTGCTCTTCCATATATCTGTCATTGTTTGCGGTTCTTGAAGCAATGGTTCTGGAAATAATGATTTCTGTAAATTGTTCTGATTCACGTCGATCATTTGCTTTGTAATCGTACCGATCCGTTTTAATTTTGGATTGTCTGGTGTACCGGTTGCTTCGTTTCCACTCGCAAAGAAGATAACCTTATTTAGGCTCTTATTGATGAGGTATGGTTTATTTTGCGTATCTTTACGCATCCAGCCAGAGTCACCAAAATGAGTTATTGCTTCTGCAATTCCCATAACCAATTCTCCCCAGAAAACCTGTCCAGCAACTTGTTTCGGATATCCATGACCAAGATACGGTGTCATCCCTTCCATGGCTTTCTGAATCACTTCGGGAATGATTTTGCCGTCAATCCCGAACAGTTCTCTCAATGTGTTTAAATCTTCTGTTTTAAGCATAGACCCCTCCATAAGTCTGTGCGCTAATCGCGCGTCCAGTTCCCACTTTAACACACAAATTCGTGTTATAAAATAGGAACCAAAACACGTCGCGCCGACCGCCAAAAGAAAGACCTGCCGGACGCCGAAATCATCGCGCAGGCACTGCCACAAATCGCCGTCGAAAAGTCAGAGCCGACCGCAGAGGATGCCATCGCGCCGCAGAGCAGGGCCGGGAAGCTGTGGGCGAGAGTGAAGGCGGAGGTGGAGAAGGCGGAGGAGTGGATTGACGCATGGATTCATGATTCCAGACAATCTATGCAAACACTTAGAAACGTCATGAGCGTGTCAATGGTCATGCCAGGCTTCCCGTATGGCGTTGAACAACATGGCGATATGTCACGCACAGATGCTCTCAAACTTGTCGATGAAATCACAAAACGACGCAAAGAAAAGCAAGGTGGCAAACTGTTAACGGCTGACGAAGAGGCACTTATTGAACGATGGCACAAGTCACATCCTGGGCGAAATCCAGAAAGCGTCATAGCCGTTCGGATGGTTGGAAAAAGGCCTGTTGTCATTGATAGAGAAGGACTGACACACATGCTCCAAAGGCATCATGATTACCTTGTGAGGACATTCGATAATGAGAACGACATCATTGATGGGATGCTTGCGATATTAGCAACAGGAAAAAAAATGGAACGACAAAGAAATTATCGTAAAAAGGGTGATTCTGCGCCAAGAATCGTTTACACTGGCGAATGGAATGGAAAGGCAATTGCCGTTTCGATTAACGTCCATGAGGACAGAATTTTTGGGGTGAACGATCCCCGGTACTAATGGAACCACTTATCATAAATTTTGAGGCAGCTTGTCCATGTCTATGGTTCGTAAGTGAACCAGATGATAGGGGGAAAACACATCTTCAGTCTTCCGATCTGGCTGATTTTTGGAACGATGATGCTATCTGCGATGCCTGTTATCCGCTCATGGAAGAATACGACGAAACATGTTATGACGACGGTTACTACGAACGCGGTTGGGATTCTGAAGAGCACATGAAGGCGTTCAACCAAAAGATGATCGATCTATGTGAATTCCTTCGTGAACACCTTAAAGGACGTTATGAGGTATTCATTGGTGGTTTTTTCGCTGATGTGAACAGCGTTGACGCAGATTCAAGAGAGCCGGTATTGTGA
>JAZRVP010000130.1:0-6600 GCA_045599245.1 Myxococcota bacterium
CTTCATCTTTTTTTGATGTATCTGTTTTATCTTCACAAGATTCTTTTGTCGCGGACTCATCCTTGGTCGAACCCCCGACTCCATCCGCCTCTGCGGCATCGACGACTGGCTTTTCTTCGGCTGATACTTCCGTCACGGCGCCATCCTCGGTTGGAACATCACCTGCCCCTTCCGGTGCCGCTTCTTCGTCAGCTGTGACTTCACAACACTCGCCCGGTTCTTCCAAAACTGCCACTGCCTCTCGCACATTCAACGCAATCTGTTCAGTCGCTGTCTGCGTCTTCTCGCCATCCGAAACCTCCGGCTCCACTGCTTTTCCTCGCACCATCTCCAGACGCCAGACCCGGCCGCCACGAAGTTGATTTACACGCAAACGTTTCACTGACTGAATTTTCATGCCGCTCTCACAAACTAAATTTTCGCCCTAATGCGAACAATCTTTCATTATATCCACACTTTTCACCTTTTCGTAATACTATTTCTCCTCTTTTTTGCCAGATTTTATCCGCATGGCTATTGCATACGCCATGCCTTCGCGGCTATTGCATACGCCGCGAAAACCTTTAGCTGTGCGCCTCTCACGCGCTGCCTCAGTCCTCATTCCGGTCCCAGATCGGCCACTGCCCGGACCAAAATCCGTCCTTGAGCTTCTCATCTCGACAAGCCTCCAGACGGCTCAAAAATTCATCCCTCGGAACTTCTTTCGCGCCGTAGCGCGCCATATTCTCCGTGTAACACTGACAGTCAATCAGACGCATCCCATACAGCGACGCACGCTTCGCAAACATCACAAACGCTACTTTCGTCGCATCCGACCGAAGGGTAAACATCGACTCCCCTCCAAACACCGTCCCAAAACACGTCCCGTAAAATCCCCCAACAAGCACCCCTGCCGCATCATAACATTCTATACTGTGCGCAATCCCCAGGCGGTAAAGCTCCATAAACGACTCACGCATCCCATCCGTTATCCACGTGACACCGTCTTTTTCAGCGTGATACCTCGCACAATGCTCAAGCACCGTCTCAAAATTTCTATCCGCGCACACACTGAATTCCCCCTTCTTCAGCGTCTTCTTGAGTGAATGCGACACATGAACCGCCGACGGTTCAAGAACAAACCTTTGCGCAGGACAGCACCACGGAACCAGCTCTTCTTCATCTTCTTCGCCGCTTGGCCACGGAAACACGCCGCGTCTGTATGCCTTCAAAAAACAATCTGCCGTATATTCGCCGCCGTAGGCCAACACCCCGTTGCCCATAACATATCGCATCCCCGGAAGCTCATCGCTGCGGCGCCACCCATACTTCGTCATATAATAAAACATACCCACTGCTCCTCATTCATCGCTCACTGTCCGCCAAATCCTTTTTTCTTCCCATTTTTTTACCAAATTTGTCCATAATCCAGTATCAATACACGGCTCACGCTTCGAGCTATTTCCCCTGCATCCATTTCACCGTCTTAACCGGCTCTAACAGGCTGAATCCAGCCTAATCCTAACCAATTTGCGCGTTTCTCAATCGACATGGCCAGCAAAACACCTCTCATCGTCACGCTCTGCGTGGCCGCTTTTATCATTATTATTGCCATTGCTGCTATTTTCATCCGTTCCTATGCAATTTCCAAAGCCGTCCTAATTATTCAAGAAAAAATAGCCCCCATGCAGCTCACTTTTTCTGCCGAACCGGAAAATATCTTCACGGGTCCGGCATGCCTCAGTTCCGCTACACTTTCGGGAACTGACGCCATCCGATTAAATGCAGAATCCGTCTGCCTCCAGAACGGCCTCTTGTCTTTATTGTCCGATTCTCCGGATATTTCAATCGACTGCCGTTCCGTTACGGGTTCCGTCAATCCCAAAAAACTCAAAACGATCCTCACAACGCCGTCAACTCATCAGACACAAGACCCAAATGCTCTCATCACGCGTTCCAAAATCCGGCACATATCCGCTTCCCTGATCGTTCAGAATTACAACATCACTATCGGCACGCCGGAACAAAAACTCACATGGAAAGGCAGTCAATCCACGCTGAACCTAAAAAATGGCGAACTGTCCATGCATTCCACATCCACGCCGTCCGTCGCTCTCAAAAAATCCATCTTTGCCGTCAGAAACATGCCCGAACTGACGCTCGATGCAAATGCCAGCATCATCAATCACACGGCCAGCATCCAACTGACAGCCGCTCCAAAAATTGAACTGGCAGCCTATTACAACCAAAACCTTATCGAATGCTCCGTTCAGAATATCTCCATCGACATCGCACAAAATCAGTCACACTTCAAAGCGCACAGCATTCTGGTCTCCTCCCCGCAGCTATCTTCCATTTCTCACGCCGATATTCAGGAGATTTCCGCCGATTTTTCATCACTTGTTCCGTCTTCAAAAAATATAAAAAACATTAAATTCTATTCACCCTCTCTTAAAATTAATTTATCAAAACTCATCACTTCAGACATCTTTAAACAAAATCCTATTTTTTCATCACTGCTCAGTTTCTGGCAGCAGGATGCCGGCGCCTACCTCGGCCAAGCCCCCATGAACTCCGTCCGAAAAGCCGACATCCAAAAACACAAGCAGGAAGACAAAAAAAATCAGACCGGAAAAAATCCCATTTCCAGAGAAACCCTCGAAACAGTCCGCGTCTTCTTTGACAGAATTCAAAAGAAAATACGTTCCCTTCCCGCCATCGACATTCAAAACGGAAGCATCGAACTCTCTTCCTCAAACGCCAGATACGAACTCAACGCGATTTCGTTCAACACCGCTGAACTTATCAAAGATACACAGAAATTCGAGCTCGAACTCAATGTCCGAGACGCATCCGCTCAATTCGTCGTCGCCTACGACAACAACAGCATTTATCCAGACCTCTCGTTTGACGTTCAAAAACTCAGTTCGGAAGATTTCCTGCACATCATTAACCTGCCCATTCCTGACAAAAATGACGGCACCATCTCCATTAGCATGAATGCCTCAATGACTGATGACGATTTCAAGCTTGCCGGCAACATCGCTTTCGCAGAATTTGCCTTCTTCCATGAAAAAATCAGCCCCAATCTCGTTCAGCACATCAATGCATCCGCCAATTTTGACGCCGTTTACACCTTTGCAAAAGACGACCTGAAAATCTCCAATCTGACGCTTCAAAGCGGCCCCATTTCCATAAACGGCTTTGTCAACATCTCAGCCCTGAGAAGCGCCCCACTCATTGAATTTGAACTGGGGGCAACCGACATCCCATGCAGTGACATTCCCAAAGCCATCCCAAGCGGCTTCCTGCCTACCATCACACGACTTGAGCTTACAGGAACCACGCTGTCTCCCAGGATTTCCGGCAAAATCCCATGGAAATATCCCCTCACATCAACCCTCAAAGAATCAGGCTTCGAAAACCGATGCTTTCCCCTGGCCGTTGAACCTCACTCCCCCGAAACGCTTAACGACGAACATTATACCTTCACAACGGACTACACGTACTTCACTGACAGCATAACCGTCGGCCCGGGAACAAAAGTCTTCACCCCGCTTGATAAAATTCCCCCCTATGTCAAAGCAGCCATGTTCCTGACCGAAGACAAACGCTTTTTCGATCACGGACCCGTTCGAATCGCTTTTATCGAAAGAGCCCTCAGACTCAACCTCAATCAACGAAAATACGTTTACGGCGGCTCGACCATTTCCCAGCAGCTTGCCAAAAACCTCTTCCTCAACCGCTCCAAAAACCTCGCCAGAAAACTTGAAGAAGCATTCATCGCATGGCGAATGGAGTCCATTGTCACCAAATCGAGAATATTCGAACTCTATCTCAATGTGATTGAATTCGGACCTGATGTCTACGGTATCCACAATGCAGCCAAATTCTATTTCGACAAAACGCCGGAAGACCTGACCCCCCTGGAAGGTGCCTATCTGGCCTCACTCAAGATCTCACCATCCAAAGGTGGAAGATTTTACAAATTCGGTTTCGCACAAAATGGAAAATGGTGGCACAAAAGGCTACGATATATCCTTAAAGTGCTTTCCGAAAACGGCTACATATCACCACTTGAAGCGATCAGTGCCTACAACTGGACACCTGAGTTTTACTATCCAACCTCCCCGTCTGATTACCGCCAGACCTGGCTACGCCAGTACGGAGAATACATTAGAAGAGGAAAAGTCCAGAAAGAAAGCGAAGAGAAGGAAGAAAACGAAAGGATAAAAAACGCGCTCTGAAGACAATTCACCCCATAGTAAATTCTGCAAGCGAATCCATTTTACCAAGAGGACATTTCACCCCACCTGAACTAAACGCATATATTGAGGATTATACACCCCACCCAGGTAAAACCGGCATCGCACAATCACTGTAACACTTTGATTCTGAATAACAATTTAACAAACATCAACAAAGAAAACAAATGGCACATCCCTTGCTCATAATTTACACATGCCGGACAGAGGCGAACAGCTTCGCGGCAATTCGGAAGATTTAGACATTTTCCGGTGAAAATCGTTGACATTATAAAGGGTTGTGAGTTACCTATAAGATAGAGTTCTGGCAGAAAGCAATTGATATCTATCGAGAGTCTTGGGAGAAAGACGTGGGACAGTTTGAAGTCATCAAAGACGTAAGCACAACGTTGCAGAAACTTCTTGAATCCAGTTTAAAAAATGCTGGCTACAAAGACGTTGAGCTGTACACGGCAATACCGACGGAAGAAAACATCAAGAAACTTCCGGCGCTTTCATTATTTCTGAGTGCGGTATGTATCGACCCGATAATTCGCGAACGCGGTCAAAAGCTGATGAGCGTGAATGAAGAGTCGGGAGAGGTTGTTGAATATTCAGTTGATCCATCGCTGTTACTTAAGTTATACTATACAGTATCAGCGTGGGGCAAAACACCCCAGGAAGAACATGTCTTACTTGCCTTGGCGATTAAGGTGTTTTATGAACATCCTGAAATTGGCGAAGGACTTTTACAAGGATACTCTTTCCGGCAGCGAGAAATCATCGCGCTTCGACCTGTTGAGGAAACGAAATTTGGGTACGAAGAAACGATGTCTTTCTGGCGAAGCATGGGAGAAAAAGTAAGGCCGGCAGCACAATTCTGTGTATGGACTTATCTTGACAGTGATCGCAGAAGTGACCCGATTCGTCGAACGTTTGATCGTTCGATGAAATTGTCAGGTCAAGGTCGCAGGTAATTTGAGAAAATGGCATTGTATGCCAGTCATTTTGAATGAAGGATGGTCCTTCATTCGATAAAATAAACCCCAGTGTTAATCACCGGAAAAGTAATCAGGAGATCTCATGGCGTCGACGTATTTGTCACCAGGTGTTTATGTAGAAGAAGTTGATCGTGGCACGAAGCCTATTGAGGCAGCAGGCACGAATACACTGGCATTCTTGGGCGAGTGCTCGGTTGGACCGGTTAATGAGCCGATTCTCTGCACAAACTGGAGTCAGTTCACAAAGAACTTCGGTGATTTCCAGAACAGTGAGTACCTGGCTCACGCAGTTTATGGTTTCTTTAACAATGGCGGCGGCCGCGCTTATATCGTCAATGTCGGTCAGTGGGACGCTGAAACCAGCGTTGATCCCGATGGCGAAAAAATTGCCAGCAGAGCAGCCCTTTACATCGGTAAAGATAATGGCCCCGGTGCCCGTTCAGGTCTCAAACTCCTGGAAGAAATTGATGACATCTCCATCGTTTGCGCACCCGGTCAGACCGATCCCGCTATCCAGGATGCCCTCCTCAGCCACTGCGAAAACATGAAATATCGTTTCGCAATTCTCGACAGCCCCGAAACAATCGAAAAAGGCGGCGTCGACAGACTTCCTAAACCCCGTGACTCCAAATATGGCGCCTACTACTTCCCGTGGATCGAAGTTTATGATCCCCAGAAAGGTAACATCTATCAGCCGCCATCGGGTTACATGGCCGGTATCTATGCCCGTACTGACGAAGAACGCGGCGTCCACAAAGCTCCCGCAAACGAACTAGTTCGCGGCGCTCTGGGCCTCAAATACAACGTCACAAAAGGTGAACAGGATATCCTCAACCCGAAAGGCATCAACTGCATTCGCTCCTTCCGCAATCGCGGTATCCGCGTTTGGGGTGCCCGCACTATCTCCAGCGATCCTTCTTGGCGTTATGTCAACGTTCGTCGTCTCTTCAACATGGTCGAACAGTCCATCGAAAACGGTACACAATGGGTCGTCTTCGAACCCAACGATAACCGCCTCTGGAAACGCGTCGAACGTACCATCACCGCTTTCCTTCTCCGCATCTGGCGTACTGGCGCTTTCCTCGGCCAGACCCCGGAACAGGCTTTCTATGTCAAATGCGACGAAGAAACCAATCCCCCCGAAGTTATCGATGCCGGTCAGCTCGTCTGCGAAGTCGGTATCTGCCCCTCGAAACCCGCTGAATTTGTCATCTTCCGTATCGGCCAGATGGCTGCCGGCGGTGACGTTTCTGAATAATCAAAGCTTTTTTTAAGTCGTTAGGAGCCCGTAATTCCGCGGACTCCTGACATAGGGTGTTATGGTAATTTGTCCGCTCTTCCCAATTGGTTGGGGGCTGACACAACTCAGAAGAAGA
>JAZRVP010000131.1:0-6841 GCA_045599245.1 Myxococcota bacterium
GTTGTTGACGGTCTGTTCAAGTGACGAAGGAAGGTGTCACAAGGTTGTTGACGGTCTGTTCAAGTGACGAAGGAAGGTGTCACAAGGTTGTTGACGGTCTGTTTAAGTGACGAAGGAAGGTGTCACAATGTGGTTCAAAAATGGAGGACGAAATAACGGCGCGTATCCCAAAGGGATAGCGGCGTTCCATCCATGTAGCGGCGTAGCGAGCTACGCCGCAAATGGTGGCAAATTGCAGTCAACGGCGCGTATCCCAAAGGGATAGCGGCGTTCCATCCATGTAGCGGCGTAGCATGCTACGACGCAAATGGTGGCAAACACCGTATCATAAAAAAATAATAATCATAAGGAGATATACATCATGGCAGCACCCAGCATTCAGAGTTTTAAACGCATCATTCCTATGATTTACGCCTACAACACGCCGGGCGTTATCTATCACGCCGGTTGGACCAAAATCGGATTTACGGCCAAACAAACCGTCGAAGACCGCATTCATCAACAGACTGGAACCGCAGATATTATCTGGGAACTCGCCTGGAAGCACAACGCCCTTTATCAAGACGGGTCCATGCAGGCTTTTGATGATAAAGACTTTCACGAATATCTCGAATTATATAAAAAAATTGAGCGCAAATGCGATGAAGACGGTAAACGCGAGTGGTTTCATATCGATGGCGATACTTCTAAAAAGTATTTTGATGAATTTGCGGCCAAAGATTGGAAACGCGCAGAAGAGCCCGTCAAAGCCACTTATGATTTGCGTGCAGAACAGGTTCAGGCGGTGCAGAAAACAAAAGAATATTTTGAACATGGCGGCACGGAATTTCTGTGGAATGCCAAACCGCGTTTTGGCAAATCGCTGTCGACGTACGACCTCATTCGCCAGATGAAATTGAAAAAAGTTCTCATTGTGACCAATCGACCGAGTGTTTCCAATTCATGGCGAGATGATTTTGTCAAATTTATCAACTGGAGAGATGAGTATTGTTTTGTCAGTGAAAATGATGCGCTCAAAAAGAAAGAAGGCGTGATGACGCGCTTGCAGTATTCCGGTTACCGCACGGCAAATGTAGGTAAGATTAATCCCGGCATGATTGTTTTTGAATCGCTCCAGAGTTTGAAAGGTTCAATCTATTTTGGTGGAGAATATGACAAACTGGAATGGTTATCTAAAACAGAATTCGACCTGCTTGTCGTTGATGAGTCGCATGAGGGCGTTGATACGCGCAAAACGGATTATGCATTCGACAATTTAAAGCGCAAATACACCTTATATTTGTCGGGCACGCCTTTTAAAGCACTGGCCAAGGGCGATTTTTCGGAAAAACAAATTTATAACTGGTCGTATGTCGATGAACAGAATGCCAAATTGATGTGGAAAACATCGGATATTTATATCGATGAGAACGGAAATCCCATTGACGACAAGGTAGCCAGGCCGACTGAAGGCCGAAATCCTTATGAGCGCATGCCCAAACTCAATTTGCTGACTTATCAGCTGTCTGCGATGATTCGCGAACAATTACAAAAGGGAGCGCGAATTTCAGAGGACGAAACGGTCGATTATGCGTTCGATTTGAATGAATTTTTCAAAACAAAAACAAATGGTGAATTTGTTTATGAAAAAGATATAAAAAAGTTTTTAGAAGTCATTAAAACGAATGAAAAATATCCATTTTCGACGCAGGAACTGCGAAACGAACTGCGCCACACGCTTTGGCTGTTAAACCGCGTGGAGAGCGCCAGAGCACTGGCCAAATTCCTGCAAAAAGACCCATTGTTCAGCGAATATGAGGTCGTTCTGGCGGCGGGCGACGGCAAGCTGGAAGATGATGAAGTCAGTGAAAAAGCGTACGACAAAGTCAAGAAAGCGATTGCGGAGCATGACAGGACGATTACGCTGAGCGTGGGGCAGCTGACGCAGGGCATTACCATTCCGGAGTGGACGGGGGTTTTAATGCTCTGCAACATGGACAGGCCGGCCAAATATATTCAGGCAATATTCAGAGCACAGAATCCGTATCAGCGAGAATATTTTGACGAAGAAAAGAAATGTTATATCGTTGAGCGCAAAGAAAATGCGTATGTATTCGATTTTGATCCGGCGCGCACACTGATTGTATATGAACAATTTGCCAATGATTTGCGCCGCGATACGACAAATGGCCATGGAACGCGTGAAGAGCGCGAAAACAATATCAGAGAATTGCTGAATTTCTTCCCGGTGCTTGGCGAGGATGACGAAGGTCGCATGATTGAACTGGATGCGGCAAAAGTGCTGTCAATGCCGAGAAAGATTAAATGTCAGGAAGTCGTTCGCAATGGATTTATGTCGAATTATCTGTTTCAGAATATTGCCAATGTCTTTGGTGCACCGGGTGTTGTGCGCGATATCGTTGGCAGACTTACGCCGGCATTTGATGATAAAAAGGGCCAAACAACTAAAAAAGGCGAATCGGATCCTGTCCAAAATATAGAGAATGTTCCTGTCAATCGCGAAGGCGAAGTCGAGATCCCTGATGAAATCGTTATCGGGACGGAAACGGACATTTTCGGAGATAAAAAGTTTGGTACACCGGAAGACGTTGCCAGAGCTCTGGATGATATAAAAACGAGCGAACCTGCTGACCAAACGCCGGATTCCGCAAAGGAATTAGTCAAAAAAGCCAAAGAAGAAACGACCAGCATTGGCGAAACAATCAAACAATATATTCACGAAACAGTCACCAAACCTGCTGTGAACGCGACGCAGACGCCGAGTAAGGAAAGTAATATCATCCAAAAAGAAATGAATCAAAAAGTCGATGCGGTCATTGAAAAGGCGCAAGCTGAGCTGGACCGAGAAACGGCGATTGCAACAGCAGAACTGAATAAAACAATGCAGGAAGCACAGACAGAAGAAGATATCGATTCTGCAACCGAAAAGTATAAAAACAGCATACAAAGTGCGATGGACAATCTTCACAAAACAATTTCAAATGGGATCGTTGATATCACGACAAAGGCTCCTCATGATGTTGTAGAAAGAATTGAACACAATAAGGCAGAAAAAGAAAAGAGTGAGATTGAAGAGAGCGTCCGAACGCATTTGCGCGGATTTTCGAGAACAATTCCGAGTTTTATCATGGCTTATGGCGATGATGATTTGACGCTGGCCAATTTCGATCAATACACAGAGCCTGATGTCTTTAAAGAAGTGACTGGAATCACGTTGGATGATTTCAGATTTTTGCGCGATGGCGGCGATTATCGCGATGAAGCGACAGGGCAAAGCGAACATTTTGCAGGCCATTTGTTCGACGAAGTTGTATTTAATGATTCGATTCAGGAATTTTTGAACAAAAAGAAAGCCCTTGCGAACTATTTTGATGAATCGCATGAAGAAGATATTTTCGATTATATTCCGCCGCAAAAGACGAATCAGATCTTTACGCCCAAATGGGTTGTCAAAAAGATGATCGACGAGCTGGAAACAGAAGAACCGGACTGTTTTGACGATCCGACGAAGACCTTTGCCGATTTATATATGAAATTGGGATTATACATTACCGAAATCGTCAAACGACTTTACAACAGTGAAGCGATCAAACGCGTTTATCCCGAGGATTCGGAGCGCATTCGCCATATTATCGAATATCAGGTCTATGGCATGGCGCCGACGCGCATTATTTATCTCATCGCGACAAACTATATTTTGGGATTTGATGAAAAGCTCAAGCTGACGACGACACATTTTGTCGAAGCAGATGCCTCGGAAGCGGCGAAAAATGGGAGGCTTCAGTCTTTAGTCGATCAACATTTTGGGAAATAAGTTTGCTCTGTTATTTTTCTCGGGGCTCTGCCCCAAACCCCGCCAAAGGACTGAGTCCTTTGGAATCCTCAATATTTTTTAGTTGGTATAAACCTTTGTGGGTGCTTAACCATGATACTCGCCGGGGCCCCAACCTCGGCTTTCCTCATTTGTTGCCATAAAATATCGTTTTGTTCTGACCTGTTTTGGTTCATGGCACCTGTGGGGGCATTCAAAACAAACAGGTTTGCCGCGCGTAGTGAGCGATAGCGAGGTAGCGCGGCGGGCCCTGCGTAGTCTTTCCCGGCCGTGAGGCTGGGAAAACTAGCAGGGCCGACAAAAAATGACTATAATGGAAGGGGTGTATTTTATGGAGGGTGAGGTTATGAACAGGAATGCGTTTAAAATATTGATTTCGATATCATGTTTTATGTTTCCGGCAGGGGCTTTTGCTGCGCCGCCGATGTATGCTCCCTGGGCCTGCGGCGTTCAGTGGAAGATAACGCAGGGCAATTTTGGTTCATTTTCACACAATGGTTCCGACAAGTATGCGTGGGATATCGGGATGCCGATAGGGACGCCGATTCATGCGCCTGCGTCGGGAACGATTACGTATGTCAAGCAGGATTCGGATACGAACTGCAGTTCATCGTGCAACTACGCGAATTATGTTGCGATGTCGTTTGACCAGGGGGATGCGGCTGTTTTTTATCATTTGAAATATCATGGCGTTCCGGTTTCGGTAGGGCAGCATGTCAATCGAGGCGATCTGATTGCGTATTCAGGGAACACGGGGTATTCGACGGGGCCGCACCTTCATTTTCAGGTTCAGTCGGCGTGCGGGAGTTCGTGGTGTCAGAGCATAGCCTCGACGTGGGTGGATTTCGGTGTTCCAGTGGCGGGGCAGTGGATAACGAGCAACAACTGCTGTTCGGCGGAGGTTTGTGACGGCGTTGACAACGACTGTGACGGGCTGGTGGATGAGGACGGGGTTTGTGCGCCGGACTCGGAAGTGAAATATCAGGCGATGCTTTATGATGCGCAGAACACGGATATCGACGGGGACGGGATTGCGGATATCTGTGCGCGGGGCGTGGCGGGATATTATTGTACATTTTCATCGAAGGGGTCGATGGCTGAAGCGCCGCTCGTGATATCGGAAGTGAGTGATGAGAATGGCTGGAACGGGGAGTCGGTGTTTCCGACGTTTCGATTTGGCGATATCAATGGTGACGGGAAGGCGGATGTATGCGGACGTGCGCATGCCTCAATGCGGTGCTGGCTCTCGACGGGCGAGGGTTTTGGCGAAGGCTTTAGCGGTCCTGTGATGGCAACCGCCGATGGTTATGACCAGGTTAAATATTTTTCGACGATTCGTCTTGCCGACATCAATGGTGACGGCAAAGATGATTTCTGTGCGCGGTTCAAGGAACAGTTCAAATGTTATCTTTCGACGGGAAACGGATTTGAAGGCGAAGTTCTGCTTCCGGACATGGGGGACAACAGCGGCTGGGGCGATGAGCAGTATTATTCGACGATTCGAACCGGGGATATCAACGGGGACGGCAAGGTGGATATTTGTGCGCGCGGGAGTGCGGGATTTAGATGCTGGCCGTCGACGGGGGATGGATTTGGTCCGGAATATCCGGTGATTGGCTGGAGCAATGACAATGGTTGGGGGCATCGGCAGTATTACACGACGATACGGATGCCGGATATCAATGGGGACGGCAAATCGGATGTCTGCGCGAGGGACAGCGGCGGCCTCGTGTGCCACTTGTCAACCGGGACGGGCTGGAGCGATGCGATTCGCGGTCCGGAATGGTCGGATCAGTGGGGCTGGAACGATTACGACAACTATTCGACTCTGATGTATGGGGATTTGAACGGGGATGGCATGGATGACATCTGTGCCCGCGCGAATGCGAACGTTTCGTGCACACTGTCGACGGGAGACGGGTTTGGGGACGGCGTATCCGTTGATGCATTCAGCGATGAAAGGGGCTGGAACAAACCGGAGCAGTATCGGACACTTCGCATGGCAGATATCAATGGCGATGGCAGGTTCGATGTGTGCGGCCGCAGCGAGAATGGCGTCGACTGTTACACGTTTAACGGGGCGGGATTTGACGGTGTCACCGAAGGTCCGCGATGGTCAAATGCATCCGGGTGGGGGGCGGTTCAGTTTTATTCTACCCTCAGAATTGGCGGTCCGCGTCCCAAAGCATGCAGTCGTCTGCCGGAAGTCTGTGACGGCGTGGACAACAACTGCGACGGTCAGATCGATGAAAACAACGTGTGCTGTGAGCCGTCAGAGGAGATTTGTGACGGTGCGGACAATGACTGTGACGGCGAAATCGATGAAGGCGGTGTGTGCTGTACGGCGGAGGTCTGTGACGGTGTGGACAATGACTGTGACGGCGAAGTCGATGAAGGCGGTGTGTGCTGTGAGCCGTCAGAAGAGGTTTGCGATGGCGTGGACAACGACTGTGACGGCGTGGCGGACGAAGACGGGGTCTGTGACTGCAGACCGTCCCCGGAAATCTGTGACGGCGTGGACAATGACTGCGACGGGGAAATCGATGAAGGCTGCAAAGACCGCAGGAGTGATGAGGATGAGGGGGATGATGATGTTGAGCCGTGGGATGAGGATGTTCCGAGTGATGACGATGAGGACGTTTTGGGTCACAAATCGGTAATCAGGATAGCGGCGGATGAGGATTGCGGATGCCAGGTGTCGTCACGGGCATCGAGGCCATCTGGGATGGCATGGGGGCTTGGACTGCTTGGATGTTTGGGGCTGATTGGTCTTCGCCGAAGAAAATATATAAAATGATGTATTGTCATCCTTAAAATATCGTTTTGTTCAGAGGTTCCTTAATGGAAGTTTTTCAAAGTGAGATAGAAACGGTCATTGAGATGGTTTCAAATCGTCGTGATGTGGTGAGAATTGCGATAAGCGGGGGGCGTCACTGCGGCAAAACGACGATGTTAAAATATATATATTCTCAGCTTCGGATGAAACAAATAGATGTCAAAGGGTGGATA
>JAZRVP010000132.1:0-1984 GCA_045599245.1 Myxococcota bacterium
CTCGTTCATTTCATTTGCTCACTGGGCTCTGCGATGCCAGCCGTCCACCGGACGCCTGCCTTCTCGGCCCCCCCGGCTCTCATCAATTTCTGCCTGAAAATTGCGAAATACGCCATATTCAATAGATATATGAATTAACCCAGGCTGAGCTGTAACGATGCACCGCATCAACTTGACAATATGCATTCATATAGATAGAAGGTGCGGCATTTCCGGAAATGGTTTTCGGATGCAAAGGTACCGTATATAAGAGGTACACGTAGAAATTTTAAAGGTGCACGAAAATGGACAGAGAGTTTCTTTTTACAAGTGAATCCGTGACTGAAGGCCATCCTGACAAAATGGCGGACCAGGTCAGTGACGCGATTCTGGATGCTATTCTTGAACAGGACAAATCTTGTCACGTAGCCTGTGAAACCCTTCTCAAAACAGGCATTGTCATTGTTGCGGGAGAAGTCACGACATCGGCTTATGTTGACATTCAGAGCATTGCGCGCAACACAATTAAAAAAATTGGATATAACAGTTCCCTCAAAGGATTTGACTATGAAACATGCGGAGTCATGGTCGACGTTGAGTCTCAGAGTCCGGACATCTGTCAGGGCGTAGATCCGTCCAAAGGCATTGTTGCCGAACAGGGCGCCGGAGATCAGGGCCTGATGTTTGGATTTGCCTGTGATGAAACGCCGGAGCTCATGCCAGCCCCTATTATGTTTGCACATTCACTGACGCGTCGTCTTTCCGAAGCCCGCAACAATAATGAAGTCAATTTCCTTCGTCCGGACGGCAAAAGCCAGGTAACCGTACATTATAACAAAGGCAAAGTTCAGTCGATCGATGCCGTCGTAGTTTCCACGCAGCACAGTCCTGATGTGTCAGAAAAAGACCTTCACGAAGCCGTAATGGAACTGATCATCAAGAAGACGCTTCCGGCCAATCTGTTGACGAAAGACACGAAATATCACATCAATCCGACGGGACGTTTCGTCATTGGCGGCCCGCAGGGTGACTGTGGATTGACAGGCCGTAAAATCATTGTCGACACGTATGGTGGCATGGGGCGTCACGGCGGCGGTGCATTTTCCGGCAAGGATCCGTCCAAAGTTGACCGTTCAGCCTGCTATATGGCACGTTACGTAGCCAAAAACGTCGTTGCAGCTGGTCTTGCGCGCCGCTGTGAAGTCCAGCTTGCGTATGCCATCGGTGTTGCTGAACCTGTTTCAGTTCTCGTCAATACTTTTGGAACGAACACCATTCCCGAAGAAGAAATTGAACGTCGTGTTCGCGCAAATTTCGAACTCAAGCCTGCCGGCATCATTCGATCGCTCGATCTGCTCCGTCCAATCTATTCCCCGACAGCCAGTTTCGGCCACTTCGGGCGAAAAGCCGAAAACGGCTTCTTCACATGGGAACGCACAGACAAAGCTGACATCCTGAAATAATCCATCAAAACCAAAATCACAAAGCCGAGCAGTAATGCTCGGTTTTTTTGTTTTAATACAGAAACCTGCCCCACCGTTTAATAATAAACACGACAGGATATATACATCTAAAACGGTTGTTTCATGCAGAAATGAGAGAAGAAAACAGTTTTAAGGCACCTCTGAACAAAACGATATTTTAAGGCAACAAATGAGAAAAACCGGGGAGCCGAGAAGGCAGGCGTCCTGTAGACGGCTGACATCGCAGAGCCCAGTGAGCAAATGAAACGAACGAGTTGGAGAGCCGACAGGCTCGGGAAATGAAGTGCATTTCATATTGCGAACTGAGGACAGGGGCAAAGCCCCAGAAAAAACAAGTAAACATCTTTATTCAGACCTTCCTTAAAGTCGATTATTCCTGAGAAGCATTTGTGACATCAGAGGAACTCCCGTCGTCCGCGACTTCATTTGATATTCCTTCCTGAAGCGGCACCTGCTTTAAGGAACCTCTGATTAATTGTTTTTTTTTTGGGGGTTTGTCCCCGCCCCCCCCCAAGGACCGG
>JAZRVP010000133.1:0-44449 GCA_045599245.1 Myxococcota bacterium
TTTGCTCACTGGGCTCTGCGATGCCAGCCGTCCACCGGACGCCTGCCTTCTCGGCCCCCCCGGCTCTCATCAATTTCTGCCTAAAAATTGCGAAATACGCCATATTCAATAGATATATGAATTAACCCTGGCTGAGCTGTATCCGGAATGGCGTTTGTCTTGGTGTGCTGTATTGACAGTACTATGTGTTTTATTTATATTTCAAATGTTTTCCTTGTTTTTCATTCGGAGCATTATATGAAAAAAATAATTTTCAGTTTGGTTGCTGTTGCGACGCTGAGTGTTATTCCGAGTATTTCTCAGGCAGAAACACGTTTTCTCATTGAAACTTCTAATGGTCAGAAATCATGTCTCTGGCAAAATGGTGGATATACGGATTGTGTCAGTCCAGAAGTCGTTCGATATGACGTTGATACGCCTGACGGTGTCATGAAGTGTTTATGGCAAAATAACAGTTATGTCGATTGCATCCCGTCGGCGGCATACAATGACGAGGCTTCAGGTTTGAGTACAGAGGCTGACAGTGCTGCTGTTGAGAATGAATCAACAACTATAGCCGCAGATGAAGTCACCGATATCGTTGAAAATGGGGCTGTTTCTGTTGAAAATATGAGTGAAGAAAATTCAGCTTCAAGTGATGTGGACAACATTAATGTGGGCACTCAATCTGAATTTGAACAATATATATATGATAATAATCAGTATGAACAAAACAATATTCAGGGTAATGAATATGAAGAGCAATCATACGATGGTCAGTATGAACAGTATGAAGAGCAATCATACGATGGTCATTATGAAGACCAGTATCATTATGAAGAAGCGGAACAATATGAATATTCTTATTATAATACCGGACTTGACAGCGGTTTAACGTATGGCGTCGGCCTTGGTTGGTTTGGGCATGTTTACGATGGTGATGACTGGCTCGATGCGTTTGCTCTCTCAGTGGATGCCGGGTATAAATGGAAATATGTTGGGCTTGAATTGGACTTCGATATTTCTTTTGGTGGAGAGGATAAAGCAGATTCTTTTCTCTTCACATATTCATTCACTCCCATGGTAGCCGCTTACATTCCTTTCGGTGTGATTTGTCTTCATACGATTGGTTTCGGTGTTGGCTGGAGCGGTTGGAGTCGTGATCACGATTATTTTACGATTGATAGTATCGAAGATATAGACAAAAAAAGTCATATCGATAAGACGTTTTATTCTGGAGCAAACAGAGGGAGTAATATGTCTCTCAAATTGTATTATCGCTTCGATATCGACGTCGATCACTTCTTTTTTGGGCTGGAACTTTCCTGGATTCCTTATATCGAAACTGGGGAAAATAGTGATATCGTAAATAATCTTATCGGTCTTTCCTTGAGAATAGGCGGCTTAGACTAGGGGACCTCTGAACCAAACGATATTTATAGGCAGTAATTGCCGAGAGCCGGGGGTTGGGCCCCGGCGAGAGTTTCCTTAGTGCAGCAAATCGTATTGGTAAGAATAATCAACGGTTGTTGATATGCGTCTTGCTCGTTCTTTTAGGGATTTTGCGATATCTGGATGTTTGTCAGCGACGTCGTTTATCTGCAGGATGTCGTTTCCTTCATACAGCATGACGCTGTCGTCTTCGAGAATATAGGCGGACCAGGCATCTGTTCGTATGGATGCACGATGTTCTTTAAAGGCAAGGACTTCACGGTTTTCAACGGGAGTTGAAATCAGGCTATGTCCCATAACTGAATTCTCAGGGCAAACGCCAGCGAGTTCAAGAATGGTGGAGCCGAGGTCGATGTGACTGGCGAGTTCTTTGTGTTCTCCAACTTTGAGTTGAGGATGATTCCCCATGATGACCAGAGGAATGTGTAAAGCTTCTGTTCGCAGGTTGTTATAATCCGGTGAACCATCGCGATCGCCCAAATCCATGCCATGATCGGCGGTCACGACAATAATAGTGTCCTTATACCAAGGTTCGTTTTGAATTGAGTCGATGAATTCATGCAGGACATCATCGTCGTAATGCATGGTATTTAAAATCTTATCTTTGAGTTCCGTTCCGTCAGTGATGGTATGTCCGGGTTCTCTCTCAAGAAATGGCATGTGATTCGTGATGAGAAAACTGGTTGTAATGAATGGCTTTGAAGTATCGCGTTCAGATTTGAGCCAATTAGAGAGGTCATGCATGACGAGTCGATCGAGTTCATTATTTTCGGGTTTATATGAGACTTCATCATACCATCGAATCAGCCAGGGACGCTGGTTGTCCCAATCGGGATCGGAGCCGCCGAAAAATGCAGCCTGCCAGCCATTATTTCGCAGCTGATTGACAAATGAATCGAGTGTATCATGTGTATATGCCTTGGCAACAGAACGTGAGGAATGGGGAAGCATTCCAGTATGAAGTGCCATAAAGCCGCCAATTGTCGGATGGGCATTTGTATAATAATTTGTATAATAAGCGGCTTTATTATCTTTAATCAGGGAATTGAGATAAGGTGTTGCCTCAATTGTTTGTTCTTTATTAAATAAAGAAAGGCTTTGTGCTCTGAATGATTCAAAAGATATAATAATAAAATTATATTTTTTGTCAGTTTGAGGACAGATTTGCGGGCTGGATTTCAGCCATGGTTTGTTGGGGTCTGAGAGCGTCCAGTGGTTGGCATCGAGCTGTTTCCATTCCTGTTGGGCTTGAGTCAGGAGCTCAGGCATGTTTTTTGGAAATTCAAGGCTGTGATTCCAGGTCGCAATGGTATCGGCAATGAGAATAAACGGTGGGGCGACTTTGTTTTGGCGGTTTTTGGAACCAAAGAGTTTTGTTCTAAAAAGGAACGGTAAAAAGACAAGGCTGATGACGATGACGCCAAACAGAATCCATTGAATCGAGCGATTGATGTGTTTGGGCTGAGGAATACGCCATCCAACAAGCAGATAGAAAAGCAAAAAAGCCGGGGCAACACCTAATAAAATAATGGATATGTTGGAACCGCCATTATCTTCTTCGAGCAGTGTCCAAAGGGAATCAGGGACGCCATGACTCATCAGGTATGTTCGAATGAAATCCGGGGTAATATGCATATTGCAAAAACGCAGAATTTCATTGTCGACATGTTGATAAAAAAGAGAAATCGTCAGTAAAATTGCACAAATTATTCTAAAAATTCGTTGTCTTTTTGAATTTTCTTCATCATTTTTTAAAAGAAGTGAAACGAGAAAGAAAGGGGTCACAATGACGGTAAGACCGAATGTCATGTAAAAGATGGCATGCGGCAGGTAATGAGCTAAATCGAGAACGTATGGAGGACCGTAAGGGGTTGGTCTGAGGAACAGGAAGAGTGTGAGAATGAGGCCACAAATCCAAGCCAGTACCCATAGTACAAAATAATAATGAAAACGCTTTGACGGTTTTCCTTTAAAACTCGAAATATTCAATGCCATTGTGTGTAACCTTCTTATCTGCCATTAACAGAGCCATCAGATTTTCTGATGAGATGCACAGTCCGTGGGGTGTCTATCATAACTGATGTAAAGTTTTTTTATATAACAATAATAAAAATGTGTCATGGATTGTAATAGTGAGGATTAATATTTGGGAGGCATTATTACCCCGCAAAAATAAAAAGCACCGTATGCGCAAGCGCGCATAGGTGCTTTGAGCCGACGTAATGCCGTTGGACGGCATTAGTCGGCATTCCCGAAAGAAAAAATCAGATGCTGAGTTTATGTCTCCAGATTTCAGCCAGTTCGAGCTCTTCCGGAGTATTGACGCCCATGACTTCGCCCGGATCTTCGGCGAGGACTGCGTGAACTGGCAGATTATCTTCATTTGCGATAGCGATGATATCGGTCAGATAATATTCTTTTGCGGCGTTATTATTTTTAATTTTTGGCAGAGCGGTGTCGAGGAAATTAGTGGGGATGCTGTAAACGCCGACATTGACTTCACGAATAGCGGTCTGAGCTGGTGTACAGTCTTTGAATTCGATGATTCGTTCGACGTTTCCGTCAGCATTTCTGAGAATACGTCCGTATGCGGCGGGTTCCTCAAGTTTGACGGTCAGGCACATGAGCTGTTTCTGAGCGCGTTTAAGCATAAGTTTTTTGAGCGTTGAGGACTGAAGGTTTGGCAGGTCTCCATTGAGAACGACGACGTATCTTGCTTTAAGTTCGTGAACCTTGTCCATGGCAGCGGCGAGGGCGTGAGCAGTACCGAGGGGTTCATCCTGGACGGCGATATCGATATTGAGAGCATGCCCATCTCTGGCGAGGTGATTTCGAATTTCATCGGAGAAAGCGCCCACAACGATGATGATATTTTCGATGCCGGAGAGCTGACAAGCGTCGAGCTGCCAGTCAAGAATGGTACGATCTGCGACTTTATGGAGGGCTTTGGAGTGCATTGTTTGCATACGCTTGCCTCTTCCGCCGGAGAGAATGACTGCAACAACATCTTTCATAATAACCGATTCCTTTGATATCGACACGATGTGTACGTTTCATCTTCATCTTTCGGACATTTTTGCATTTTGCCGGAAAGACGCAGAATTATATCACGTAATGCGTGAATGAATGCGCTAGTTTTTTGAGTCAGAAGCAAAAAAAGAGGGATTTAAAGTTGTTCGGCGATGGCGCGCACGCGGGAGACATCGACGGGATTTCGCCAGTTTCCGTCGACTTTAATCGACGTTCCGACGATGAGACCGTCGGCTGCGGCACCGAATTTTGCTGCGTTTTCGGCCGTAATGCCTGAACCGATGATGACGGGAAGATTTGCGGGTCTGACGGCGGCGACGTCTTCGATATGGGCTTCACATCCCGTGGAAACGCCGGTCACGATGAGGGCATCTGCGCCGCAGAACGCGAAGCCGTGAGCGAGATCTGTGAGTTTTGCGTCGGAAGTAATGGCGTGACAGGAGTGTTTTTTCTGGACGTCGGCCCAGACTTTGACGTGGGAGTTGATGTGTTTTCTCATGCGAAGGACTTCGGCGGCCGAAGCATTCATCATGCCTTCATCGGCGATATGGGCATAGGCAAAGGCTTCAGCGCGGATGAACTGTGCACCGGCGCAGGTTGCAACGCCCATGGCTTCTTTGTTGGCACCGGCCAGAACCTGAACTCCGACGGGGAGATCAAAGCTGCGAACGACGCGATCGACGGCAATCGCCATGGCAGAAACGATTTCCGGACCGACATGGCCGTTGAGGTAGGGCAGGTCAGCCATATTTTCGACGAGAAGAGCATCACAGCCGCCTTTGACAAGGGCATCGGCATCGCGAAGGGCAGCATCGAGAATGTCCGGCATGTCTAGCGTATTGTCCGGCGTTCCGGGCAGGGCTCGCAGATGGATCATGCCGATAAAAGCGCATTTGTGTTTTTGATTTTCGAACAATTTCATGGTCATTGTCCTGTTTTAAGTTAATCAGTTGAGTTGATCGTGAGCCGGAATGAGTGGCTCAAATATGGATTCGGTTTCTTCGGCTTTTTCGACGGCTTCGATATCGCCATGGTAGCCGCAGGTCGTATTGATTTGAGGCGAAAGCGGCTTGCCTTCAAGCGTGTATAAATCCGTTCGGTAGGCATAAAGGGTCGGATCATCCGGATTTGGGATATGGAATGACAGGGTGTCGGCATCGAGCATGAGCTGCAGACTGTCCCGTGGCGGACAGCATGGTTCAAACACCATATCTTTGCCCTGGCTTTGGAGTTTGGCTCGTGTTTTGGCAATCGTATCCTGATTGCACTTACGGCGATACATTTCCTGGATGTAGAAATTCATCGTCTTATGAAGCCAGCCCTCGAGTTGCGTGTTTTTTCTGTAGTTGGCTCCTTTTCTCGGATTGGGAATGATAGCCATGAGAAATGCGCATTCTTTGAGAGAAAGAGCGTTGCTGCGTTTTCCAAAGTAATATTTGGCGGCTTCTTCGACGCCGTAAATTTCAGGTCCGAACTCGATGATGTTGAAATACAGTTCCATGATGCGTTTTTTGGGAACGTGCATGATGGATTCCATGAGCCAGGTGTAGATGACTTCCTGGAATTTTCTCGAGAGCGTCTTTGTTCGGTCAAAGAAGAGATTTTTGACGAGCTGCATGCTGATGGTTGACGCGCCACGGCTGAAGTTTTGACGGCTGATATTGCGTTCGAGGGCGGCTTTGACCTGAAGCGAGCTGAAGCCTTCATGGGTAAAGAATGAGCCGTCTTCCGTCGTCGTGATGAGCTGAATCAGCCAGGGATTGAGGTCTTCAAACAAAACCCAGTCAGGGTATTGGGAACGGATGTCTTCGGCTGAAACTTTGGGATTGTATAGAGCGCGTTCGCCCAGATAAATCGGGTAGATCGACGGCGGAATCGTGATTTCATGCTCGGATAAAGCGTTGGGATCGTTGACTTTGAACTTAAATCCCTGATTGAGCACGTCGAGGTTTCTGTTGTCAGGCCAGCGAAGGACGCCAAAATCTGCACTGGGGGTAATGACGAATTTGTGCTGAGTCTCAGAGACGGTGTCGAGGAAGCCGGAGGCCTCGAAGTGGAAGCCGAGGGAACCTGTCCAGGTCAGGCCGTCGAGTTCGGTGCGAAGAGCGTGCGGGACGGCATCAAAAAGGGCCTGCATGTTTTGATTGGGAAGATCGACGGCAATATTGAAATGCAAGGCGTCTTCCGTCTGGGGATTTTTGCCTTTGCCTTTGGTTCGCGGCTGTTGTGACAAATCAGCCGAAAGATTAAAGGTGGCACCGTTTGTATGAATGTCTATGCCGTGGAGTTTGAAATCATGTTTCCCAAGGTCGAGACTCATGGACAGGCCGACGGACCCGGAAAAATCTGTAGGTTCCTTGCTCAGTGCTTCCAGACGCCACGACAGATTGCTCACACTCAGTTTTGTGTCGATTTTCGCGGCTTTTTTCTTGAGATTGACATCGTAATCAGCGGTCGCCTCGAGGATGGTTTTGTCGAGATTGAGGCTGGGAACGAACTGTTTGAGATAGACGGTCGGCGCATCCGGGGATGTGCTGTTCTGAAGATTGGTCTGGAATTGCTTGAAATTATCGGTCGTTCTCAGTGGAAGGATGGCCAAATGGCCTTTTGTCGTTTCATTGGGAAGGCTGTACTGTCCGATGAGTTCGATTTCGGTCGTCACTGGACTGAGTGCGGCAAAAGCTATCCGGTAATCGAGGACTTTTCGAATGCTTCGATAACCGATTTCGATGTCGACATGTTCTGCACTGGCATTTGTGAGGCCTGTGAACTGGTCTTCAACCGTAAAAGTGCCGTCGGTGATGAACATCCTTTGGGAGAAAAAGAAGTCCTTAATATTGAAATCCTTTGGGACAACTTCGTTGACGACGGCTTTTGCAATATCCTCTCCTGGCGTTTCACTTTCGTTGATAAGTGCCTGAACGCCGGCTTTCAGGGCTGCTTGTGCGGCAGCTTTGGCGGTATCTGCTGCGATGTCTTTAATGATTTCTTTTGTGCCGCCCTTGAACACATTCATCATAAAGGCAGCGTAATCCACGCCGACCTGTCGGATGACTGAACCCTCTTTACGGTAGATGTCATGAATAACGGGTTTGACGAGTTCCACCTCTTTGAAATAGACGCCGGAAACTTTTTTCGGGGGAAGCGTCATGAGGCGTGCAATGGCTGAATCGGCGTGAATGAGTTCCTGTTTGCCTTTTTGGACTGACAGATCGTGGAACTCGAATGTCGTAGGCAGGACAAAAGCCATTTCTTTGAACGATATTTTCGTGTCATCGTGTGAGAAAATGGCCGGAACAGATCCCGTGCTGGATATGGGCATGGAGAGCGTAACTTTGCCCTCTGTATTATTTTTTATGCTGGCTGCAACCCTGGTTTCATACGTCGTTCTCGTGTCATTTTCACCGATGAGGGCCGAGATGCGGCCTGTGGCCTCATAAAAACCGTCATTATTTTCAGATTCAAAAATGTCGATGTTTTCGGCTGAAACGGCATTGACCTGAATCGACTGTCCGGCATTGATTTCGGGCATGCTCACGGCCACATTTGAGATGTGAATGCTTGGAAACGGCGTGATGTACTGCTTCCAAGAGGGTGTTTTTTTGTCGCCGGAGCCCTCGTCGTCTTTATTTTTGGGTTTTAATGACTGAATGATGTCGTCAAAATTCGTTTTCCCGTTGTCATTTCGGATGTGTATGGCGAGTTCATCGACATCGACGGAAGAGATGGAAATGCTGCCGAAAGGGAGGCCGCTCAGGCCGACCTGCACGTCGTCAAATAGGATGGCGGTCTTTTCGGGATGTCCAACGTCGGAAATCGTGATTCGAGTGACGGATGCGGCGGAAAATCCGGAGAGCTGAATTCCGGAAATCTCGATATGCCTTCCGGATTTTTCAGAGGCTTTGGCGAGTGCATTGTTTGCTTTGGCTTCAATTATTTTGGGAACAATGAAGAACCATCCCGCGACCGCAGCGAGCAGAATGACGCAAACTGAAATGATAATGCCCAGACGTAAGCGTTTTGAATTGAACGCCATGAGAAGGTCTCCAGTGCAGTGACTGAAAGTCAGCAAAAAAATACGGCTCTGAAACGTGATGAATCAGAGCCGCAGATTTTTATCAGCAAAGAAATAACTGTTCAAATTATTCAGCTTTTGCGGCGTCATCGGCCTTGTTGTCTGCAGCAGCTTTGTCGGCCTCGAGTTTGGCGACGGTTTCGCGAAGTTCGTCGACTTCTTTCTGGGTGGCGAGACCGAGTTTGTTAGCAATACCGGCTTTAACGGCGTCAGAGGCATTCTGTGCAAGCGTCAGAGCACTCATGCCGAGATCGAGGGCTTTCTGTGCCTGTGGTGAAGAGAGAATTTGCTGGGCTTTCTCTGATTCCATCAATGCCATGCCTTTCGTGAGAACTTTGTCGAGAATGGCGGAAATTTCTTTTTTCATATTCATACTCCAGTTGCCGGATGGCGGAAAAATTAAAGAGGCGCGCACTCTGCGTTGCCTAACAAGCCCATCTTATCATGACTTTGCTTTTACGCGCACAAAAAAATGACGCACTGCGTAGGGGACGGCGGCTATCTGCGATACGCCGCCGCCTCGAGGCTATTTCGCTCGTACTCCGTGTCATGACACGGAGACTCGCTCAATACGCCTCGGGAATATTTTATGATGGGTCTTGTCAACCCATGGGGATTACGGACACACATAATAAGTTGTAAATCCGAGATCGTATATATATATTTGCCAGCTGGAATTTTTCGCAAGCTTACAGTAGTTTTCTTGGGAAAGCGCCGTATTATAAAACATATTCTGAATCTTATCTGTTGATTTAATTCCCTTTATTGACCAGCCAGAAAGATTCTGATTAAAACCGGTCGCATTATATAGCATTTCAACCATATTGGTTACGTTGGATGTGTTCCATTTGCTCATTGATTTATTATATTGAGCAGCTCCATAAAAAGTTTGGTGCATCGATGTGACATTAGCTGTATTCCAACTATTCAATGACTGATTAAATACAGAGGCTCCCTTAAATGTATATCCAAAATTGGTGACGTTGGACGTATTCCAGGCTGATAGCGGCTGGTTAAATGCTTTTGTACCGTAAAATGTACAATATAATGTGGTGACCTTGGATATATCCCAGGTACTGATATCACGATTGAATGCGGAACATCTTTTTTGGTTTTCTGTACAAATTTGTTCGATGCATCTGTCATCCAGGCATTTGAATGGGCAGGTTTCTTTAAAAATCATCTGGTTGTCATGGCAGATTTCGAGGGTTTTATCATTGGCGCATATTTCTTCGTTTTCATCGCAAATTTTAGTGGTGCATTCGTTGTTTTCGTAGCGAACTTCACACACTTCCTTGTCTTTCCATGCGTTATTTTCACAGATTTGAACTGTGCGTTCATCATCGCTGCACTGAATTTCTCCTTCATCGCAGTTTTTTCGGATACATGTATTATTTGAGCCAATGTCGCAGTATTTTTCATAGACCCATTGATTGTTTTCACAGGAATATAATTTGTTATTAGTTTCATCGCATTTGACCTGGTCATCTGTGCATTCTTTTTCGACGCATTCGGCATTGATGCAGTGGAAATCGTTGTCACAATCCTGATGAACGATCCATTCGTTTGAGTTGCAGATTAAAACACTCATATTGTCAGAT
This sequence comes from Myxococcota bacterium, assembly GCA_045599245.1. GTDB lineage: Bacteria > Myxococcota_A > Bradymonadia > UBA4248 > UBA4248 > UBA4248. Next base: position 10,138 of record JAZRVP010000133.1, read on the forward strand.
GAACATTTTTTGACACCGTCTGAACATGTTTCACGGATACATTTTCCATCACTGCAGGTCACGTCACATTCAATATCATCTATCCATTGTGCATTTTGGCATATTTGAACTGAATTTCCGTTTTCGGAGCATCTCTTTTCTCCGTCATCGCATAGTTTGGCGTTACAAGCATTACCTTTGCATCCGAATTCACACGTTTGTGACAGGCTCCATGCGTTGTTTTTGCAAACGAGAAGTGTTTTGCCATCGAAATCGCATTTTTTTCGTTTTCATCACATGTTTTTAACTCGCATTCTGCCTCATTGGTTTCATCGTTTTTGACGCATTTGAAGGCGCACTTTTTGGTCGTGGACCAAAGACCGCCTTTGCAAATCTGGGCATAGTTCTGGTCACAACGTGTCATGCCCTCATCGCATTCGTCAAGCGCACATCCCGGGAGTAAAAGGCTACATACAGCAAAAATTATATAGTATTTGTTTTTCATAGCTTTATCGTTGAATGGTGATAGACAAAGCGGTTTCAATCGCCAGCCTGTGTGTGAACTTTAGTTGTCTTATCACAACAGCGATTTCATTACGAAGTATTTTTTTTGTCGGGAAAATATTAATTATGATTAAATTCATAACATCGAGAATGTATATATCGATTATCGACAGGCTTTATTAAAGTCACTGGAAGAAATGGTTTGAGTTGCATAGCGTATGTAGTTTTCCCATTTTTGTGAAAATATTGATCTATACAATTTACAGATGTTTGAATCTGTTAATTTAGCGCTGGTATAGTGTGATTTGGTTGTTTCATTTTTGAAATAATGATACATTTCAGTCTTAAATAGCATATTTTCCATATTATTACCAGATTGTATACCATCTAATGACCAGTGTGAGAGATCCTGATCAAAATTGCTGGCATCATAAAAGGCATTTTTCATCGATGTGACTTTGGATGTGTTCCATGAATTAAGTGACAGATTGAAAATTCTGGCACCATTAAAAGCCGCTTCCAGACTCGTGACGTTGGATGTATTCCATTTATCAAGCGGTTGATTAAATCTTTCGGTGCCAGAAAATGCATTTTTTAATGTTGTGACTTTGGATGTATTCCATGAATTAACCGAGTGATTAAAAACTTTTGCACCATGAAAAGTAGATGCCAGGGTTGTGACATTGGATGTATTCCAGTTATTAAGCGGTTGATCAAATCTGATGGCTCCATGAAAAGTAGATGCCAGGGTTGTGACATTGGATGTGTTCCATTTATCGATCGGCTGATTGAAGCTGACGGCTCCATTAAAAGTTGATTCCAGTGTTGTGACCTTGGAAGTGTCCCATGAATTTAACTCTGGATCTGTATTAATATTCTGGTTGAATGCTTCGGCATTATAAAAAGTTGATTCCAGTGTTGTGACATTGGATGTGTTCCACTTGTTAATAGCTTTGTTGAAGCTTTTGGCTTCCATAAACATTGCGGCCAGCGTCGTAACTTTGGACGTGTCCCATGAATTTAACTCCTGATTGAATGCTTCGGCTTTTTTGAAGGTTTGTTTCATCGATGTGACATTGGATGTGTCCCAGTTATCAAGAGGCTGATTGAATACACTGGCACCATAAAACGTCGCTTCAAGTGTCGTGACTTTTGACGTATTCCAGGTGTTGATGTTTTGATTAAATGCCGTGGCATAATAAAATAGATAACTCATCTTTGTGACATTGGATGTATCCCATTTATCGAGCGGCTGATTAAATGTTGAGGCCTTATAAAATAGGTAAGATAAATTTGTAACATTGGAAATATTCCAGCCATTAATAGATTGGTTAAATGCACTGCACTCGGTAAACATATTAACGAGTGTTGTGGCTTTTGATGTATCCCAGGTTTCAATGGGTTGATTGAATACGCTGCATCCCTGAAAGGTTCGTTTAAATGCCGTAACGTTGGATGTATCCCATTTTGCAAGTGGCTGGTTGAATTCTGATGCACCATAAAATAAAGATGTCATGTCTTCGACATTGCGAATATCCCAATTCTCTATGGGGGAATTGAATTGGCTGTCATTCATAAACATTGCTCTCAATTTGGGCAATTTGGATGCATCAGGAATATCGATGGCAGAAAGCTTGGTGAGTTGATTGTTGGCCAGACCGGCTGTACCAAGACCGACTGGACCGAAGGTGATGACATCGGTAAAAACGGTCGGGGTATATATTTCAGCAAACTCTGAAGCAGTATCATTTAAACGTGCCATTCGCCAGTTATTGTAGGAACCTTTGATTTTGATATGATAGGTACCGGAATTGGCATATTGATGTTTGATATTTTCTTTTCCGCATACGGTGTCATCGTAATGTTCAATCTGACTTTGGTCGCCCCAGTCGATGTCAAAGTCACAATCTGTTGCAACAATTGTCGGTATTTCAGCTTCTTTCGTATCAGAGGCCGTTACAATTTCAAAGGTATCGGGGGCACATCGGCCATCGTCGCGGCAGATGAAATTGAATTGTTCATTTTGCGGGACGCATTCAGAAGCTGATGTACATCTCGTTGAGCATTGATATCCGAGAAAACTGTCGCAAAAACCGTCTTGTGCGCCTTCGGCGGAGTCGCAATCACTGTCTTTTAAGCACTCCTTCTTGATTTTGATTGCCGTTTCGTATTGATCCTGCATGAAGTTATTGTTTTCGTCCGTATAAACCTGAACCTGGATGGAATAGATGGCATTTTCGACGTCATCTTTTATGGTGATTTCGCCATGGCATGAGCCGCCATTATCAGTTGATTTTATACTAAAACTGCCTTCGCCATTTGAATCAGTTGATATCGTGCTGGTATTGGCTTCAAGAATGAAACAATCTATGGCTGACAACGATATGGATAGAACACGGTTCTTGATTGGAGCTTCTTTCAGGGTATAGCTCAGGGATACACTTTGGGTGGAAGATTTGGGGATCAGAATTGATTCCGGATCAAATGTCATTTGGGGAAGATATTTATTAACACATTCACTGTTTTCGCATTCATCCTCACACACTTTCTCTGTGATCCAGGTATTGTCCTTACAGACGAGCAGGTCTTTTGCATTTTCGGAACACATTTTCTGGGCTTCATCACATACTTTTTCGACACATTCGTCGGAAGAACATTTAAAATCACATATTTTATCTTCGACCCATCGATTTGTTCGGCAAATTTGAAGTGTCTGGTTATCTGAACACTTCTTTTTCCCTTCATCACATACAAATTCATCACATTTTGTTTCATAACATGAATATTGGCATGTTTCTTTTTCAACCCATTGATTGTTCTGACAGGTCAAAAGTGTTTTATTATCATCTCCGCATTGAGTCTCATTGGCATCACAGACCTTTTCTATGCAGCTGCTCTTTCCTTCGATATTCTGACATTTGTAGCTGCAGGTTGTATCTGTTACCCATTCATGATTTACGCATTTCTGAAGAATTGTGTTGGTTTCATCGTTGGGATCACATCTTTGAGCACCGTTGAAACAGTCAATTCCATCTTCAAGGGCACATCCCGAAAAAAGAATGGCCAAAATTGCAAAACTTAACGGGCTCTTTTTCATCACATTGTCTCCAGGTGGGCATTTGGTGTTGACGGATGAATATATAATATTTGTAATTTGTGTGTTTGATGCTGAAAATGAAAAAATGCGCAGCCGTATTTGGCTGCTTTGCAGCCAAATAGGCTCGCACAGCCAATGTAGTGCCAGGCTGCAAGGCCTGGCGCAAATTGGCTTTCCTTAATCTTTAACCATTTCGTAGAAACATCGAGCTGTCGGCGTTTCTTTGTCTTCATAAAGGTGGAATGCACCGCCGTGACAGATGTCGAATTTATCGCATTTGGCACAGGGACCGAGTTTCTTTGTCCACGATCGATCGCGGTAATCCTGGTATTTTGTTTCCCAGACTTCTTTGAAACGCGATTCATGGATATCGCCCTGGTCGAATACCTGAGAGATTTCGGGACAGGCACCGATTTTGCCGTCATAACGGATGCCGCCGACGTTGATGCCTGCGCGGCACTGGCAAAGATACGGTCTGACAAGGCCCTCGAAATCGTCACCAAGATAGCCTTCTTCGCTGAATTCCGGTTTCAGGTCATCCAGGGTACGGCGTTTGGCTCGAACGAATTTCAGGACGGTTTTCATGTCCTCGTTATCGAGAAGAAGATCGGGATTTTCTACGGCACGCCCGAGTTCGATGACAGGGGATACTCTCCATCGCGTGACGCCCTGAGCCATGACCCACTGGCGCATTTCTTCGAGATGCGGAACGCACGGTTTCGTTATCGTCGACAGGATTTCCAGGATGCCTTTGTATCCGGCTTCGCGAAGGTTTTTAATGGCCGCCACAACGTGAGCTGAACTGCCCTTGGCTCGAATGGAATCGTTGATTTCCGGTATGCAGTCGCATGACAGGGACAGGGAATCCATCCCGCATTCGACGAGCTTTTTCGCCGCTTCTGCGTCGAGCAGGAACGAGTTTGAAACCATGCCGTAATGGAAACCTCTTTCATGAAGTCTGGCAAATATGTCGAAAATTCCAGGGCGGAACAGAGGCTCGCCACCCGTGACGGCAATCATGACGCGTTTCGGATCAAAATCTTCGGCGAGTTGGTCGATGATGTCCAGCCATTCCTGGGTCGTGAGTTCATTTTCGCGCATATCCAAGGTGCAGCTGCTGCCGCAGTATCGACAGTGAATATTGCATCGTCTCGACACTTCAAAAAACAGGTAACGCAGTTCGTGTTCGTCTCGGTTGACGGATGTTCGGATATTGTGACGGGCCCACATCATCTTGCGGTAAATCATGAGGCGAAGGTCTGGCATCGGTTAGCTCCTTATAAAAATAAACGGCATCGCGTTTGATGCCGTTGTGAGGGGTCAGTGAATTGAATGAATTATTCAGCCGGTGTGGCAGGCATGCCGTATTTGACTGACATTTCTTCGCAGCCGCCGTTCTTTACGAAGTTTTTGGCGCAGTACTGATAAGTTTCCGAACCATCATCTTCACCGCAGCATTCGGTGAGTTCATCATCGACTGAAGGCATACCGTAATCCGTCATGACAGGCGGTTCTTCTGAACATGAACCCGTTTTTTCGTAGTTTTCGACGCATTCTTTGTATTCTTCAGGGCTCTGAGCGTTGCTGCAGCATTCGGCAGCAGGATCCGGTCCGTAGTATGTCATGATGGGAGGTTCTTCGGCGCATGAACCTGTTTTTTCGTAGTTTTCAACGCATTCGTTGTATTCTTCTTCGGTCTCGGCGTCGGCGCAGCAGTCGACATAAGGCTGCGGGCCATATTCGGCAACCGGCTCATCGCATTTGCCCGAAGCTTTGTAATCGGCTATGCATTCTTCATCGTTTCCGCAGCAGGCTTTCAGGTCTTCATCGCTGATTTCCGGCATGCCGTAGACAGGTGCAACAGCATGGCATTCTCCCGAAGCAATGAAGTCTTCCATGCATTTTTTGTCGTCACCGCAGCAGGCTTTCATGGCGTCTTCGTCGATTTGCGGCATCCCGTATTTCACGGAGACTTCTCCGCAGCCATTGTTGGCTTTGTAGTTTTCGACGCAGGCACTGTATTCCTTTGAACCGTCGTCTTTTCCGCAGCATGCCGCGAGGTCTTTGTCGGGATCAACGGGCGCAGGACCATAGTAGGTTACATTGTTGTGGGGATCATTCGGATTTTCTGAATGACAGATACCGCTTTCCTGATAGGACTTCACACAGTTCGCAAATGCGTCGCTCGATTCGTCGCTGCCGCAGCAGTTTTTCAAATCCTGCGTGGAAATAACCGTTGTCGGCTTCTTATCATTGTCGTCATCCGTGCAACCTGACAGAAGAACGCCAAATCCAATGATGGCTCCAACACCGCCAAGAACACTGCTCACAAGCGTTTGAAACAATTTCATAAAACCTCCTTAAAAGAAATGAATAAGAAAAAACTAAAACGACTAACTCTTTACTCTTAACTATTAGTTAATGCAATTTCAACAAGGCAAGTTTATTTTTTTGTTACTATTCCCCCCACAAAAACAATTCACAAATCGTCTGAAATATGAACAGAGTATTTCGTAATGCTAAGGAACCTCTGAACAAAACGATATTTTAAGGCGATAAATGAGGAAAGCCGGGGGGCCCCGGCGGGGAATCATGCTTAGGCAGCTCCAAAGGCTTATACCATTTAATAATTTTGAGGATTCTTAAGGGCTCAGCCCTTAAGTGGGGTCTGGGGCAAAGCCCCAGTGGGGTTCGGGGCAGAGCCCCGACCGGGGGCATGGGCAGAGCCCCGGCTGTCACTCATTTCTTTTTCTTTCCCGAGGTGCTTTTTCCTGACTTTTTGGTTTCGGGGAGCCTGTTTCCTTTCTCGTCTCGATCGCTCAGGTTAATGCGGTACTTTTTGGCTTTTTTCTTAAAATATCTGGTGTAGTACCAGCGCGCATCTTCTGTCGTCCAGTTCAGTGTATCTTTATTTAGTTTCCCGATTTTGTTCAAAAGGAGGCGCGCATTTATGCTCACGGCATGCGGTCCGTCGAGCGCATCCAGAAGAACCGGGATGTCCTTGGCTTCAAGTTTGGTTACTTTGAAGCCAGCCAGGGTAAATCCGTTGACCAGCCATATCTGACGTGATTTTTTCCCGTTCTTTTCAACCCACGTGTCGATCTTCGTCCGGCATTCTTCCGTGATTTGGCTCATGCCGCTGCAGAAGCTTTTGTTTGCGATGACGCTCAGGGTATTGAGCAGTTTCAGGCTGTGGGCTTCATCGGAGTTTGAAACGGCTTTTGCCAGGACTTCTAAATGTTCGGCATTGGGGTGGTGAAGGATGTAGTCGAGCATGGCGTCAAGCTGTCTGCTGTCGAACACGCCGCTTTCGGCCATTTTGTCGATTTCGGCATTGAACACGTCTCGCGTCTCTTTTGTTTCGTATCGGCTCAGGGCTTTGATGAGGGATTCGCGAACCGACGGCACGATTTCTTTTTTCAGACGGGCGGACAGTTTCGGGACGACTTCTTCGTTCATTTGTTCCGACGCCATGATGGCTGCGGTTCGAACGTCGTTGTCGTCTGCATCGATGAATTTCATGATGCGGGCGCTGTTTTGTGGGGCGGCTCCCAGAAGGGAGAGGCGCTGAAGGGCGGCTGCCTGCTGTTTCACATCCGATTTCTTCGACGACAGTGTCCTGAGATGGCGCTCGACACACTTTTCCCGTTTCGGCAGCGGATCTTCCTGCCACTCGTGAATGAGAGAACGATCGATGCAGCCCGCGCAGATGTCTTCATTGGAACAGTACACCCGGATGTGGAAATGATCGTTGTGCGCCGCCTGAATCTGCACCACGGCGTCAAATCTTGCCAGAAGGTCCTCACTCGCTTCGCGGTTGACGAGTTCGCGTCGGATGGCGGCTCTGAGGTGTTTGGCCAAAAAAATGAACTGAACGTTGATTTTCGGGTGTGTGAGCAGCTTTTCAACGAGGGTCGTGTTTTTTTCCAGGTCGAATTTCAGGACGCCCAGTGGGGTATTTGCCTCCAGGCGGCGGTTGACTTTGTACATGTTGGGCGGCGTTGCAAATTTGCCTTCAGAATCCAGCATATAATATCCGACATCGGCATCGCGTCCCGCGTTGTGGCTTATCGAGTACGGGATGTCGCCGCCTTCCCGAAGCCCCATGTTTCCAAGAAACAGTATCGTCCCCGGATATTTTTTCTGCATGTCGTGGGCGACGTCCTTGATGACCGTGATGAGGCTCGGCGTGCCGTAGGCAATCCCGCGTTCGTACTGGATGGCCAGCTGCCGGTATTCCGTGCTGGGGTAGGGCAGTGACTGGCCGTTGACAAGGTACCCGTCACGTGTGTCTCCGATGGAAAAGGTCATCGACGCTTCTTTTTCTGTCGTATAGAAAAGGCGCGAACTTTCGGACGACGGCTGACGGATGTTTGACCACGTGCTCCGAATGCGAAGCATCTCTTCGAGCTGTGCTGAAATGTATGTTGGTCTACGCTTTATTTGAAATGTCTCGCTTGTAGTGCTAATAACTGGCTGGTTTTCGGCGTGGATTTCTTCTGATTGGCCGTATGAGCAGCCAGGGTAGATGCCGCAAAGAATGGCTATGGCGGCTTGACAAATAATGCGTCTGACAGGATGGTTGTTTTTCATGGTGCCTCGTTTCAGTTCGTGAACTTCGCCCAATAACGATATATTGAACCCGAAAAAGGGCCAAATTTTCTATTCAGACAGGAGAGTTTTATCGTGAAAAAATTGTTGTTGACGCTTCTTGCACTCTTCACGTTCGTGTCCTTCGGCGGCCTCCTCATGCAGCAGGAAGCCCAGGCTGAAGAAGTTCAGTTCGAGCTTCTCGGCAAACTCGGCGGTACATCGGACAACCTCGAGAAAATCTCTCTTGGTGACCCAATCTTCGATGTCTCCGGCGGCCTTGAAATGGCTGTCCTTTTCCGTTTTGAAATGGGGGTCGGCGTCGGTCTCAATTTCAACTGGACCATGATCAATCACCGCCTCGAACAGACCAAACTGACATCTGCCCTGAATGCAAAAGAACGCGAAATGACCGTTCAGCACCCCTCGGTCGGGCTCGTCGTCCGTTATGAAATGATGGACCTCATCGATCTCGGCATCTGGATGAACTATGGTTTCGGTTCTGTCAAGAATGAATACAGCCGCTGGGAAAAACCTGTTGCTGCCGCCTACGGCCTTCAGGGGGCAAATCTCGAATGGGATATGCAGACCTTTGAACTCGGTATCATGGCCGCTTTCATGTACAAAATTACGAAAATTAACCTCGATGTCATCGTCGGTCTTCAGGGATTTGTCGATTTCAGCCGTATGCTTGCCGATGATTCCTCTCTCGACAATACCATGGATATCGGCGGCCGTCATCTCGATCAGAACAAGCTCTATTCGGTCGGGTTCCACGTCGTTTTCGGTGCCAGATACGACCTCGTTTTCGGAAATTCAAAGAAGAAAAAGTAGAGAGTGGGCGAGCCTATGCGCCGTGCGGCGCATACGTCTGCGCGGGGCCGGGCTATCGGCGATGCCGATACGCCCGGCCTTTTTTTTGGGCGCACATCCGGTGCGATGCTTTTTCCGTCGTGTGAGGGGCCAAAAAACGCGCCGTTTCGGCGCACCGGCGCGTATCGGCCCGGGGCCGATAGCTCCGGCAGTCGCGTGCCGTATGCCGGAGGCATAGGCACGAAAAAGGCCGGGCCGGGGGCGCGACCTTCTCATCATATCCGATGAAAATCGACGACAATCGTCGGAAAACGCCCGATCGCCTGCTTGATGTATTTCGCCGCCTTGTGACGGATGATTTCTTCCATGTCTCCGTGCTGCGCCGAACTCGTGATCGTTCGCTCCAGTTCCGGTTCCAGTTCCCTGAACCAGCCGTCGTCAAAACAGATGCCCAGCGCATGAATTTTGAGCTTTCCGACCAGTTCATCGCGCCCGTTCAGAACGCCGGAGACCGTCAACAGACCCTGATGCGCCAGATTTTTCTTCTCTTTCATGATGGCTGTCGTCAGGCCGTTCGCACATTTCCCGACCACATAGCGGCGAATGGGCACCGTCACATCCTTGATCTCGTGATGATCCTTGTACAGAACGATGCTCTGGCCTTCGTCGATGATTTCCGTCACCATGCGATCGCCCATGCGTTTGGCCAGCTGTTCATGGAGGGCAAGACGGCGGTGATCGCCGTGAATTGGGACAAAGATTTGCGGCGCAATGAGCTCGATCAAGAGCTCCAGCTCCCTCTGATTCCCGTGTCCTGAGCTGTGAAGCGTCAGTTCCGGACTGTCGACAAGGCTTGCACCCTGGCGATAGAAACCGTTGATAATGGCCGTTACGCGCCGTTCATTGCCCGGAATCTGCCGCGCCGAATAGATCAGCGTGTCCGTGCTGCGAAGCTTGATGCGCGGATGTTCGCCCTGCGCAATCTTGAACAGTGACGCCGTTTTCTCGCCCTGGGAACCGGAGACGACGACGACGAGATTGTCATCGTTCACCTCGATGTCTTCTTCTCGAATCACTTCGAGATTGAGTGGAACCTGCAGGTAGCCGAGTTCGCGGGCGATGGCCATATTGTTGACCATCGAGCGGCCGCAGACGGCTATCTTTCGACCCGTGTTCGAGGCCGCATACAGAATCGACTGAAGACGCCCGATATTGGATGCAAACAGTGTCACAAAAACTCGCCCTTCGGCCTGTTTCATACATGTTTGAATGTCGTTGAATACGTCCAGTTCGCTCGTAATCGATTGGTTGTCCACTTCGACATTGGTTGAGTCGCTCAAAAAGAGGCGGACGCCTCCGTCCCCGAGCGTTTCAAAGCGTGCAAGATTGGTTTTCGCTCCCGCCATCGGCGTGTTGTCGATGCGCCAGTCGCCCGAATGGACGATCTTGCCGACCGGGGTGTCGAACGCAAACGCAAGACTCCCGGGAATCGAGTGGCAGACATCGATGAATTCAACCGTGATGTCTCCGAATGTGTGTGTCGTTTTCGGCCGAACAAGATTGAATTCGACATGCTTTATCAGATCGTGCTCTTCAAGACGCCGTTTGATGAGAGCGATCGTAAAGTCGCTTGCATAAATCGGGAATTTGCCGTGAAGACCGTGTGCTATCAGGGAATAAAGAAGATACGGAATGGCACCGATGTGATCTTCATGGGCATGGGTCACGAGCAGAGCCTGCGGAGCCTTTTCTTCCAGAAGACTGAAGTCCGGCGTGATTAAGTCTACGCCAAGATCGTCATCGGCAGGGAACATCACGCCGCAGTCTATGACAAGACGCGTACTTTCGTTTTCCAGCACGAGGCAGTTCATGCCGAACATGCCTGTGCCGCCTATCGATACAACTCTAATATAGGGGGATTCTGTCATGATGAGATATGTCCTTTATCTTAATGGAACCTGTTCCATGGTTATTCGGTTTCTTTGGGATTGGGCGGGATGCGCTTGATGTACACTCGCGAAATTCTCAGTCGATCCATTGCCGTTACTTCAAAACTCAGTTCTTTGTTTTCGATGGTGTCATGCGGTTTCGCAACCCGGCCGAGCTGCTCCATGATATATCCGCTGATCGTGTCGCTTTCGGCTTCGATTTCGTGTGTTTCGAGCGTTTCCGTCAGTTCGCTTAGAAGGGTTCCGCCGCGAACCAGCCAGCCATTTTCCGTCACTTCGATGTCGGACTGCTGTTCCGGGTCGAATTCGTCTTCGATGTCGCCGACGAGCTTTTCAAGCGTGTCTTCCATCGTCAGGATGCCGCTCGTGCCGCCGTATTCATCGACAACAATGGCCAAATGACATCGCTTTTGCTGAAGCTTTTCCAGAACGTGCTGGATGTTTGCCGTTTCAGGGATATAGACGGTCTCGCGAAGAAGACTCGAAAGGGATACGGGTTCACTCGATTTTCGGGCGGAAAAGACATCCTTGATGTGAACGATGCCTGCAATGTCGTCGATGTCGTTGCGATAGACCGGATAGCGCGAATGGCCTTTGGATAATGCGGTTTCAAGAAAATCGTCAAGACTCGAGTCGATCGATATCGCGTCGATTTTCCCTCGCGGAATCATGATTTCACGGGCATTGAGGGATGAAAAGTGGAAGACGTTTTCGACGAGCGTGCCCTGTTCTTTGGTGATGGTGCCGTCATCCTGGGAATGCTGTGCAATATTGATGAGCTCTTCGGCGGAAACACCGGAGGAATGATCGCCTGCCACGGGTTCGACATGGATGATTTTCAAGATCAGATTGCTCGTGACGACGAGCAGATACATCACCGGCTTGAAAACCAGATGGAATATGTACATCGGGAGGGCAACGAACATGCTGACCTCGAGAGGCTTGGCTATCGCCACGCTTTTGGGCGCCAGTTCGCCGCATACGATGTGTGCAAATGAGGCCAGTGAAAAAGCGACGACATAGCTCACGGCATGTTCGACATCGGCCGGAAGCGGCAGTCCTATCCAGTCTAAAAAGGCAACCAGATGCTGATTGATGGCCGGTTCGGCCAGGGCTCCGATACCGAGACTTGCGATCGTTACACCCAGCTGAACGGCTGACAGATAGGAGTCAATTTGATGGACGATCTTTAAGACTCGGCCTGCCGATTTGTTGCCTTCGTCGCGCAGAACTTCAAGCTGCGAGACTCGGACTCTGACGAGTGAAAATTCTGCCGCCACAAAAAAGCCGTTCATCAGAATCAGCAAAATACAAAGGATAAATTCAATCATGAATGGTGTTAATTCGTTATTCGAGAATGAGTTCTGTCAAAACAGAATTCAAAAAAAAGCGCCTTACTCTAGGGGGGCGGGCGCTTTATGGCAAATTTTTTCTGAAAAATTACCGACATTGGTGCAAATGTAGGTATTTTGTACACAGCTTATAAAAAACTTGCACAGCTCTTTGCCCATGACTAGTTTGTAACATTAGTTTGTGATTGTTGGATGTTTAGGCATGAATATGGAATTTGCCGGTTGAGCCGAATTTCCGGCTCCTGGGTTCAGGGAGGGCATTATGATTATTCCCGACTATCTCATCATTGATGAAATCCGCCGACGTGAAGAAAAATCCTGGCAGCCTGAAACTGTGCAGCTTCCGCTGCCATGTTACGATATGCCGGATCGCGACGAAGAGTATCCTTCTCGTTCATACCCTAACACCGAAAAACCTAAGAATATCAAAAAACAGAATGGGGTGATCATCATCGATATGAACACCTATAAACGCGTGATTTAAGTTTTTTTCCTTCAATATGCCGCCGAACAGGCGGCTTATTTTTTGTCTTGTTCCTTTCGTTTTCCAATGGACTGGGGTTATGAAGCCTTTGAAAATTTTTGCCGGTTCCTCTCACACTGAACTTGCGGCCGCTGTCTGTGCTCAGCTTGGGCTTCCTCTGGCGGCTTCGACTTCTATGGCTTTTTCCAATGAAAATCTCCTCGTTCGTCTCGATGAAGATGTTCGCGGTTGGGACACTGTGGTGATTCAGACGGCTGCTTCTCCGCTGCACACCAATATGATGGAGCTTTTCATCCTGTGTGACACACTCCGGGCCTATGGAGCGCGTTCCGTGTGTGCCGTCATTCCTTATTTTCCATATATTCGGTCTGACAAACAGGATAAGCAGGGCGTCGCAATTATTGCGCGTCTTGCCGCCAATTTGCTCGAGACTTCCGGTGCAACGAGTGCTCTTCTTCTCGATCTTCATTCACCTCAGGCTCAGGGCTTTTTCCGCATTCCGGCGCATGTCCTTACGGCCAGAAATGTGCTCGTTGATTACTTGAAAAAACTCGATTTGAGCAATGCAGTTCTCGTCAGTCCCGATGCTGGGGAAGTCAAGGATTTGGAGCCTTTTACGGATTTATTGAACCTGCCAATGGCCATCATTGACAAACGTCGTTATGACGATACGGAAACACCTCATCATCGGGATATTGTCGGCGATGTTGAGGGAAAAACGGCCATCTTAATCGATGACGAAATTGCTTCTGCGGGAACGATGTGCAGTGCTTCCGAATTCCTTATGAAGCACGGGGCTGCTCGCGTCTGGGCTTTGTGTACACACCCCGTCTTTTCCGGTCCCGCCGTTGAGCGGCTTCAAAATGCGCCGATTGAACGCATTATCGTCACCGATTCTGTTCCCGTAGGCCCGGAAAAACGTATGGATAAGCTCACGGTCCTTTCCATCGCTCCGGTTCTGGCTGATGCCATTCGCTCCAACTTGAGCTTTTGAGTTGATTGCCAACAAAAAAGGAGGCTGAAGAAGCCTCCCGGGGTTATTTGTGATGCAGGGTAATGACATCGATCTCCGGCGGAACGCCGATTCTGAGTGGCGGCCCCCAATATCCTGTTCCACAGCTCACAAATACTGCTCGGCCATCCACTTCATAGAGTCCCCGTGAATAATGGTGGAGTGTGTCGATAATGTAGGTCAGCGGCCAGCACTGGCCTCCATGGGTATGGCCCGCAAGAATGACATGGGCACCGGCTGCCAGACTTTTGTTGACGGATGAAGGCCGATGAACAAGCATCAGCTTGAACATTTCCGGTGCAATACCCGACAACGCTTTCTCCGGATCTGAGCGCCATTTGCGATTTCTTCGATCGCCCCATTCGTCGATCGCTCCCGCTATGGCGATCGTGATCCCGTTTACCTCGAGCGTCTTGTGTTCATTGTCAAGTACGTGAATCCCTAGTTTGGCAATGCGTTCACACCAGCCTTTCGCATCCCACATGTGATCGTGATTGCCCGTCACAAACCACGAACCGTATTTGGACTTGAAATCCTTCATAGGATTAATCCAGTCGCCGATATGTTCCGGGAGACCGTCGGCCATATCCCCGGTGATTGCGATCAGATCGGGGTTCAGGGCATTGGTTTGTGCGACGATTTGGGCAATGTCTTCTTCAAATATCGTGTTGCCGACATGAATGTCGGAGAGATGAACTATTCTAAAACCGTCGATTTCGGCGGGAATTGCTTCGAGGGATATATTGATTTCTTTGACGATTCGACCTTGTTTGGCGTGATAAATTGCGGCTGGAGTGGCCAGAACTGCGCCGCCTATGACGGCAAATGTTGACGTCCTTTTGAGAAATTCCCGGCGTGACAAAAGCGCGTTTTCTGTGTCTGCATCTTGTTCCGGAGCTGTTTTGTCCTGGGGGGTGGTTTTCTTGTTGTGCGATTTGTAAAAACGAATGCAGCGAACGATGATCCAGATGATGTCACGAATGAGGATGGCGAGCAGGAGCAGGCAGATAAAGCTCAGAATATAGTAAAGCCATGGCAGCCAGGCGGATGCATTGTATTGCTCATAAAGCGACGGCTCTTTAGACAGTCTGAGTGATACCGGAAACGCCCATGACATGACTCCGATGAGTAGTATGATGACTGTGCCAAAGGTTATTCGCCATTTGCGGGAAAGTTTATGGGGAACAACGAGGCGCGCATATAAAATAACGGCAAACGGAATGAAGACGGAAAAGAATAATAAGTAGTGATTGAAAATAATTGCGGGCATTGGTTAGGGAACCTCTGAACAAAGATTATTTATTTGTGGGGCTTTGTCCTTGAAATCCTCAATTGATTAACTTGGTATTAGCATTTAGGCTCAAACCCCGGCGTTCATCATTTTCCACCTTAAACGACGTTGTATTCAGACGAGCTTTAGGGAAGGGCTGAACAAATGGCATAGACGCGGTCTTTTTCACAAAGCATCTTTTGGACGCAAAAACCGTGTGTTTCTGGACAATACGATTCCCAGTCGTGTTTTGACACAAGGCAGGCTGTGACTGCGCCCTGGTTTTGCCATTTCCGGGTCAGTTCGAGCCAATCAGGCAATGGGGCAAAGGCTTTGGATATGGCTGTTCCGAGGGGGTGACAGAAATCGACGGACTCGATTTTGGATTTGAATATGGTCAGACCTTTAAGACCGAGTTCTCGTTCGACCTGGCGTAAAAATGCATAACGTTTGGTGCGAGGTTCCACGAGATACATCTCAAGTTCCGGGCAGAGAATTTTAATGGGCAGGGCTGGAAATCCAGCACCGGTCCCGATGTCGGCAACTGGACCTTTCAAGTTGCCCAAACGCAATATTTGGACTGAATCAATCATCAGTTCATTGACCAGGCTTTCGGCCGTTGAAAATCCGGTCAGATTGGTTTGTTTCTGAAAATGAAGCAGAAGCTCAATATATCGACTGAACTGTCTGGAGGCTTCTTCAGGCCACGGCAATTCGTGTTCAAGACACCATGTCTTTAGCAGGGATACGGCATTTTCCATCGGGTGTAATGTTGGGGGAGGGCAAGGGGCTTGCTGTAAATAAAAAAGCGCGCATAGTGGCGCGCTTTCTTTTATTCTTCTGTGAATTTATCGACAGACACCATTGTGCCGTCTGGCATTGAAAATCCATATACAGAGATGGGATAGACGCCCGTGATGTAGCTGTTGGGCATCGCTTTCATATCAAACAGACAGCCCGAACCTTCTTCGGAAAGCATGACATAGTGATGTTCGTTTCTCAAACCTATCACGATCTGATAGGTATGATTATACTGCTCTGTGATACCCATGATGAAATACTCACCGAGCTTTTGCTTCTTGTCATACATCGTACCGAGTTTTTTTACGACTTTGTCCATCGATTCGGCGATGTGAAAATAGTGATGGGTATCTTCGTACGTGCCTGTCACTTCGGTGCTTGTTACATTGAACGGAAGTGTGAAAAATGGTTCATAAATATCACTGAAATCATAGGCTTGATTTGCCATGACACTGACAGGAACACACATGAGCGCCGTCGACAGAAGCAGACCGGTTAATAATCTTTTCATCTGAATACTCCCAGGGGGCGTTAAAAAATGGGATAATTTCCTTCTTTGCCAAGACGATAGATGATCGAATCGGCAATGGCACATTCGAGAATATTCGTTTCTGCCGGCTCTTTGCCTTCGCGAGCAATCAGAGATTTCTTGTTCTCTTCCAAGTTCTCGGCAAGTTTGTCAAAAAAGTCGTCGTCAATGAAGCTCTGAACAATCGTTTTTTCCATATACGCAACTGTATCGGAGGCCATTGCGCGGGCAAGACGTTCACATTTTTTTCTGTTGTATGCCATAGCTTATCGTCCTGTGAAAAGAGAATCATATCCTCGTCGGCTTTATACCGACTCAATCAGTTTAGATTCTCAAATTATTACACGCTTTGTCAATCTTTTTAGGTTCGTTCTGACAGTCTTTGGTTACTATTCGGCGGGGCTCTGCCTCAGCCCCCGCTTAAGGGCTGAGCCCTTAAGAATCCGCAATAATTTTAGTTGGTATAAGTCTTTGGTGGCTGCCTAACCATGATTCCCCGCCGGGGGTTCACTCCCGGCTTTCATCAATTTCTGCCTTATATTTGCGAAATGCTCTGCTCATTTCAGTAGATATGTGAATTACCCCGTCTGAATAGTTACGCTCTTTAATGACTGCTTGGCTAATACTCGCTCTTTTCCAGTTCCCTTATCTCTGAATACATCTTCAGATATGCCTGATATCTAAACGCTGCCAGATTGTCATTCTCGACCGCTTCGCGGACCGCACATTCCGGCTCATGCGTGTGGCTGCAGGGCTGAAAACGGCATTGTTTCGCATACGATTCAAATTCAGGGAAACATTCGCTTAATGACTGGGATGGAATCCCCGTTATTCCAAATTCTCTCACACCCGGTGTATCTATGATAAAGCCGCCGTGTTTAAAGGGCAGAAGCCGTGAGGCTGTCGTTGTATGCGTTCCTCTCTGGCTCTGCGGGCTCAATTCACCCGTTGCAAGGTTTGCTTCTGGGAACAGTCGATTGAGCAGGGACGATTTACCAACGCCGCTGTGTCCTAAAAATGCACTGTGTCGTCCTGTCAGCACTTCACGTATCGTTTCCAGTTCAATGCTCTCTCGCGCTGAGGCCATGATGCATCGATATCCCAACGCTTCGTACAATCTCACATAAAGCAGATCGATTTCTTCGGCCAGTTCCCATTTGTTCACAATAATTAACGGCTCGAGATGCCAGTGATGGGCACATACCAGATACCGGTCAATCAGACCGGGTTTGAGCGGCGGCGCACCAACACTCGCGACAACAACAAGCGTGTCCAGATTGGCTACAAGAGGCCGCGCACGACGTCCTCCGGGTTCCAGGCGTTCCACAAGGCTCGTTCGTGGTTCAATCGTTTGGATCACACCCTGATAATCTCGCTTCTGGACTGTCTCTGAATGTATCGTAAACTCTACCCGATCTCCCGCAATCGGACGTCCCGCCTTGTATTTCTTGCCTAACAAGGAACACGCATACGGCTTTTCTACCGCGATCTGTTCCCCGTCATATCGACATACAAATACCACGGGCCCTAGAACTTCTACGACGATGCCCTTTTCCATTATCGGTAGATCTCCGTCGCTTTATTGCCTGTCCATTTGCCTCCGCCGGTATAGTTGTCTACGTAGCCCCATTCTCCTTCACACGATAACCCGTCATCGCTTATTACGAGATACGCTTTCCCGCTCACTTCTCTGCGGCCAACCTGGAAATCTCCCGGCTGTACCCAGTCAAAAATGAAAACTCCACCCTCGACTTTTCCTTCTACGGTGCATTCCTGACCTTTGTAATCAAACGTTCCTCGCGTATAGCCATCCGCTTTCTGCGTCAGGGTCAAGTCGCCAAAATTTGTGTACCAGAGTCCTGAAAATGATGCTCCCGCCGGCATTTCACGACTCGGAAGAACAACTTGATTCGAGGCACAGCCCACGGCTCCCAAAGACATAAAACCTATCATTATTGCTGCTGCAAGTGTGCGTATTTTCATCGTCTGCTCCTTCTTCTTAATTTATCCTTTTTGGTTGATGAACAAAGGCTCTCCATCCTTTATTCTCTTCTCTATATCACATATTCCCGGCTTCGTAACTTGTCTTTCCCTTGGATTATGCCATGAGTAATGCCTTGATTCCTATTCCAACGCCAAAACACATCAACACAATCCCGCAAAATAGTTTCATTCCCACATAAAACTTGTCCGTCATCCGCTCTTTCCATTTGACCACAAGAAAGGAAAGAAGAACCCACCAAATAAATCCTCCGGGGATAACACCCAATAACAACATCAAACCGGACCAAAAATCGAGACCTTCGGCGATGCCCAGTGTCGAAAATGTAAAGAAAAATGCCAGTAACGTTGCCGGATTGCTCAGCGCAATGAATAAGGCCGCAATTGATCCTCCCCATAGTCCACTTCGACTTTGTTTCGCATTCGTCGGATGATTGCGCCTGATAAAATACCATAACCCGAGCGCAAACATCACAACCGCTCCAAAGAACGTCATGATCTTTTGGTGCGCTATCAGATAATCACTCACCAGACTGATCCCAAATACACCTATCCCCGCATAGATGACATCGGCTATCGCTGAACCTACTCCCGTCATTAACCCCCCTCGCAAGCCGTATTTCATCGTCTTCTGGATGGCTAATACACCGATGGGACCAGCCGGTATCCCTAATAATAATGCTGTGATTATCCCTTTGAAAAATGCCGTTAGCATATAGTCCGTTCTATTTTCTCGTCTTTTTCCATGAGCTCTTCACAATTCCTCTTTCGAACTCACCCTTTGCCTTATGCCTTGTCTCTCGACCATTGGCAAAATTCAGAGGCCAATTCACTAACACGTTACTGCTCACTCTGGGAACCTCTGAACAAAACGATAATTTAAGGCAGTAATTGTCGAGAGCCGGGGGGGCCGAGAAGGCAGGCGTCCGGTGGACGGCTGGCATCGCAGACCCCAGTGAGCAAATGAAATGTTACCCTAAATTCCCCCTCGCCATAATGGAGAGGGGGAACGTCACGTAGTGACAAAGGGGTGAGGCTGGCTCGGGAAACGAAGTTCATTTCATATTGCGAACTGAGGACAGGGGCAAAGCCCCAGCGAGGTTCGGGGCGGAGCCCCGCCTTAGTAACACTAATCTTATAACTACTTATCCTACCTTTGGATTTTTTCCTTTCTTAATGTTAAATATTGGCACTGTCAGTCTCTTTCATTTGGGCTGAAAAATTTTTTCTTTTTCACATTTTTTAGGGTCAATTTATGAATAAAGCTCGTTCTCTTTTGGCGATACTCGCCGCTCTCGCTTTCGCCGGGTGTGCTCCTGTCGTTCAGTCACCCGATAACGCCGTTCAATCTTCTCAGGAGGTTCAAAAAACGATGCTGGATCCTTCAAATCCTTTCGCTCAGAAAAGCTCTCTCCCTTTCGGTATCGTCGATTTCAGCAAGCTCAAATCTGAACACTTCAAACCCGCTCTCGAAGCCGGAATGGCTCTTCAGCTCGAAGAAATTAATGCCATCGTCAATCAAAAGGATGAGCCGACTTTTGATAATACAATTGTCGCTCTTGAAAAAAGTGGTGACCTCCTCCTTCGCACCGAATCCATCTTTTTTGGTTTCACAAATTCCAGAACCGATGACATCCTTCAGGCCGTCGAAAATGAAATGGCTCCGAAACTCGCGGCTCACGAAGACGCAATCATGCTCAATGACCGGCTCTTCGCCAGAGTTGACAAGCTCTATAATGATCGCGCTTCACTCAATCTCGATCCTGAATCACTCCGGCTTCTCGAAGATTATCACCTCAAATTCGTCCGCGCCGGCGCGAAGCTTTCTCCCGAACAAAAAACAGAGATTTCCGCCATCAATGCCGAAATCGCAAAACTTCAGACCGAATTCGGTCAAAATATTCTCAGTGAAATGAATGATTCCGCTGTCGTCGTCGATTCCGCTGACGAGCTGGACGGATTTACGGACGCCCAGATTAAATCAGCTGCCGACGCCGCAAAAGAACGCGGTCTCGATGGAAAATATCTCATTAAACTCGAAAATACTTCCATCCAGTCCAGCCTCAAATCCCTTCAAAATCGTGACCTCAGAAAACGCATTCACGAGGCTTCTCTCGCCAGAGGCGCTCGCGGCGGAAAAGGCGATAATCGCGAAAAAGCCCTTCGGCTTGTCTATCTGCGCGCAAAACGCTCTGAAATGCTCGGTTATCCCAATTTTGCGGCTTATGCTGTCGACGATCAGATGGCTAAAACCGTCGATAACGTCAACAAAATGCTCTATTCCCTCGTCGAACCCGCAAAAGCCAGTCTCGCCCGGGAAGCTGCCGAGCTTCAAAAACTTATCGATGCTCAAAATGGCGGCTTTAAACTCGAAGCCTATGACTGGCTCTTCTATTCCGAACAGCTTCGAAAACAAAAATACGATCTCGATGACGCCGCCCTTAAACCCTATTTCGAACTCGATAACGTCATTCAAAAAGGCGTTTTCTATGCCGCTGAAAAACTTTACGGCGTCCATTTCGTCGAACGAAACGACATTCCTAAATACGACCCCGATATTCGAATCTTCGAAATGCAGGACGAAAATGGCCAGTCCATTGCGCTCTTCTTCGGCGATTACTACGCTCGTGATTCAAAGAGTGGCGGCGCATGGATGAACGATTACATCTACCAGTCGCGTCTCAAAAATGAAAAACCCGTCGTCGAAAATCAAATCAACATTCCAAAACCTGCCGCCGGTGAAAAAACGCTCCTCACCTTTGAGGAAGTGACCACGCTCTTCCACGAATTCGGACACGCCATGCACGGAATGTTCTCCGATGTTCAGTATCCGACCTTTGCCGGCGTCAATGTTCCCCGCGATTTCGTCGAATTTCCCTCGCAGTTCAACGAAACATGGGCCGTTCAGCCTGAAATCCTCGCCAATTATGCCGTCCATTACGAGACCGGAGAGTCCATCCCTGCCGATCTCCTCCAAAAAGTTATCGATTCAAAACAGTTCAATCAGGGATATGCGACGACCGAATATCTCGCCGCTTCTATTCTCGATCAGCATTGGCATCAGATGTCATCCGCCGAAATTGAAAAACTTTCCGTCGATGATTTCGATGCAATCGAAAAGAGCCTTCTCGCAAAAGCAGGACTCGATTCCGAGCTCGTTCCGCCCCGATATCGCACGACATTCTTCAACCATGTCTTCGCAAACAGCTATTCAGCCGGTTATTATGCCTATATCTGGGCCGAAGTCCTCGATGCCGATGCCGAACAGTGGTTTAAGGAACATGGCATGACCCGTGAAAATGGCGAAAGACTCAAAAAAGGCGTCTTTTCTAAAGGATTTTCAGTCGATTCCATGACGCTTTATCGCGATTTTGCCGGTCGTGACCCCGCTATCGATCCCCTTCTCGTTCGCAGAGGTTTGAAGTAGCAAAACGCCGCTATGCCGGCGGCATACGCGACGTTATCTCGTTTTGGGCCGGGCTATCTCAATACGCCCGGCTGGTTCCGGCGGGGGCTATGGCGTTTGCCGACCGCCATACGCCCCCGCCACTTTGCTATTCGCTCGTCGAGTTTGCACAGTCTGAACGGTGTGCCTGCACATATTTCTTTGCATTCTGCTGGCACTTCAAATCTTTTATGCCTTGGGCTAGGGCATATTCATAAATCTCATAGGTTCCGCATACAGAGTTGTTCTCACGGGCCTTCACTGCTTCCTGACACAAGGCCTTTTCATTCATCTTTTGGTAGTTCGGGAGCTTGTAGGCAACGGGCTTTTTGGCTTCCTGCTTTTCAGCATTTTTTTGGCTTATTTCTTCAGCTTTCTGAATGCTTTTGATGACGTTGGATATCTGCTGATCTTCTCGTGCCTGCCGTCGTTCTTCCAGGGCCTCTTTTCTTTCATCGGGATCCATCTCTTCAAGAGCTTGTTTCCATTCTTCGCGTTTCTGCTTTTCGGCCTCGCGTTGCGCTTGTATTTCAGCTTTGCGCTGTTCTCTTTCGGCTTTGCGCTGTTCTTTTTCAGCTTCTCTCTGCGCTCTTTTGGCTTCAAGTTGCGCTTGTCTTTCTGCCCTTTTAACTTCAAGCAGTGCTTGTCTTTCGGCTCTGCGCTGTTCTCTTTCCGCTGCAATTGCGGCATTGAGGCTCTTGCTGATGGTTTTCTTGTGAGTTGCCAGATATTCATCCCCCTGCTTTTGGCAGTCTTCATCGGGATAGCCTGCTTTCCTGGCCAGTTCGAAAAAGTTGATGGCTTTGTTGTTATCCCCTTCTTTGACTGCAATCATCGCATCAAAGCATAATACGTCCGGATCTGCGGGGCCTGAGCCTATGCTAATATCGTATTTGGGGTTATCCGAAAGATATTTTTCAGCCTGTGTTTTGCACGAGTTGTCGGGATATCCCAGCAGTTGAACGGCACCATAATAATTATAGGCTGTAATGCCATTTTTACTCTCATACTCTTTTGCTTCTTTACATAGAGTTTCGGCGAGGTTTGGAATGAGTTTAGCCTGGTCTTTGGACGGATTTGCACATTCTTTGGCATGGTTTGCAATAAATGCTTTGACTATTTTGTTACACTTAACGGCGTCATCGTCTAAATTGAGCTCTTCGATCTTTTTATAATAAACGTAGGCATCGCAGGTTTTGGCTGAATAAGTTGAAGTTTTGGCTTCATCGCAAAGTTTTCCGCCAACAGAATGAAATTTGGCTGGCAGCATTTTTCTGTTTTTGCGTTCTTTTTCAATTTCCGCCTGACAATCTTTTTCATGAGCGGCAACAAAACTTTCTGCTTCCTTCTCACAATTTTCTTTTATGGATTCAGAACTATTTTTTAGAGCTTTTTTATTATTTAGAAAATATCTATAATATTCGTAAGCTTTACAAACTTTGTTTCTTTCAATGGCCATGGTTGCATAAGTGCAATATTTTGTGTTGAAAAGCCGGTTATGCCTTGGGGAATGACTGTCTACGACTCTAAGTTTGGAAATCTGTTCGGTGAACGAGTCGGTGGTGTCGCTGCATTCTGTAAAATGGGAATTGATATAATTGTCACCATGTTTTTTACAAGTATCATTGGGATAGCCGGCAATTTTGACCTCTTTATACAAATGGTATGCCAGACAAACTTCGCCTTTGGCTTTGGCCATGGTTGCCTGGTCGCAAAGTTTGACAGGGTCAATGCCTGATTTTGTATTTGAGTTACTTTCTTCATAATATTCAGGCACAAGATGTTCTTTTTTTATGACGAGTTCCTGGCTGTTGTGACATTCATTGGCATGGGCTAGGATAAAAGTGTCACCATGTCTTTTGCATGTATCGTTGGGATATCCGTTGCTTTGTGCCAGCTTATACAGTTGATAAGCTAAACAAACGTCGCCCTTGGCTTTGGCCATGGTTGCCTGTTGGCAAAGTTCGGATGTATCCTGGCAAATGCCTGTGAGTGGAAAAAGAAAGACAAAGAGACTGACAAAAATAAGGGATTTTCTCATTCGTTTTGTTCCTGTTTTTCATTGCAATTTGTTCGACAACAATGCCAAGGAACTTGAGTATCACCGATTTTTGAGCTTTCAAAAAGATGGATTTCTTAAAAATGAATTTTTTCGATATTCATCGCGTTAAAAACCCGCTCTTTACTTGATAAAAACACGCATTCTGGTGTAAATCCCGCCCCTGTTTTGCGGTTCGTTTTGGCCGCTATTTCTTTTTCGTTTACCCCAGTACTGACCGCTTCAAAACGGTCCACAACCCTTGAGTTTTTTCATGTCAAGTCAAGCTACCATGATTAAAGATCTCCAGGCCGGAAAAGTTGCTCTCGACAGCCATGTCGTCGTCGAAGGCTGGGTGCGTACGCGCCGTGATTCAAAGGCCGGTGTTTCATTCCTCAATGTTTCCGATGGTACGTGCTTCGCCACGATGCAGTGTGTTATCGAATCCACTCTTGAGAATTACGAATCCGAAGTCAAACGCATTACATGCGGCTGCGCTGTTCGCGTTTCCGGCAAACTCGTCGCTTCTCAGGGCAAAGGTCAGACGTGTGAAGTTCTCGCTGATCGCGTTGAAGTCGTTGGCTGGGTTGACGATCCCAATTCTTATCCCATTCAGCCGAAACCTCATACGCGCGAATTCCTTCGTGAAGTCGCCCATCTTCGTCCGAGAACTCAGCTTTTTGGCGCTGTCGCCCGTGTTCGTCACACGCTTTCCATGGCTGTTCACGAATTCTTCAATCAGCGACAGTTTTACTGGGTTCATACGCCCCTCATTACCGGTAGCGACTGCGAAGGTGCCGGCGATATGTTCCGCGTTTCAACGCTCGATTTCGCTAATATTCCTAGAAATGAAGACGGAACCGTCGATTATACCCAGGATTTCTTTGGCAAACCCGCTCACTTGACGGTTTCCGGTCAGCTCAATGTCGAAACGTATGCGACGGCTCTTACTCGCGTCTATACCTTCGGCCCCACATTCCGTGCTGAAAATTCGAACACACGCCGTCATCTTTCCGAATTCTGGATGGTTGAACCTGAAATCGCTTTCGCCGATCTGCAGGACGATGCTCAACTCGCCTGGGATTTCATCCAGCACATTTTCAAAGCTGTGCTCGATCAGCGCGCCGATGATATGGCTTTCTTTGCACAGTTTGTCGATAAAGACTGTATCAATCGTCTCGAAAAACTCGTCAATTCCAGTCTCACCATGATGGACTACACGGAAGCCGTCGATCGCCTTTCCAAATCCGGTATGAAATTCGACTTCGATGTTTTCTGGGGCATGGACATGCAGACGGAACACGAACGCGCTCTGACCGAAAAAATCGTTGGCGGCCCCGTCGCTGTCGTCAATTATCCGAAAGAAATCAAAGCATTCTACATGCGCATGAATGACGACAACAAGACCGTCGCCGCCATGGATGTTCTCGTTCCCGGCATCGGTGAAATGATCGGCGGCAGCCAGCGCGAAGAACGTCTCGATCTCTTTGATAAACGCCTTGATGAACTTGGGCTCGATAAAGAATCCTACAGCTGGTACCGCGATCTTCGTCGCTATGGCACCGTACCTCACGCCGGATTTGGTCTCGGTTTTGAACGAGCCATTATGTATGCAACCGGTATGGACAACATCCGTGACGTCATTCCTTTCCCGAGAGCTCCGAGACTGATTAACTTCTAAGTCCCTGTTTTTCTGCGGTCGGTGGGGCGAGTTCGCCCCAATTCGTCTTTTGAACGGGGCCTTTCGTGGGCCCCATTCTTTTTTCGGACACGCTCTATTTTGATGAATCACAAGGTCTCTCTCAAAATCCCTTCCTTCGAAGATTACGAACATTTTTACGACAGCCGTTTCCAGCCGGATGTCGTCTATTGGGCTGATGAACGAAATCCTGAAATCGATCTCGATCAATACGCTTACTTTCGTATGGCTGCGAATGATGCCGGCGAGATTATCGAACGAATTATTGTCCTCGACGGCGAACCCATTGGCACTATTACAGCACGCGATCTTGAAACCGATACGATGACGTGTACGCTCGGTGTCGTCATTGCCTTTCCAAAGTATTGGGGGCAGGGATTTGGGTTTGCGGCATTAAAAATGTTTATCACCATGCTCGCTATGGATGAAGGCATAAAGGCCGTTATCCTCGAAACTTATGCCGCGAATAAACGCGCCCAAAAATGCTTTAATAAACTCGGCTTTCAAAAGAGACGCGTCTTTTTTGCGTCTTCTTCCGGGCGTTTCGTCGTGCAGATGATTAAAAGAATTCAGCCTCAAATGCCGATTGGGGAATGCATTAAGCCGGGTGATCCTCGTTGGAAAGATCCTAAACACATTTAACTCGTTGTTACAAAAAGGTTGTTATGAAAAGTCATCGTTCTTTCATTTTGGCTGCAGCTGCGGCCATTTCTGTCCTCTCTTTTTCCTGTGCAAAGGAACCTGCCGTGAATAATGCTACCGATTCTCAGGACACTGCGGTTCAGGCTCAGACGGTTGCGCTTGATCAGCTCGATCGCAATGCTTTTAATAAAGCTGCAATGCGACTCAATATCCCTCTTTTCTGGGTCTCTGAAGATAATCCGGCTTCAACTGTGACGTCCGATCGGCTTACCACTCTTAATTTCTATCCGACCTCTGAATCTTTCGTTTGGAAAACGGCCGATGGCCAGTTCACACCGGCATTTTATCAGGCTTATCAGCGCATGGTCGATGTCATGAAAGACCCGCTCCTCGGCGCAGCTCTTGATGAAAACGAAGCCGCAAGACGGATTAAGGTTGCACAGGAACTCGATCAGGCGGCTGCAACACTCGTTGCTTCCGATTTTTCAAATGCCTCTGAGAGTGACAAAAAATTCGTCGAAGCCATGCTAAAAGTCGGCAAAGCAATCGATGTTTTGTATGGAAAACAGGTGGGTCTTGATATCGCAATGTCCAAAATTCCTGCCGATGACATCATGTCACAGAGCATGGCCAGACATAACTGGGGCGTTAAAGCTGAAAGTCCCTTGATGAAAAATGACAAACAGTGTCGCGCCATCAGCGGTATGGATGAAATTCCTGTCGGCATTTATCCCGCTGATTTGCAGAAAGATGCCAATTTCTGTCAGTCGCTTGATGCACGTCCGGACAGCAGCGACCTTCTTTCCCCGTTTACGGTCGTCGTAAAAGATGGCGAGTCGTTCAAAGCTGTTCCCTACAGCGAGTATTACAAGAGTGAAATGACGGCAGTGAGCGATGCACTCAAAGAGGCTGCGGCCGCTGTCGCTGACAATGCCGATGAAAAAGCACTTCATCAATACCTCATGGCTGCGGCGGATGCCTTTTTGAGCAACAACTGGGAACCAGCCGATGAAGCCTGGGCTGCGATGAATTCTCTCAATTCAAAGTGGTATGTCCGTTGTGCTCCCGATGAAACCTATTGGGAACCCTGTTCTCGTAAAGCCGGTTTCCATCTTACCTTTGCGCGCATTAATCCCGATGCACTCGTCTGGCAGGAAAAACTTTCTCCGCTTCAGCAGGATATGGAAGAACGAATGGCAGTCATTGCCGGTGCTCCCTATGTATCGAGAAAAGTGAGTTTTCATCTTCCCGATTTCATCGATATCGTGACGAACAGCGGTGACGATCGCGATGCTTTTGGTGCAACCGTAGGTCAGTCTTTGCCGAACTGGGGGCCTGTAGCCAATGAAGGTCGCGGGCGCACCATCGCGATGAACAACCTTTATTCTGATCCTGACAGCCTTCGCGATCGAAAGATGCTTGCATCGTCTCTGTTTTCGGCACAGGACCTTGAGCTAATTTCCGATGGTTCGGTTCCGGGACTTCTGGGAACGATTGTTCATGAAGCAGCTCACAATCTGGGGCCTGCGCATGAATACACGGTCAATGGCAAGGTTGATGACGAGATCTTTGGCGGTGCGCTTGCAACCTTGGCGGAAGAGTTCAAAGCGCAGACGTCTGCACTCTGGTTTTTGACTTATCTCGTTGAAAAATCTGTCATTTCACAGGAACTGGCCAATAAGAGTTATGCCGATTCGATCTACTGGTGTTTCGGGCAGATTTCTCGTGGCATGACGACTGTTGATGGCCGTATTCAGCCATATTCACAGCTGGCAGCCATCCAAATCGGCATGATGATGGAAGATGGTGCTCTGACATTCGATGCCGATGCTGTGGCCGCGAATGGCAAGGACAAAGGTGTTTTCAGCATTCATCTCGATAAAATGGCGGCCGCTTCCGAGCGAATCATGTCAGCGATTGCAAAAATCAAGGCAAAAGGCGACAAAGACGCGCTCGTTGCACTTCAGAAACAGCACGTTGAGAATACGAAAGTGCCGCTTGATCTCATTCGCGAGAGAATGCTTCGTTTGCCGAAGACCAGTTTTGTCTACAGTGTAAAAACGAAATAAACCGTGCGTATCGGCACTGCCGATAGCACGGTTCGGCATTGCGTATTGGCCGCAGGCCAATAGCAATGTCCCCCCCAAAAACGCGAGCCGTAGTAGTAGAGACGCAAAAATTTGCGTCCCAGGGTGAGCGCTAAAAACAAAAAAAGGGATGTTCCGAAAAGCATCCCTAATTCGTGCATTACAAAACCGAGTTCAGATTATGAACGACGGGCTTTGACAGCGTCCTGAATGTAAACGATGGAGCCGTTGGCACCAGGAATGGAACCTTTCACGAGGATGAGGTTCTGATCGGCGTCCACGCTGAAAACGCGGAGGTTCTGAACGGTAACGCGGGCATTGCCACACTGACCGGCCATTTTGCGGTTCTTCATAACGCGACCCGGTGTGGAGGTCGTACCGATGGAGCCGCCGTGACGCATATATTCATGGGCACCGTGGGAGCGTTTCGCGCCACCGAAATTGTGACGTTTCATAACGCCTGTGAAACCAGAACCTTTGCTTGTGCCGATGACGTCGATGATTTCGCCGGCGACAAAGATATCGGCGTTCACTTTCTGACCGATTTCGTATTTGTCGGTTTTGGCGAGATCGGCATCGTCAACGCGAATTTCGTGGAGCGATTTGCAGGGTTCAACGCCAGCTGCTTTGAACACGCCGAGTTCGGCTTTGTTCATTTTGTAAACGGTTTCACCGTCAACAACGGCACTGCGAGCATCTTCGAAACCGAGGACGATTGCATTATAGCCGTCTTTGCCATCAGCGGATTTTTTGCGAACGACCGTGCAGGGACCGACTTTCACGACGGTTACGGCAACGCAGTCACCTTCTGCGGTGAAAATCTGAGTCATTCCAACTTTACGACCAACGATTGCTTTAGGCATTTTTTTCCTCCAGGGACCGTTACTTTTTTATAAAAGCCGCCATCCCAACTGCTGATTTTTCTTTATCAGCAAATCATATTCGTCTTAACGGCCCCATGCCGTCAAAAGACCCGCGCCTTCTACGCGCTCTTGCGATTAAAATCAATCATTATTCGCGCTTTTTTCAAGCTTTTCATGATAGCGCGAGAGGTTTTCCTGGCGTTCCATGACGGGAATCACATTGATGGCCAAATTTCCTGTTGGCATTGTGCAGTATTCGAACAATACGCGCTGCCCGGAACGCAGTTTCCTGATGCCCGGAATTTGTATTGATGTCTGGTGAACAAAGATATCCTTTGAGTCTCCGTCTTCCCAGATGAAACCGTATCCAAGCGATCGCGAGTACCACCGGACACGGCCATGTGCCGGCCGACGTTCCAGATAATCGCGCTCTATGGGCGCTTCTTCTACAGGGACAAATACTGTTTCGCCTTCCACTTCGATTGGATTGACGATAAATCTGCTATTCACCTCTTTCCACATCGCGTTGTGCCGTCCTTGCTTTAAGCGTTTCTCGCTTGTCGTAGTTTTTCTTGCCCCGGCAAAGTCCAAGCTCGAGCTTAATCTTGCCGTTCTTAAAATACATGCTGAGCGGGATCAGGGTCAGCCCCTGCCTTACAACAGCCTGCGACAGTTTAACCAGTTCACGCCGGTGAAGCAATAGACGGCGTGGCCGCAGCGGTTCGTGATTGTTGCGATTCGCCCAGGCATATTCTGCAATATGGGCATTGAGAAGGAACAGTTCCGTATTGCAGTCGTCCGGAAACTTCGCATACGACTCTCCAAGCGAAACATGGCCTGCACGAATGCTTTTGACTTCGCTTCCCAATAGCGAAATGCCCGCTTCAAAGCGTTCTTCGACCATATAATCAAAGAATGCTTTTTTATTTTTCGCGATTATTTTTATCCCTGATGATTTAGAGCTGTCTTTGGCCATGATTTTCGCTCGTGTGTAAAAGAACGATGAGTGGGGCCGTGTTTGTCACACGGTCTGCTTATTTGCCGCGTTTTTCCCATTTTCTGCGGCCGGCCGGTTTCTTGAACAGCACCTTGATCGGGGTGCCTTCAAAACCGTAATATGCCCGGATTTGATTGATGAGATAACGTTTGTAGGCTTCCGGAACGATTTCCGGGGCATTTGCCTGGATGACAAACGTGGGCGGACGGATGGCAACTTGCTGCGCAAAGTAAAACTTCAGATTGCGGCTGCCAACGGTCGGCGGATTGTGCTGTTCCTGCATTCGGCGGAACACGCGGTTGAGTTCGCCGGTCGGAACGCGGGAACTTGCCGTCGTGTAGAGTTTCTTGGCAATATCGAGAATCTTGTGCGTTCGCTGTCCTGTCAGAGCGCTGATCGTAAAGACGGGAACGTGATCGATAAACGAGAGGCGTTCGCGAGCTGCATCAATGTGTTCTTTTGCCGTGCGATCTGTTTTGGCTTCCACGGCATCCCATTTGTTGAGCAGAACGGCAATGGCACAGCCGCGTTCTATAGCCAGTGAGGCAATCTTCAGATCCTGTTCTGTGACACCGGTCTGGGCATCGACAACTAGGAGTACGACATCGGCACGTTCAACGGCATCCAGGGCTTTGACAATGGAGAACTTTTCGATTCTCTGGCTGATCGTGCTCTTTCGGCGGATACCGGCGGTATCGATCAACACATACTGCTGGCCGTCCGGACCCTCGAGTTCAGAGTCGATGGTGTCTCGTGTCGTTCCTGCAATATCGGCTGTCAACAGGCGCTGATAGCCAAGAAGGCGGTTGATGAGTGTCGATTTTCCCGTGTTTGGTTTGCCCAATACGGCGACAAAAATCGTTTCATGGCGCACGCGTTCGGCGAGTTCTTCGGCGTATGAGGCCGTCGCAGGAACTTCGTAAAGCTCAGCGTCCTCTTCGGTTTCAAAGACGTGGCTGCCTGAACGGGAGGCTTCGATTTCGTCGTCACTTTCGTCTAAATCGTCGCTTTCTTCTTCGAAGTTTTCATCGCTGAATTCATCTTCCTCGTTGCCGTCTTCTGCAAATTCGTCGTCAGTTTCTTCTTCGTCTTCTTTGGGGTCATATCCTTTGGGATAACGGCCAAATTCTTCGGCGTATTCTTCTGTAAATTCGGCGAAATCGTTGTCGATTTCAAATTTGGCACGGCGGTCGGTTTCGAGATCGTTGCGCGGGAAATCACGCGTCACAGACTCGACGAGATCGAAGAAATTCATGCCATGTTCGGCCGAAATGGCCTGCATTTCTTCGAATGCAAGTTCATAAAACTCGTACGAAAGTTCGATGAGTTTGGGCTGATCGATTTTATTGACAACGAGAATAATTCTTTTGTTAGAACGGCGAAGGATTTCAGCGATTTGCTGATCGGCCGGCAGCAGGCCGCTTCTGGCATCGACGACGAAGAGAATGACGTCGGCTTCTTCGACGGCAAGCTGTGCCTGAACGCGCATTTGTTCGAGCAGAATATCGGTTGATTCCGGTTCAAAACCGCCGGTATCGATGACGGTAAAGCGGCAGTCGTTCCAGTGAGCTGTTCCGTAATTGCGGTCGCGCGTCACGCCCGGGGTATTTTCGACAATTGCCTTTCGTGAACGCACAAATCGATTAAAAAGGCGCGATTTGCCGACGTTTGGACGGCCGACGAGTGCGACAATGGGGAGTCTTTCTTTCATAATTTACTTCTCTTGCTCCTCAAGATATCCGAAATTTTTCAGATCTTTGGGGTTTTCGCTCCAGTCTTCCTGAACTTTGACGACGAGTTCAAGATGGATATTGGCGTCGAGAACTTCGGCAAGTTTCGATCTCGCATCGATACCCAGCTGTTTGATGGCAGCGCCTTTTTTGCCGACAAAAATTGCCTTTTGGCTTTCGCGTTCGACGTAAATTGTGGCCTTGATTTCGATTCGGCCGGCATCTCTCATCGATTTAAAGTCATCGATTTCGACGGCTGCTGAATAAGGAAGCTCTTTGCTCATCTGGCGGTAGATGACTTCTCGAATCGTTTCGGAGGCCAGAAAACGTTCCGACTGATCGGTATAGAGTTCCTTGGGGTAGAATGCTGCCTGTTCCGGAAGATGTTTTTCAAGGGCATCGAGAAGCGTGTCAAATTCCTTTTTCTTGCGTGCGCTTACGGCCACGATGTCTTCAAAATTACAGGCTTTGCTGTAGGCTGCAATGATCGGCAGCAGGCCGCTCGGATCCTTGAGCAGATCGAGCTTGTTGATGGCAAGAACTGCCGGTCTTCCGGCCTGTTTGATGGCATCAATGAGCGTCTGTTCGATTTCTTCAATCTGGCCGTCTTTGGTCAGGGCATGAGAGGCATCGATCAGCATCAGGACGCAGTCTGAATCGCCCAGTGATGACAGGGCATTCTGAATCATCACCTGATTGAGTGTGCGTTTTAGCCATAAATGAAGTCCCGGGGTATCGATAAAGACGATCTGGGATGTGCGGCGGTTGACGATGCCTCGAATTTTGTCGCGCGTCGTCTGTGCCTTTGAACTTGTGATACTCACTCTTTCACCCGTCAGGGCATTGACGAGCGTTGATTTTCCGGCATTTGTGCGCCCGACGAGCGCCACAAAGCCACTGCGAAACTTTGACATATACCTTCCACTTCAGAGCTGCTTACGAGGCACTCTGGTAAAACTTAACTTCCGGGGCATGCGCCTTCGTTACGACGCCTTCATCGATAATGACTTCGCTCACGCCTTCCATCGACGGAACTTCGTACATGATGTCCAGCATGACTTCTTCAAAAATTGAACGAAGGCCGCGGGCTCCGCTCTTGCGGCGAATCGCTTCCTTCACAATCGCCACACGGGCATCCTGTGTCACGTTCAGTCGGACGTGATCCAGTTCAAAAAGACGCTCGTACTGGCGAAGTATGCTGTTTTTCGGTTTCCACATGATCTCGAGAAGTGCGGCT
This sequence comes from Myxococcota bacterium, assembly GCA_045599245.1. GTDB lineage: Bacteria > Myxococcota_A > Bradymonadia > UBA4248 > UBA4248 > UBA4248. The sequence goes on from JAZRVP010000133.1 coordinate 43,257, forward strand.
TCATCGAGTTCATCCAGGGTGACTATGACAGGAATTCTGCCCATAAACTCTGGGATCAGGCCGTATTTAATGACGTCTATTGTCTCGACCTGGCGGCGAAGTTCCACGTCGTTGTCCGTCGTTTTCGCTACGGGATCGCTGTGGAAACCCAGGCCGCTCACGCCGATTCGATTCTGAACGATGTTACCGATATTGTTGAATGCACCTGAGAAAATGAACAGAATATTGGTCGTGTCGACCTGAATGACATCCTGCTGGGGGCGATTTTTGGCATTGTCCGGGGTGAATGTCACAGACCCCGATTCGATCATCTTCAAAAGGGCCTGCTGAACGCCTTCACCGCCGACGTCCCTGCCTTTGTCTCCACGCGTCGCAATCTTGTCGATTTCGTCAATGCAGACGATGCCTTTCGAGGTCCGTTCGATATTTTTGCCTGCGGCAATCCACAAATTCTTGATGATATTTTCGACGTCCTCGCCCACGTAACCGGCTTCCGTCAGGGTCGTCGCATCGGCAACGGTAAAAGGAACGTTCAGAAGTTTGGCAATGCTCTGGGCAATCAGTGTTTTGCCGCAACCCGTCGGTCCCATCATCAGAATGTTGCCTTTCGTCATCTGAACGTCGTCGTTGGCATCGACCTGGATGTTCTCAATTCGCTTGTAGTGATTGTAAATCGCGACGCTCATTGCGACTTTTGCCCGTTCCTGTCCGATAATGTGATCGTCGAGGAAATTCTTGATGCGAGTCGGCCGCATGTCTGCGGCAGAGATTGCGACTTCTTTTTCGGCTGCCGCCTTGCTTTCTTCCTGCATGAGCATTCCCATGCATTTCATCGTGCATTCGTCGCAGATACAGACGCCTTCGTTTGGCGTGTCTTTGCGGTAGACGAGTTTTCGGACATCTTTTTCTTCTTTGCCGCAAAAAGAGCAGCGAATTTTCTTACCGGCCATATACTGGTTCTACACCTGTTAAAAAGGAATGGTGATGTTCGGTGCGTATTGCGTACCGAAATCTCAAATAAAGACAAATAAAACGGCCTTATTTCACGGCCACGAGAATGAGGATTGCGATGATCAGAATGACGACGACGATGGTCGCGCCGATAATGATCTTTTTACGTTGTGTCGAGCCTTCAAGCGACTTTTTCATGGGCAGCTGCCCTGAATACGTTTGCGGCGCGGGGGGCTGAGGCA
>JAZRVP010000134.1:0-2141 GCA_045599245.1 Myxococcota bacterium
TTCCAAAGGTACATCAGAAGGAATCAGATGCAAAAAACGATCTTTCATTTGAATATGATGCGAAAAATGACGTCGTTCATTGTTCAAACAACGCGCTGCTTAAATTTAAAAGGAACAGAATACACAGAGGAACAGTCTATATCGAATTATCTCACAGTCTCTACGGCACGTCTCAAGGCGAGCCGCTCGTCCCCAAAATTCATAATATGGGGTTAAAATCCGTACCAAAATCGCTTAAGTTCTGGCACCAGTTTCTGCATTGTTGTTTGCAGAAGCGAGTAGATAGGAGTCAAGCATGGAACAGCGCATATTGCCTTTGGGCATTCAGGACTTTGAAAAACTTAGGCGCAGAAACGCCATTTATGTCGACAAAACGGCATTAATTTACAAGCTCGTTCACGAGTTGACGGTATGTTTTCTCGCGCGTCCGCGCCGTTTCGGTAAGTCGTTGCTCGTTTCGACGCTCAAAGCCTATTTTGAAGGCCGAAAAGACCTGTTTAAGGGACTCGCAGTCGAGCAGCTTGAACACGAATGGATTGAACATCCCGTGCTCCATTTTGACCTGTCCGGTGCAAAGTGCGCCGATGGCACGGAGGCCGTGTATAGCCAGCTAAACAGGCAGCTATCCAGCTATGAAGAAAAATATGACGTCAAAATGAATGATCCTCGTCTGAGCACTCGCCTTGCCAACCTGATTGTCGGTGCAGTGAAGAAAACCGGTCAGAAAGCAGTGATTCTGATCGATGAATATGACGCACCGCTGCTCGATTTGATGGGGCAAGATGATTTATTTCAGAAAACACGCAATATGATGCGCGATTTTTACAGCCCGATTAAACAAAATGACGGTTTGTTGCAATTTGTCTTTTTGACAGGCATCACCAAATTCAGTCAGCTTAGCATTTTCAGCGAGTTTAATAATCTGACGCATTTGAGCATGGATGCGCAGTATGACACGATTTGCGGCATCAGCAAGGAAGAGATGCTGATCTGCCTTAAACCGGAAATTGAAGCCATGGCCGCAAAACATGGCTGGTCTTATGATGAAACCATTGACAGATTGAAGAAAAAATATGACGGCTATCATTTTTCCGAAACTTCGCCTGATATTTATAATCCATTCAGTCTCATGCACAGTCTGAGGATGCAGAAACTCGACAATTTCTGGTTTTCATCCGGGACGCCGACATTTCTTGCACAACAAATCAGCCTGCATTCGAATATTGATGTGGAAAAACTCGATCATGGCTTCTGGACTAGCCGGGAAATATTCGACATGCCGGCTGAAAAATCGTCGGATATCATTCCGCTTCTCTATCAGTCCGGGTATCTGACAATTAAAGATTATGATTCAGAAACCGAGGATTATTTTTTTAAATATCCGAATGAAGAAGTTCGTATTGGCTTTTCCCGTTGTCTGATGCCCTATTACGGTCATGATAATAATTCGGAAAATATTGATTTTTCGCGCGAATTTTCATACAGTTTGAATGAACATGATATCGACAAAGCATTGACACTCGCTCGTTCGTTTCTTTCGTCAATTCCCTATAATGCATTGCGTAAAAAAGAAGATTACAACGAGCATTATTATAGAACGCTCCTGTTATTATTATGTCGATTTGTGACGCCTTATACGGTTCGAGCTGAACAAGCCAATGCCGTGGGACGATCTGATTTATTGATAGAAACAAAAGACGCCGTTTTCTGCTTTGAATTTAAGAAAAAAGATTCGCCCGAAAAAGCCATTCAGCAAATCAATGATAAAGGTTATTTAATTCCCTACGAAGCTGATCATAAAAAATTATATCAAATTGGTGTTCAATTCGATTTTGAATTGAAAACCATCGGCGAGTGGGTGATTGAGGAAATATAAATATTATTTTGGGGCTCGCCTATTTCCCCTGTTGCAGCGTAGCGTGCTACGCAGCTTCAGGGGGAAATCCGGCTCGCTTTCGCCGCCTATTTCCCCTGTCGAGGCGTTGTGCACACCGCCTCGCCAGCCGCCCCTCGGCTATTTCATACGCCTCGGAAAAATTTTGTGGATTACAATCACGTAAATTGATGGCATAATCGCAGGTCGGGGGAAGGAGATGTTTTATATGAAGCCAGATACACTTGAATTTGTTGTATTTCTTTTA